>NZ_JAWOTK010000012.1:0-95918 GCF_033338855.1 Vibrio sp. Vb0937 | reverse complement strand
TAATTTCAGACATGAATGTCGCTCTTATTAGGAGTGATAAAGGTAACAGGATATCAGTTTCGAGCTTAGGTTTAAATGATTGCGACTGAATGCTTAATTGAGGCGGCCAGGTTGTGACTTATCTCTTACTCCAAGTGAAATTTCTGCTAATTTAATCCCAATTCCATTTTAGTTTGGTGAAAAACATATACTCTCCGCGTCGGTATTTTTATACTGGCCGTAGAAGTATTAAGGGACTCATTACAATGAATCGTCGCAGAAAGAAAAAGCAGCAAGTCGACTATGTCGAGTTGGTTAAACAAAAATTCGCTGCTATCGACTGGAAGCAGCCGTTCAACAAAGAGCAATGGTTGGAGCGTATACAGCCTGTTAAGCAGTTTTGGTTGCGCCTGCCTAAATTTCATCAGCGTGCTTTGATGGTCTTAGTGCCATTGATTCTGGTACTCCTTGTTATTCCTTTGCCGAATAAAACAGACCAGCCAGTTGAGCAGACTGAGGTCGATCATCAACGCGTAGCGATTGAGCTGAACGCGCAGAGTTTAAGCCAGCAGCGAACCTCTCAGAACTCTGGACCGAAATCTGAAGACTGGAAAGAGTACACGGTTAAAAATGGTGATACATTAGCGCAGGTTTTCAGAAGTAATCAGCTCTCTATGGCGGATCTTAGCGCTCTGGTCAAAATAGAAGGCAGTGATAAGCCGCTAAGCCAAATAAAGCAGGGACAATTGATTCGCTTTAAGCTTAGTGACGAAGGCGAGTTAGATATGCTACAGCTGGAAAAAAGCGGGCGGTCCGTTATGTTTTTCCGTTTATCGGATGGGACCTTTGGACGTAACAAGTAAACGCTTCAAATGAAAAGACGCGAAGATATCGCGTCTTTTTAGTCAGTTTTTCATAGCGATTAGTTTTCATAGTAACCAATCGAGTTGAAGCTTATAGCGCTACGGATTCTTTCCGCATATCCACATGAGGGATACCATCTTCAAGATAGCACTCTGAGATAACCTTGAATCCATGACTAGCATAAAACTGGATGAGGTGTTCTTGAGCACCTATATCTATTGTCTGTCCTGGCCATAATGTTTCGCATTGTGCCAAGGCCTTGTCCAATAACTTATGACCTAAGCCACCGCCTCGCGCGGTCTGCTTTGTCACCACTCGACCAATACTCACATTGTCATACGTAGTGCCTGCGGGCAGTAATCTTGCGCAAGCAACCAGTTCATCACCGTGATAGCCTATTAGATGATAAATGCCTTCCAGCGTGTCCTTACCATCAAGTTCAGGGTAAGGGCAGGTTTGTTCAACAACGAATACATCCACACGCAATTTCATCATTTCATACAGCTGCGTGGTTGTTAGCTGAGCAAAGGGCAAAGTAATCCAAGTGAGCATGTTGTTATCCGTAATGAGAATAGAGTGACTGACTTTACTTTGTTTTGAGCTCATACTCATTAACAAAGGTTAATTAGCACTGGTTTTCCCACCAAATCTGGTGATAATGTGCCCTCTTTCCATCTCACCTGAGGATATCCCCGTGAGCAAACAAACATTCGATCAAGTTGGGCTTAACCCAGCGTTACTCGCCACACTTGATTCCCTGAACTATACCCACATGACGCCAATTCAAGCTTTGAGCTTGCCTGCAATCCTAAAACATCGTGATGTCATCGGGCAGGGTAAAACGGGCTCAGGTAAAACCGCTGCATTTGGTTTAGGGGTTTTATCGAACCTCAACGTCAAACGCTTTCGTGTCCAGTCATTAGTATTGTGTCCAACACGTGAGCTTGCAGATCAAGTAGCGAAGGAAATTCGTACTTTAGGTCGCGGCATTCATAATATTAAAGTGCTTACTCTCTGCGGTGGGATGCCAATGGGGCCACAAATTGGTTCGTTAGAGCATGGTGCGCATATCCTAGTTGGTACTCCTGGTCGTATTTTGGATCACCTTGAAAAAGGCCGAATTGATCTTAGCGAACTGAATACCTTGGTGCTAGATGAAGCTGATCGCATGTTGGACATGGGTTTCCAAGACGCATTAGATGCAATCATCGATGCAGCGCCAAAGCAGCGTCAAACTCTACTTTTCAGTGCTACTTTTCCAGAAAAAATTGAGCAAATTGCGCAGCGTATAATGCAGACACCGGAAGTGATTAAGGTGGAATCGACGCATGATACTTCAAGCATTGCGCAGTACTTCTATAAAGTTGAAGGCTCGGAAGCGCGTGATGAAGCATTGGCGAATTTGCTGCTGACTCACCAACCAGAGTCCGCGGTTGTTTTTTGTAATACCAAAAAAGAAGTGCAAAGTGTCGCAGATGAGTTGCATCACAAAGGATTCAGCGTTATCGATATCCACGGGGACTTAGAGCAGCGTGAACGCGACCAAGCATTGGTGCAGTTTGCTAACAAGAGTGTGTCTATCCTTGTTGCAACAGACGTTGCAGCGCGTGGTTTGGACGTTGATAATCTTGATGCTGTCTTTAACTTTGAGCTATCGCGCGATCCTGAGGTTCATGTGCACCGTATTGGTCGTACAGGTCGTGCGGGTAGTAAAGGTTTAGCGTTTAGCTTTTTTGGTGAGAAAGACGGTTTACGTGTAGCTCGTATTGAAGAATACCTAGAGATGGACGTGGTACCAGCAACATTGCCTGCCAAATCAAATCAGCAGCCATACCAAGCGAAGATGGTGACGATTAACATTGATGGCGGTAAGAAACAGAAAGTACGACCGGGTGATATTTTAGGTTGTCTGACAGGAAAAAATGGTATTCCAGGCTCTCAAGTCGGAAAGATCCATCTGTTCCCTGTGCGCGCTTATGTTGCCGTCGAAAAGTCTGTGGCTAAAAAGGCTCTACAAACCATTAGTAACGGCAAGATGAAAGGGCGCCAGTTCCGGGCGCGAATTCTTAAATAGCTCAAATAGCAGAGAAAAAGCTCTTCGTTTGAAGAGCTTTTTTCTTTTTTGAGTTTATTTGAGAGTGTGATCTTTGGTTAAGCGTGCTTTGATTCGACTCAAACTGATTGGTGTAATGCCCAGGTAGGCCGCAATTTGACTATCGGTAATACGTTGCTTTAAATCTGGGTAATGAGCGCAAAATAATTGATATCGTTCTTCTGGAGAGTAGAGCAACATAAAGCGTTCTTTGTTCTCTTTATTAACCAGTTGGTTTTCGAGTAGCTTTAAGTAAATGGCGTGCTTTTCTGCTCGCCAGTGATGCAACGTTTCAATTGGCAAGCAAAATAGCTGACAAGCGCTCAGCGTTTCCAATAAGTAAGGCGAAGGTTGGTCCTTTATTATGCTCTCAAACCCGATAACCCAGTCCTTCTCCCAATAAAATTCTTTACTGAATTCTTTGCCGTGCTCAGTAAGATAGCTTGCGTGGCATAACCCCTCAATGATGAAGTAAAGGTGTGAGCTAAACTCCCCTTGGTGATTAAGAATGTGGCGTGTAGGCAGTTCGAGTAACTCACCATTTTCAATAAGTTGGTTTGCTTCTGTCTCTAAAAAGCCATGTTTGACTAAGTCTGAAAAAAGATCGCTGTGCATGTGATAACTCAGAAACGGTTTTCTTTATTTTAACGGGTTTTATTGGTAACAAAAAAGCGGCTCATGAGAGCCGCTTAGTGTTGTTGTCAAATCAACCTTATTTATTCAGATCGATTTGATAAATTGCGAAACCAATGTCGTCTGTTGACACGCGTTTCATTGGGTATTGTCCTTTCTCTTTGATGAACTGCGCCGCTTTATCGCTAGGGGAGGTTTCGAAACGAATATCTAGCTTGTTATCGGACTTAATCGGTGCGAAAGACCAGTTGTTGTCAGCGCTTGGTGTCACTTCTCCTTTTTCTTCACTCACGCGAGAAATATAAGTGGCGACGACAGAGCGGTTTTCATCTGGTGCGTCAAATGCAATGAAATCTGGGCCTGTACCAGGGAAAGTATTGCTATATGCACGGTAGTTATTGGTTGCGATGATGAAATCTTGCTTCGGATTGACAGGCTTACCATTGAACGTCAGATTCACAATGCGCTGAGAATCTGGATTAATCACTTTACAATCCGCATCGTACTTCGGCGGTTGGGTAACGTCGATTTGGTAGTTAACCCCATCAATAACATCGAAGTTGTACGTACGGAAATTATCCCAATCAATCAAAGATTGCGGTTTAGGATTGTTGATGTCGATGTGGTTGAATTGACCCGCACTGCACTCTAGCCATTCGCGAACTTCTTTACCTTTCACTTTCATCGCAACCAAGGTGTTTGGATATAAGTAAAGATCGGCCGCATTACGGAAGGTGAGCTGACCGGATTCTACTTCTGTAAAGTTATTCGGATCGTTCTTACGACCGCCGACTTTAAATGGTGCTGCCGCACTCAGTACTGGAATGTCAGAAAGGTCTGGGTCGCCTTGAATAAAGCGTTCTACGTAGTCTTTCTGAGCAAGGTTAACGATTTGAATGGTGGGGTCGTCCTGCACTAATGCCAAGAAGCTGTACATGACATCATTTGCTTTGCCGATTGGTTGGTTTACAAATTCACGAGTGCCTTTGTGATCTTCTTCTAACGCTTTCACAATATCTGCATCGGCTTTAGCTAATGACTTCTTATTTACTTTATCGAAGATAGGGCGTGCTTCTGCTTGGCCTTCGACGACTTGCCATCTGCCGTCTTTCTCTTTCAGCATCAAATCCATCACACCTACGTGACTTCCCCAGCGGCCCGGCATCACGGACGTTACACCATTGATGGTCCCTTTATTTATATCAACACCAGGTAGGTTTGCGAAGTCTTTCCCTGGGAAGACGGCGTGAGAGTGACCAAAAGCAATCGCATCAATACCTTCAACTTCTGTGAGGTAGTAAACAGAGTTTTCAGCGCCTAGTTTGTATGGATCAGTAGAAATGCCCGAGTGTGGAATCGCCACAATCACGTCTGCGCCTTCTTTCTTCATTTGAGGAATCAGTTTCTCTGCTGTTTCCTTAATGTCTTTAGCAAAGACTTTGCCTTCTAAGTTCTTCTTATCCCACACCATAATTTGTGGTGGTACAAAGCCGATGTAACCCACTTTTATTTGATGCGCTTCGCCGTTTGTGTCTTTAAATGTGTGAGTTTTGATGAGGTAAGGCTTGAAGTAATGCTCACCGGTTTGTTTATCAAATACGTTTGCATTGATGTAAGGGAAGTTTGCACCCTTCAACGTCGTTTGTAGGAAATCTAAGCCATAGTTGAACTCATGATTGCCAATGTTGCCCACATCGTAGTCTAGCTGGTTCATCGCTTTGTAGACTGGGTGCACGTCGCCAGGATTAATCCCCTTTGCCGCCATGTAATCGCCCATTGGGCTGCCCTGAATTAAATCACCGTTATCTACTAGTACCGTGTTTTCTGTCTCGGACTTAGCTTGTTTCACTATTGTCGCTGCGCGACTTAAACCGATTTGCTGTGATGGTTGGTCTTTGTAGTAATCGTAATCCATCACGTTGGTGTGAATGTCGGTGGTTTCGATAATACGAAGCTTGATGGTATCGGCCATTGTTGGGCCAGCAAGCGTTAGCATGCCACTTAATACTGCGAGGGAAATAGGATGAACTGCCACTTTCATTTGGTGCTCCAATTCAATGATAAGGGGAAATCGTACTGCGTAATGTATCAAACACGGATGCAACTCGATGATAAAGATACAGAAAACTGTGAACATTAATCAGTTTACTGAACCTTATTCATATTAACCGCCGACTTTTTCACGCTTTTGAATGAGACCAAACAAAAACTTCTTAGCAGATTTTTGAATAAAAAATGAAATTTTAGAATTTCAGGTAATATAAACGCCCCGCCATAATGCTTGCATAACGATATCAATGGACGATGAGCAAGCACATGGCAACGAACGATTCAGTCACTTCTTTTCCTAAACCAAAGCCCCGGTTAGTTTCTGACAACCCAGTCGCTGGTGTTACTCGTTTTGCAAAGCAATCGCTACAGCCTGGTGAAGTCGCCTTAGTAGGTGCAGGACCAGGCGATCCTGAACTTCTGACGGTGAAAGCACTGAACTGCTTGCAGCAAGCTGACGTGGTTTTGTACGACTACTTGGTGTCTGAAGAAATCATGGCATTGATTCCAAGCGATACGATTTTGGTGTGCGTTGGGAAGCGAGCTGGGCATCACAGTGTGCCGCAGGAGAAGACGAATCAGCTTTTGGTGGATTTTGCCAAGCAGGGCTACAAAGTAGTGCGCATTAAAGGTGGGGATCCGTTTGTATTTGGTCGTGGTGGTGAAGAGTTAGAAGTGCTTGCTGATGCCGGCGTTCGTTTTCAAGTTGTCCCTGGCATTACCGCAGCAGCTGGCGCAACCGCTTATGCTGGTATTCCACTGACTCATCGTGATTATGCGCAATCGGCCATCTTTGTGACTGGCCACTTGAAAGAAGAAAGTGATGAGATGGATTGGTCCACGTTGGCGCGTGGGAATCAGACTTTAGTGATCTACATGGGGCTGATGAAATCACACTATATTCAGAATCAACTCATTAAGCATGGCCGTTCAGCGTCGACTCCGATTGCCATTATTGAGCGTGGCACGCAGATTCAACAAAAAGTATTTACGGGAGAACTCTCCCAACTCTCTGATTTATCGAAGGAAGCACAATCGCCATCTTTGATTGTTGTCGGAGAGGTAGTGCGGCTGTCTCAAAAGTTAGACTGGTTTTTGTCTAGTACTGAATTCAACAAAAGTGCTATTGCCAACTCCATATAATTTCAGACCAAAGATTAGAGACGTAATGCGCCTTCAAGCTTAAAAAGGAAATACAAAACATGGACCAACAACGTTTAACTCACCTTAAACAACTCGAAGCGGAGAGTATCCACATCATCCGTGAAGTTGCGGCTGAGTTTGATAACCCAGTCATGATGTATTCGATTGGTAAAGACTCATCAGTGATGCTGCACCTTGCGCGTAAAGCTTTTTACCCAGGTAAGATTCCATTTCCATTGCTGCATGTTGACACCGATTGGAAGTTCCGCGAGATGATTGAATTTCGTGATCGCACCGCGGCCAAATACGGTTTTGAGCTTTTGGTACATAAGAATCCAGAAGGTCTAGCCATGGGCTGTAGTCCGTTTGTTCATGGTTCTTCTAAGCACACTGACATCATGAAGACTCAAGGCTTAAAACAAGCGCTGAACAAGTACGGTTTTGATGCGGCCTTTGGTGGTGCGCGCCGCGACGAAGAGAAATCACGGGCGAAAGAGCGCGTGTATTCATTCCGCGATAAGAACCATACATGGGATCCTAAAAACCAACGTCCTGAGCTATGGAAGACGTACAACGGCCAGGTCAATAAGGGTGAGAGCATTCGTGTATTCCCGCTGTCTAACTGGACTGAGCTTGATATCTGGCAATACATCTATTTAGAAAACATCGAGATCGTGCCGCTTTACCTCGCGAACAAACGCCCAGTTGTTGAACGCGATGGCATGCTGATCATGGTTGATGATGATCGTATGGAGCTTCAACCGGGTGAAGTGATTGAAGAGAAGAGTGTGCGCTTCCGTACCCTTGGTTGTTATCCATTGACTGGGGCCATCGAGTCTGAAGCAAACACTTTAACTGGCATTATCGAAGAGATGCTGGTGGCAACGTCGAGTGAGCGCCAAGGCCGAGCGATCGACCACGATCAGTCAGGATCGATGGAGCTTAAGAAACGTCAAGGTTACTTCTAAAGGATCTAAGGAAAGATAATGAACAGTGCAGTTGAAGCTCAATTAGCCGAGCTTGGTATCGAAGGCTATTTAACACAACACCAGTACAAGTCGTTACTTAGATTCTTGACTTGTGGCTCGGTGGATGACGGTAAAAGTACATTAATCGGTCGCTTACTCCATGACTCAAAACAAATTTATGAAGATCAGCTAGCGGCAGTGCACTCAGACAGCCAACGTGTGGGTACCACGGGTGAAAAGCCTGACCTTGCGTTGTTGGTCGATGGCTTACAAGCTGAGCGTGAGCAGGGGATCACGATTGATGTGGCTTACCGCTATTTCTCGACGCAGAAACGTAAATTCATCATTGCAGATACTCCTGGACACGAGCAGTACACACGTAACATGGCTACAGGTGCATCGACATGTGACTTAGCTGTGATTCTGGTTGATGCACGTAAGGGCATTCTCGATCAAACTCGTCGTCACTCTTTCATTTCCAACCTGTTGGGCTTGAAGCACTTTGTTGTGGCGATCAACAAGATGGACTTAGTGGATTACTCGCAAGAGCGCTTTGAAGAGATCCGCGACGAGTATTTGAAGTTCTCTGAGAATCTGACAGGGGATATTGATATTCAAATCATCCCGATCTCAGCGCTTGAAGGGGACAATGTGGTGGATAAAGGCCAAAACCTGACTTGGTTTAAAGGCCCATCATTGCTTGAGCTTCTTGAAACGGTCGATGTGGATCAAGAAAAAGGCGCGGGTGAATTCCGCTTCCCTGTGCAATACGTTAATCGTCCTAACCTCGATTTCCGTGGTTTTGCGGGGACCATTTCTTCTGGTTCGATCAAAGTCGGTGATGCCATTAAAGCATTGCCATCGGGTAAAACGTCAACTGTGGCACGTATTGTGACATTTGATGGTGATATCGAAGAAGCTCGTGCCGGATTAGCTGTCACTCTGACGCTAAGCGATGAGATCGATATTAGCCGTGGCGATTTGATTGTTCTAGATAATGCTCAAGTGGAAACCACAAACCATTTGCTTGCCGATGTGGTATGGATGACAGAGCAACCCCTGCAACCGGGTCGTGACTATGACATCAAAATCGCAGGTAAGAAAACCGTAGGTCATGTTGAAGCGATTCGTCATCAATATGACATTAATAATCTCTCGACTCATAGCTCGGCAGAGCTGCCATTGAATGGTATTGGTTTGTGTGAATGGTCTCTTAATGAGTCAGTCGCGCTGGACAATTATCAAGACTGTGCAGATACCGGTGGCTTTATCATTATCGATCGTCTGACAAACGTGACGGTTGGTGCTGGCATGGTTAAAGAGAGTCTCGCCGTGGTTGAGCGCGATTTGACGGGCATCTCTGCGTTTGAAGTTGAGCTTAATGCGCTTGTCCGTAAACACTTCCCACACTGGGAAGCAAAAGACGTCAGCCAGTTTCTGAAAAAGTAACTGGCTCACCCAAGTACGATAATTTCAGGCACTGTTTGCTGTTGTACTTGGGGTGTCGCTACCTAACTGAATTGCGAAATGTCGTTAGGTATTCTCCTAATACCAGAATGCTTCGGTGGAGCCCAAGAAACCGAGCATTCTGATGTTCTTTTCGCTTGCGCTGATTTTTGTCTGTTTGCTCGTTTGTCGGTGATTCATGGATAAATGAGTCGTTGTTGTGCCCTTTAGGGCTATTTGGTAAGGAAAGGCTATGTGGGAACAAGGGTTTGTGTTAGCGATTTTGCTTGGCATTATCACTTGCTTGCTTGTCACGAAAATTAAGCCTAGTTATGTCTTTGCGGGTGCCGCTTTTATTGCATTCATGGCTGGGATGATGGATTCAGCCACTATCGCATCCAATTTTACCAACTCTTCATTGTTAACCCTGGTTCTATTGATTCTTGCATCCTGTGCTCTAGAAAAAACACTGCTGATCAGTTGGGTGAGCCGAAGTATCTCTGAGGGCCAGTTAGGCAGCGTGATTGCTAAGCTCGGTGTGTCGACCGCCTTGCTTTCTTCATTTACGAATAATACCGCTGTGGTTGTCTCATTGATTGGGGCGATTAAGCGTAATCAGCAGCATGCACCTTCGAAATTACTTATTCCCTTGTCTTACGCCGCCATTTTTGGTGGCACGTTAACTTTGATTGGTACGTCGACTAACTTAATCATCAACAGCTTTGTCGAAGACGCAGGCTTACCGAGCCTGAGCTTTTTTACACCTACGATGATAGGTTTGGCTGTGCTGGTGGGAGGGATGCTGATTCTTATCCCGCTCAGCTACTTGCTACCGAATTATGATGATCAAAACCAAGAAGATTTACCTTACTTTCTTGAGTCTCGCGTTGAGCCTGGATCACCGCTAGTTGGGCGTACGATCAGCGAGAATAATTTACGTGCGCTGCGCAAACTGTTTCTTGCAGAAGTGGTGCGCGATGGTGTTACTGTTTCTTCTGTGGGACCGGATTTTGTGCTCAATGCAAAAGACCGCCTGTTATTTTGTGGCGATGTTGAGAGCGTCGCGACCCTGCAAGAAATTCCGGGCCTCAAGTTGTTTGGTCAGCAGCACTTAAATGGGCAAAACTTTATCGAAGTTGTGGTGAGCTCGTCGGCGACGTTTTGCTACAAAACCCTCAAAGAGAGCCGATTCCGCGACCGATTCGATGCCGTTGTTGTGGCGATTCGCCGAGGCCACGAACGCCTAGAAGGTGGCTTGGGTAGCATTACCTTAGCGCCAGGAGACACGTTAGTTCTGGTTCCAGGAAAGCGTTTTGAGTCTGAACGCCGAGCTCATCGTAAAGAGTTTGTTTTAGTGCATGACTTGGACTCTAGCGCTCGGCTTGATACGAATAAGTCTTCCATTGTATTACTGGGCTTTGCAGCCGTAATTGGATGCGCTCTATTAGAGTTAGTACCGATTATTAAAGGTCTAGCTGCGTACCTTATCGCGCTTATTGCGTTTGGTATTGTGCAGATTTCAGAACTGCGCCGCCGTTTTCCGATCGATATCGTCGTGATTGTCGGTTCCGCTTTGTCTATTGCTCAACTGATGATCTCTTCTGGATTGTCAGAAAGAATGGGAGTGATGTTTATTGAAGCGTTTAATGGCTGGGGAGTATTTGGTGCCTTGGTGGCGACTTATATCATGACATTGGTACTCACTGAATTGGTGACAAACAATGCCGCGGCTGCGCTTTCTTTTCCTATCGGCTATAGCATGGCGGTGGGTTATGGCGTGGATCCGATGCCATTCATCATGGCGGTTTTGTTCGGCGCGAGTGCGAGCTTTATCTCTCCCTACGGTTACCAAACTAACCTGTTGGTGTACAGCGTAGGAAATTACAAATTGACCGACTACGTGAGAATTGGAGTGCCAATTTCGATTGTGTACTCTGTATTAGTACTTACTTTGATCCCGGTCTTTTTCCCGTTTTAATTCCGATATTTACAAGGATACGTTATGACTGCCGAAACGACGGTAAAAGATGAAAACATTGTTTGGCACCAGCATTCGGTTGATAAACAGTTTCGTGCTGAATTAAAGAAGCAAAAACCTGCCGTATTGTGGTTCACTGGTTTATCTGGAGCGGGTAAATCAACCGTAGCAGGGGCGTTGGAAAATCGCCTTGCAGCATTGGGTTACCACACCTATTTATTGGATGGTGACAATGTACGACATGGTTTGTGTAGCGATTTAGGTTTTTCTGAACAGGACCGTCGCGAGAACATTCGTCGCATTGGTGAACTGGCGAAGTTGATGGCAGATGCGGGTTTAATTGTTCTGTCGGCGTTTATTTCACCGCATCGTGCAGAGCGGAAGTTAGTACGCGATTTATTGCCAGAAGGCGAGTTTATCGAAGTGTATGTCAATGCATCTCTAGAGGTTTGCGAAGGTCGAGATCCTAAGGGTTTATACCGTAAAGCCCGTGCGGGAGAGATTCCTAATTTCACTGGTATTGATTCGGAATATCAAGCGCCAGAGAACCCTGAAATCGATTTGCCCGCGGGAGAAAAGAGTGTCGATGAGCTGATGGATTTGTGCTTAATCGATCTTAAACAACGCGGTGTGATCCGATAAAAAAGCATTTAGATCATAGGTGACCTAAAGCTCTTTGAGCAGCTTGAGAAGTATTTGGGTCATAGGTGATCAAATGCTTCTCAAGCTGGCTAGACGGTATGATGAACCGTACTTTTAGCTTCACTATGGACACTAAACCTATGATTTAACAGTGCAAGCATTTGATCGTAGTATTCGGCATGTGGTTTGTTTCCGAGTAAGGTACAGAGCTCATTACCTGTCGGTGTGAAGCGGTAATATAAAAGGCGGACACCTTTACTGTTTACGTTCAGTGACAAGTTTTTACCTTGGTAGGTAAGGACCAACGGTGTCTCGATGCTAATTTCGCCAGATTCAAGTTCGGCACTGTGCAGCAGCCCTAGTTCAATTAAGAGCAACAAGCTTGAATACGGCAGTTGAAAACTTCCCATATTTAGGCTGTTAGCGACGTCTCGCTTGCCGAAGCTAAATATGCCTCCTTGCGCTTTGTAACCAATCAGCAGTTTTCTGCTGTGATCCCCTCCAAAACTGCACGCTAAAGAGGCGGCTCTTTGCAGAGTTTGTGCTTCCTTTGGTGACATATCCTTGAGGGTTTTCAACGCTTTCATGGACGTTGAACCCGGATTGGTCACTTCACGCTTCATCACTTGAGCCCATAGCTTTTGCATCGCGCTGTTATGGATGTCTTGAGCCATCTCAAAAAATCGATGCAACCAATCTTGGTCTGGCTCTCCCGCTGTCTCATCTCGGCATGAACTGTGCGCTAATTTTAAAATCTGTTCTAAGTTTTTTTGTCGCTGTTCTTGGCGTCTTTGCTCTCGCAATTGGGCTCTTTCAAACGCAGATTTGGCTGGCGGTTCGGTTTGCAGTAAGGCGTCAAGACCGTGTATTTGGGCTATGGTTTTTACCTTACTAGCACTGTCTTTTATGTAGCCTTGTTTCTTTTCTTGTTGCGTATTTTTTTTTGTGTCTGACTGATGTTCGATGACAACAGGTTGCTTTGTCGGGTCTGCCATTCGTTTTCCTACCAAGAACTGCGCGGTTCGCACGTTTAAATTTACACCTTATCTGACCAAGCGACCAGACAGGAGTTCTCAGTTTTTGAACGAATAGGGCTATTCAAAATGATAATGAGTTGTTAAAATTGTTATCGTTATTTTGGAGGGGCTATGAAGTTCTCAGAAGCAGGTAAACTCAAAAAGCACCTGTCGATAGCGTTTCTTTTGGTTATTTATGTGGGCGTATTAGCGTATTTATCTCGTTATATCGTGTAGCACAAAGCTAAAAAAGGCGCCAGTGTGACGCCTTAGGTGTAGCGAGGCTTATCGACGACTTAAATTACATATCGTCGTAGGCTTCTATTTCCGATCCCTCAATAACGTAAGCCGTTTCTGCCAGTTCGTGGTTTATCGTCTCGGTTTTCAACGTTCCAACCACATATATAACATCCCACAACTCTTGAACAGGCGCGCCTTTCGGAAACTTCACGTAAATGATCTGGTTTGGAGGCGGTGGTGGCACGTGAATACAAGCTCCAAAGTATGGCACTAATAAAAACTCGGTGACGGTATCGGCATCACCTTCAAGTGGGATAACAAACCCTGGAATTTTAACTTGGCTTCCGTTCAGTTCTGGTCGAACATTACCAATCTTGGACTGCTGCGCTGCGCCACCACTGTGATCAGATGCAGGCATGCCTATACTGTCGAACAATTTACGCTCTTTTTCTGGAACAAGGTCAATCCAGTCAAGCTTCAATGGTTCTTCGCTGGCCATAACAGGCGCTGTGAATGCGACGACCAGCAAGCAACTTGCGAGTATTTTTTTCCACATTTTATTAAATCCTTATTGTCATTCCGTCACTCAGTGACTGTCGGTAGGCGCGGAGTGCGGGAATGAAACCAATCACAATACCAGCGCATTGTACGAAACCTAATAGCATCCACTCATAAGTAGATAAGATGCTTAAGGTGAGATGTATTCCATAGTGCTGTTGGATGATCGGCTGCGCGATAGCAAGAATGGCATACAGCCCAGTAACGCCAGTAATAATACCAGCAGCAGTAAGCAAGCTAGCTTCACTAATTAAGAGTGAGAAAACATGACGAGGCCTTGCTCCCATGGCACGCAAAATCGCCATTTCACGGCGGCGTTCCTGTAGGCTAGTTAATAGACTGCTTAACATACCTAACAACCCTGCAATCACGACAAAACCAGATACTGCCATTAGGGCTTGCTCTGCAACCGACATCATTCCCCATAACTCATGCAACGCAACGCCGGGCATAATGGCGCTGAGCGGCTCTTTGGGGTAGGTGTTAATTTGTCTTTGCAGGGCGAAAGTTTGAATACGAGATTTCAAACCAACGAGCATAGCGGTAATTTGTTTGGGCTGAAAGTCTCTGTTTTTGAGATCTTGTGCCTTGGGTGTCGGACCCAAACGCGCACCACTTTCCCATCCGACGTGAATGGCTTCGATTGCTTCTAGTGATACATGGACGGTTTTGTCGACTGGTGTTCCTGTAGGTGCAAGGATACCGACAACTTTAAATGGCAGATTGTCATGACGGCTAAAGCCAACGTCGCTAATGCCGTGGGCAATGATGATTTCGCTACCGATATCATAACCAAGTTGTTTAGCGACATCAGAACCTAGCACGGTTTCAAATAAACCATTGAATTCTCTACCCTTGCTGAATGTTAGTGGTTGCTTACTTCCAAACTTGTAATGCTCAAAGTAACTGTGATTGGTTCCCATAACTCGGAAGCCTTTATGCGAGTCGCCAAGCGAGATTGGAATAGCCCAATCGACTGAACGATGATTGGCAAACTCTTGGTAGCTTTTCCAATCGATGTTGTTGGTCGCATTACCAATACGAAAGACAGAATAGAGCAATAGGTTCACTTGCCCAGAACGTCCACCAATAATGAGGTCAGTGCCTGAAATTGTATTGGCGAAGCTATCCTTAGCTTGAGTTCGGATACGCTCGACGCCCAAGAGGAGTACCACTGAAATCGCAACGGTCATGATGGTTAGAATTGCCGTCGCTTTGCGGTTCATCAAGCTTTTCCAGGCGAGCTTTACAACAGCACTCATGATATGGCTCCTAGGCTAGATACTTGATTAATGTCGGGTAGATTAAGCGTGCGATCGAATAAGGGTTCGAGTGTTGGGTCGTGGCTAACGAATACCAGTGTGGCATTGGCTTGATTCGCTTGCTCCATAAGGAGCTCAATAAATGCTTTACGATTGTCATAGTCTAAAGCTGAGGTTGGTTCGTCAGCGATCACTAACTCTGGATGTCCTATCAGAGCTCGAGCCGCAGCCACACGTTGTTGTTGACCAATACTCAATTCAGAGACAGGGCGTGTATGAAGCTCGTTTGGCAAGTGCAGTCGTTCTAGTAGGGCCTGAGCCTGTTCATTTAATGTTTGAGATGAGGCACCTAAATGGGCACGGTCACGTCGTATTTTACTGAACTGACATGGCAATAATACGTTTTCAAGTACGTTAAGGTACGGCAATAAATTGAACTGTTGAAAGATGTAGCCAATATGATTGGCGCGAAAGCGGTCTCTCTGACTGGCACTTAAACTAGCAAGGTCAGTATCGAGTACAGATAGAGAGCCTGAAGTTAATGTGTTAATCCCCGTCAACAAAGCGAGCAAGGTCGATTTACCGCAGCCACTTGGACCTTTGATAAACACATGCTCGCCTTGTGTAATGTGTAATTTGGGGATGTGGATGGTTGGGTTGGTTGAACCGGGCCAGAAAAATTGGGCATCCTCTAGCTCGACAACATTTGGTGTGGTTTCAGTCATATTAAATCACCAAAGCTGTGGCGTGTAAGTGGGTACTCACACGCCACTCGTGTTATTTGATTACGATTTGGGTGTTATCTTTGCTTAATTTAATTGCTGATTGCATGGTATCAGTGAATATATTGACGCTGATGGACTCTGTAGTTAGGAATTGGTTAAACCAATCGGTTTGGATTTGGCTAAGCTGATTAACTTGTTCGCAATTGAAGCGATATTGCACCGAAAATTCACCGTGACCGCCATGATCGTGCGCCTCATCATGATCGTCATGGTGGTCATGTTTATCATGATGTTCATTATGATCATGGTGTTCGTGTCCTTCATGATCGTGATGTGCATGGTCATCATGGTCGTGCTCACTATGATCATGTTCCTCATGAGTTTCGCTTAGGTTGTGGCTCACGTAAGCTTCTTCAATATTACAATCAGCTTGTGAGTTAATAGCGAACAATGCGTTGCTGTCTTCGAGTGTAGCGACGGCTTGTTTAAGCGCTTGCTCTTGTTGTGCGTTTTCTGGAGCATGTTCGAAACCCACAACATCAGCTCCAGGAGCTGTGATCTCTACTAACAGATCTTTGCCATCTTGGGCGATATTAAACTCGACGTGACCATGCACATGAGCACCATGCTGGCGGTATTCGTTTGCATTCGCTGCTGTCGATAAAGTGAGGCCAATAGCAAGGGCTAAAACGTGTTTTGATGACATTGTATTTTTCCTAATTTTACTGGCATTAACCAAAGGGGGTATTGCTCAGATTCGAGTTTCACTAAGTTATTGTTCCTGACACACTAGGTGCGGAAATGAACTCAATAATTTTGAGTGTGGAATAGTTTGGAAATTAAGCAAAATAAGGAGGGGCACGAGCAGCGCCAAGAACTTCTTCGCCGTACACGAGATGCAAAAAAACATGATGATGCTGGGCGCGCGCAAAAGTCGGTGTAGAGAGGGTAGGTTGTACCTTTGCTATACCGTGCTGAACACCAGAAAACAATTGGCAATGATGATGGGTATGATGGTCGGGCGTCAGATCGACTTGATGGAGTACAACCGCAAAGTTCCAAGCGATCAGCAACGCAACACTGAAAAATAAAGCAGTGCGATACCAATATCTTAGTGTTTTTTGCTGGTGGTGGTACATCTGAGCTCCTCTTACCGACTGTTATAATATAACACCCATAATGAATAAAAGTTCACTCTTTTGTTGGCTAGCAGAAAAATTTAACTCCACACATACGTGCCGAAAAATATTGGTAATACTCTCTGATGGAAGTGTCGCACTTATAAAGAGCAGAGTTATCACTGCCCATGCTTCTAATCAAATTCATATAGCTCCTTACAACAAGAACAAGGAGCCATTCAATGAAGCTAGATGTTCTGTTTAATAAGCTCAATGACTTTTGTTATCTCATCTTGCTCAAGTGCGCCCTCTTTGACGAACAGAACTTTGCCCGTTTTGTCTTGGACAATAATGGCCGAACTTTCTTCTTTCAGGCCCCAAGTATTGGCAACTACGCCATTTTCATCAAGAACCATGGATGACCAAGGAAACTCTTTTTTGCTGTCTTGAGCTGAAGACTTCACGAAAGAGCCTGTCCCCCAAATTGCATCATCTTGGTTGATGATAGTTGTGGTCTGGTAGCTTTCTTGTGGAAAATTTGCCGCTGTTATTGCCGACATTAAAGGGGCATTCATTTCTTTTGAACTGCTACGGCCTGCAATGGCTTGAATAACACGAACTTTGCCTTGCATATGTTGAGTTGCCCAGGGTTGGTATGCAACGCCTTCGCCTTGTAAAACAATCTCGCCGTAAGCGGCAACATTGACAGGAGGAACGCTTTTTCCCACTGACAAGTTGTGTGCAAAGGTCAAGCTTGGCGTTAAGGCCAGTAATAGAGGTAGGAGAGTCTTAGTTTTCATATTGTTATATTCCGTACGAGGTTTGGAAGCTTCCAGTATATATCCAGAACCTAGAAATTTGTAGGACCGTTGATAACATTTATTTAACGTATGGAGTGGTGTAATCTTGCGTTATATTTAGAATTTGCTAAAATGAGTTCCGTCGCAAATTGCGCATTAAGATTGCAGAGGAAAAATAAGCAATCCGTGTTTTCTCAAAGGAATTGAGGTGAGTTATGCTACGTGAGTTTGCTGTATATCGACCATTACAAGTGGCCCGTTTTGTTAAAACGTTGTTCAAAGGTCAGTTTTTTATTGTTGGGGTTGGCTGTTTTCAGTTCGACAATGGCAAAGTGTTACTACCTGACGTCAACGATCATAAAAGGCTCACCATCTTTAAAGAAGTCAACCAAGTGATAGCATCATTATCGGCTTAGTTAGCTTGGTACCCACTTAGATTTAGAAAAGAGCGACCATATCGGTCGCTCTTTTTGTTGCTGGTTAGGTTTATCCTTGGAGGCTTGGTGGGAAGCAAACTCCCGTTCCTCCGATGCCACAGTAACCATCAGGGTTTTTCGCCAAATATTGCTGGTGGTAGGTTTCCGCAAAGTAATACGGACCTGCTGGTTGTATTTCGGTGGTGATGTTCGCGCGTTGCTCTTCTTGCAGTGCTTGCTGATACAAGAGTTTCGATTTCTCTGCGCTCTCGAGCTGCTCCGTCGAATAAGTGTAAATTGCAGAACGATATTGAGTACCTAAGTCGTTACCTTGACGCATTCCCTGAGTTGGGTCGTGTTTTTCCCAAAAAACAGCCAGTAGCTTTTCTAATGAGATGACGCGTTCATCGAAAACGACTCGTACGACTTCTGTATGACCCGTTTTACCTGTACAGACCTCTTCATACGTGGGATTGGGTGTGTACCCCCCAGCGTAACCGACCGAAGTAGATACAACGCCGTCGAGTTGCCAAAATACGCGCTCAGCGCCCCAAAAACAGCCCATTCCGAGCAAAATCTGCTGTTGGTGTGACGCAAGAGGCGCCTTTAGGTTAGATTTATTTACAAAATGATGATCGTCAATCTGCATTGGTTGATCTCTACCTGGCAAGGCATCTTCTATACTGATCAATGTTTGTTTGTTGAGCATGGTATTTGTCCTTCAATACGTGTCTTAAATTTGCGAACTTTTTCATTTCGTCTGTATCTGATGCTGTGATGACATAGACCGCGTTAAACCTATTAATATTACAGACTTAGAATCTAATTGGCGTTATCATTATTTACGTTTACTTAACCTCATTCAGCCATAAAAGCATGATAAAAAAAGCTCTCCCCACCATTGTTGGCCTGTTTGCCTTTTCTCATGGTGCCTATGCCGATGTTTCTTTGACTTTGAAAGGCATTGATGGCGCTTTAGAAGAGAATGTCAGTGCGTATCTATCATCTATTCCAGAGAAGGATTACTCCACTTCTCTGCGTTTTCAAGCGAGATTAGATCAAAGTATCACTGAAGCGCTTAACGCGCTTGGGTATTATCATGCAAAAATTTCATACTCTATTCCTGAAGCGAATGATGAGTTAATTGTGCTCATCAAGCCGGGCTTGCCAGTGAAAGTGAAAGTCATGGATGTGGTCATCACTGGAGAGGCCAAGGACGATGAAGAGTTTGCAAAACTTATTGAGCGCTCTCCGCTCAAAGTTGGTCAAGTTTTGAATCAAGGCCAATACGACAGCCTTAAGTCAGGCATTCGTAACTTGGCGCTTCAGCGTGGTTACTTCAATGGTGAGTTTACGCTAAGTCGATTAGAGGTTATCCCTGATCTGAACGAAGCTAATGTCCGTTTGCACTACAGCAGTGGAATACGTTTCAATTTTGGCGACGTTTCTTTTATTGGCAACCACATCTGGGAAGATCGTGTCGCATCATTACAACCTTTTAAAGAAGGGGACCCATACAACGTTTCGAAGCTGGGCGAGTTTAACCAGAAGCTATCAAATACGGAGTGGTTTTCCTCAGTTTTTGTTGAGCCTGAATTGGATAGGCTTGATGATGGCCGAGACTTGCCAATTAAAGTGTCTTTATCTCCTGCTTCCAAGAATCAGATCGAGACGGGTATTGGTTACTCAACGGATGTCGGCGTTCGAGGGACGTTGAAGTGGAAGAAACCTTGGGTGAGCTCCCGAGGACACAGTTTCAACACCGCTTTATCCCTATCTAAGCCAGAGCAAACCGTGACTGCTTCTTACAAAATTCCTTTAGAAGATGTCGCTAACGATTATTATCAAGTTCAATATGGGCTTAAAAACCTAGACAACCGTGACACGCAGAGTATCGAGTCTAACCTTGCAGTGGAGCGTCATTGGTTAGCAGACGGTGGTTGGCATAATACCGTTTATGTTCGTCATTTGTACGAGAGCTTTACGCAAGGTTTACAAGATGATGAATTCAACTTCGTACTTCCAGGTGCGACATTTTCTCGGACTAGGGTTCGAGGGGGCAATATGCCAATGTGGGGAGACAAGCAAAGCATCACTATTGAGTATGGTGATACCGCTATGCTTTCTGAAACTAGAGTGCTCCGCTTAATTGGCTCGACTTCTTGGATTCGTGGTATTGGAGAGAATCATCGTGGTTTGTTCCGCTTAGAAGGTGGTGCGAATATTACCGATGAACTTGAAAAGCTATCACCGTCGCTGCGTTTCTTCGCTGGTGGTGACAATAATATTCGTGGTTACGGCTATGAATCTATTTCACCTGTGGATGAGAGTGGTGCTTTGACGGGTGGTAAATACATTGTTAGCAGTACATTAGAATACCAATATCGTGTTTATGGAAACTGGTGGGCTGCAACGTTTTACGATATTGGTGATGCGTTTAATGAAACACCAGATTGGAAATCAGGTGCTGGTGTTGGTATCCGCTGGGCGTCTCCGGTGGGCCCTGTTAGTTTTGATTTTGCATGGGGGTTGGATGCAAAACCAGAACGAGAGTTTCGTATCCACTTCTCATTGGGGCCTGAGCTATGATCAAAATGATGTTTAAGTGGACCAAATGGCTGTCGCTCAGTTTGATTGGTCTATTGCTGTTGCTCATCATTATTGTCGCGACAGTTTTGTTTACCCACCCAGGCCTCAAATTTGCCTTGTGGGGAGCTGAAAAAGCATTACCACAATTGCAGATTGAAAAAGTGCAGGGTTCATTGTTTCCTCGCTTCGAACTGCATAACGTCAGTTTTGTCGATGAGTCTTTGAATATCGACGCCAAAGTCGAGCGTTTAGCTTTGGCAGTGAACTTCCGCTGCTTCTTTGACCCTAAGGTCTGTGTCGATGAGTTAAGACTGCAGGGGCTTGACTTTAAGATGCCTGAGCTACCGCCAGCAAGCGAGGAGCAAGAGGAAACACCACCACTGCGTTCTATCAGTACGCCAGTGCCAATTTTTGTTAATAAAGTCAGCTTTAATGACATCAATATCAATGTGCTGGGCAATCAAATTGATTGGCAAACGTTCTCGACCGCTTTGTCGATGCAGGGTGATCGTTTGGTGATTGCACCTACCGCGTTGAAAGAGATTAATGTGGCTTTAGCACCAAGTGAGGCTGAACCTGAAGCGGCTGCCGATGAGCCGAAAGAAACTGACGTTACGCCGCAAGATATTGTGTTACCCGAAGTATGGATTCCACTGACGGTGGAAGCGCGTCGTCTTGATATTCACAATTTCAAACTGGCAGGTGAAACGCCAGTGATCGTCAATCATCTTGGTTTGGTTGCAAGAGCAGGCGGTGAGCGTGTTGATGTCAAAACATTAGAGCTCGACATGCCAGAAGTGGAAGGCAAGTTGAGCACACAAGTGACGCTTTCTTCTGATTACCCTATCAAAGCGCAACTGGACGCGTTAGTGAAGCAAGCGGATGCGAAGGGACAAAAACTGTCGCTTTCGGTCTCGGGTTCGGTTGGTGATTTGTCACTAAATGCTACGCTTTCTGAGCTTGTACAAGCGGAGATCAAAGGTGATATTCAACCGCTTAAAACGCAGTTACCGTTTGATGTCGCGATTAAAAATGTACAGGCGCAATGGCCGCTATTTGGACAAAGCGATTACCAGGTTTCTGTACCAAGCTTGGCGGCAAAAGGCTCACTTGATGGCTACGAAGTCGCATTAGAAACCAAAGCGTCAGGCAAAGATATTCCCGCCGTTGATGTCGCACTAAACGGCAAAGGTACGTTAGAGCAAATTGACCTCGAAAGCCTTGTAGTGAAAACCCTGGGAGGCGAACTCTCTGGGAAAGTCATGGCCAATTGGGCCGCGCCAATCAACTGGCAAGCTGACTTAAACCTGAAAAACATTCAACCAGGTTTACAATGGAAAGAAGCAGAAGGGGATATCAGCGGTAACCTTTCGACTTCGGGGTCGTTAACAGAACAAGGCGGTTGGCAAGTCAGTTTGCCTAAGTTAGACATTGACGGCATTTTGCGAGGGTATCCGCTGAATGTTGAAGGGCAACTTGAAGCGTCTGATAAGAACGGCAAAGGCGAAGACATCCAACTTACCACTCAGGGTTTAGCGCTTTCTCATGGTCCAAACCAACTCAGTGCAAAGGGTAAGATAGATAAGCAAATTCTGATGGATGTTGAGGTTAACTTCCCTGATTTTGCAAAAAGTGTTCCGGATCTTGCAGGTAAAATGCAGGGTAAAGTCGCACTACGTGGTAGCTTGAAAGAACCAGACATCAATCTTGATCTCGCTTTAAATCAGATAAACTGGCAGCAACAGGCGAACGTAGAAACGATCACCTTAAAGGGTGATGTGAAGCCTCTGCCAGCACCAAAAGCGAACATAAGCCTAATTGCGAACAACATTACCTATGACGACATAAAAGTTGATAGTGCTGACCTTGAAGTCTCTGGGGATGAAAAACTGCATCAACTGACGCTCGATGTAGTATCTGACCTGGTGTCGACCAGTTTAGAAATTGAAGGGACATTCCAGCAGAAACCAGAAATGATTTGGGATGGGGCGCTGCGCCGCTTGACGCTGAGCTCGCAACAAGGCCCGTGGGCGTTGCAAAAATCGACCGCGGTGAAGGTCAATATCGACAAACAGATCGCGAACGTTCAAGCGCATTGTTGGTTGCAAGCGGAGTCGAGCGTATGTCTAACCGAAGACATTAGTGTCGGTAAGAGTGGCCAGGCGAAGTTAGCCATCAATGATTTTGATTTTGACCAAATCAAACAATTCCTGCCGCCAGAAACCAAGCTGCAAGGCTCGGTTAATGCACAGGCTTTTGCTAAATGGGCACCAGAGAAAAAGCCTGAAGTAACCTTAAGTGTCAATATGCCAAAAGGCCAAGTTGAACAAGCGCTTGAACAGCCAATTAAAGTCGGTTGGGAAAGCTTCAACTTTAAAGCAGCATTAGCGAAAGACAAGCTTGATGCCGAGTGGCTATTTGATGTGAAAGATAACGGTGACTTGTCTGGTAAGGTTTCTTTACTGAATGTCTCGTCTGAAAAGCCCACTATTGATGGTAAGGTTTCACTCTCTACGTTCCACTTGGATTTCTTGGCACCGTTGATTGGTGAGTACAGCTTGTTTAAAGCAAACATGAATACTGACCTAGCGATATCAGGTGACGTCATGCATCCGAAGGTGAATGGTCAGTTCTTGATTGACCAAATGAAGCTACAGGGTGAAGTCACACCGATAGATATAAACTCAGGGCAGGTCGTCATCAACTTTAAAGGCCATCAAGCGGACTTGGATGCCGGAATTCTAACCCCGGATGGTGAGTTGAACGTTACCGGTGATGCCGACTGGCAGGACTTACAGAACTGGCGTACTAAAGCGCGTGTATTTGCTAAAGAGCTCAATGTTGATTTGCCTCCAATGGTAAAAATCAAAGTTGAGCCTGACATGACAATAGATGTGACTCCTCAGCTTGCGAAAATTGAGGGTGATATTAATTTGCCATGGGGCAGAATTGTCGTCGAAGAGCTTCCACCAAGTGCGGTAGGCGTATCGAGTGATACCGTTATTCTCGATAAAAACTTGCAGCCAGTGGACGATGTCGCTGCGATGCCGTTTGATGTGGAAACGAACATCAACATTAAAATTGGTGATGACTTCCAACTTGCCGCTTTTGGTTTAAAAGGTGGGTTGAAAGGGAACCTAAACGTGACACAAAAAGACAAAGGTCCTTTCATCGTTGGTGAAGTGAATGTTGTCGACGGTTCTTATCGTTCGTTTGGTCAGGACTTATTGATTAAAGAAGGTAAGATTCTGATGAATGGTCCACCAGATCAACCTTACTTGTCTATCAAAGCGATTCGTAATCCAGACAATACCCAAGATGATGTCATTGCGGGGGTACAAGTGTCGGGCCCAGCATCTGATCCGAGTATAGAAATTTTCTCAGAGCCCGCGATGAACCAAGCCAATGCACTTTCTTATCTACTTCGTGGTCAAGATATTGATGGTGAAGCTGGTGGTAATGCAATGACGACTACCTTAATTGGTTTAAGCTTGGCGAAGAGTGGGCGTGTGGTTGGTGAAATCGGTGAAGCCTTTGGCGTACAGGATTTACAGCTGGACACTGCTGGGTCGGGCGATGACTCGCAAGTGACGGTGAGTGGTTATATTCTGCCAGGTTTGCAGGTGAAATATGGTGTCGGCATCTTTAACTCCCTAGGTGAGTTCACTGTGCGTTACCGATTGATGCAAGACTTGTATTTAGAAGCGGTATCTGGTGTAGATAGCGCCGTTGACCTACTCTATCAGTTTGAGTTCGATTAAAGTGCTTTAACCTAAGCATACACAGTCATGACTAAGGAGTGGTTATGCAGCATTTGATTTTTGTCTACGGCACGTTACGCAAGGGAGAGTACAACCATCAGTATTTGCGCTCGGCGCAGTTTCTTGGTTTACATGAAACAGATGCTCAATTTGCAATGTATGACTTAGGCCCTTATCCAGCGTTGTCTGATGGGCAACGCTCGATTCAAGGTGAAGTGTATCTGATTGATGATGAAACCTTATCCGAGCTAGATAGGTTAGAAGATGTGCCAGTGGAATATCGCCGAGAGAGCATCGTTACGCCGTTTGGCCAAGCTTGGATCTACTTATATCAAGATACTGAGCAATTAACCGAAGAAATCGCTTCCGGCGATTGGTGTCAAAAGGTGTGAGCTATACTGACATTATCAATAGCAACGAGCTAAACACTAAGGAGTCACGATGAAAACATTCGTAATTGGAGTAATGGCGTTGCTTCTTGCTGCATGCGCACAAACAACACTACCGACTTCGAATAATGTGACCGATTGGCAAGTGTTTGGTAAGCAGTCAGCTTTAGATGGATTACGGGAGTTATCTGAGGAGCGAATTGCGAAGCTGGATGATGTTAACCATGCGACGCCAGAACTGATAATGGCTTATCAAGCGGGTTACCAGCAAGGCAAACAAGAGTATTGCGAGCAAAGTGCTTATATGCTCGGTGTTATCGGGCGTCCGTATTTTGGCATTTGTGATGATGTTGACCCCTTCTTTCAACATGACTACGACGCTGGACGAATGTCTTCAGCAGGCGCACCTATCTAGTCGACACAGGTAAGATGAAAGCAAAAGAGCTGCCCTAGAGCAGCTCTTTTTAATTTTGTATCAGCAGTGATGCTTATTTTTTCTGAGCGCGCTCGTAAGATTCTAGGATTTCAGCTTTGGCGGCAGCAACATCTGCCCAACCATCCACTTTCACCCATTTGCCTGCTTCAAGCTCTTTGTAACGTTCAAAGAATTGCGTGATCTGCGCTTTCAGTAGTTCTGGGATATCGTCCACATCTTGGATGTGCTCGTACTCTTTCGAGATTTTTGAGTGGGGAACCGCAAACACTTTTGCATCTTCACCCGATTCATCTGTCATCTTCAAAACGCCAACAGGACGGCAGCGAATGACTGAACCTGGCATGAGTGGGTATGGTGTTGGTACCAATACGTCGACTGGGTCGCCATCAAGAGACAGGGTATTGTTCACGTAGCCATAGTTGCATGGGTAGAACATTGGTGCAGACATGAAACGGTCGACAAATACAGCACCAGAGTCTTTATCTACTTCGTACTTGATTGGATCTGCATTTGCAGGAATTTCGATAACGACATAGATATCTTCAGGCAGCGACTTGCCTGCTGGTACATGGTTTAAGCTCATTAGAATATTCCTTTTCATTAACGATGAGTCACACAAAAGCGGCTTCATCTGATGATAAATTCGCGTTTCACTTTAGCGACAAAAACGCGGCAGGTAAACACCTGCCGCGTTGGACAAAGGTCTGAAATTATTCTTCGTCGCGGTGCAGTTCAAGGAACTCTTCAACTTTGCGAACCATGTTCTTCGAACCCACAAAGAAAGGTACACGCTGGTGCAACTCAGTAGGCTTGATGTCCATAATGCGATTCACGCCGTCCGATGCAATGCCGCCAGCTTGCTCAATGAGGAATGCCATAGGGTTACATTCGTAAAGCAGGCGTAGCTTGCCTTGTGGGTGGCTTTGTGTGCTTGGGTAAAGGTAGATACCGCCTTTCAGTAGGTTGCGGTGGAAATCAGCAACCAGCGAGCCAATGTAGCGAGAAGTGTATGGGCGACCGTCTTCTGGCACGTTTTCTTGGCAGTACTTGATGTACTTCTTCACCCCTTGAGGGAAACGAATGTAATTACCTTCGTTGATGGAGTAGATCTTACCATCATCAGGAATCATCATGTTTTCATGAGAAAGACAGAAGCTGCCGATAGATGGGTCGTAAGTAAAGCCGTTTACGCCGTTACCAGTTGTGTATACCAACATGGTGGAGGAGCCGTAAATCACGTAGCCCGCAGCCACTTGCTTGTGACCAGGTTGTAGGAAGTCTTCTTCAGTTGGTGGAGTACCGATTGGAGAAACACGACGGTAAATCGAGAAGATAGTACCAACAGAGACGTTCACATCGATGTTAGAAGAACCATCAAGTGGGTCCATCAGTACTACATATTTGGCGTTTTGGTTGAGTTCTTTATTGAACGCAACTGCTTCGTCTTCTTCTTCACTGGCAACGCCACACACTTGATCACGAGCTTCAAGCGCGGCTTTGAACTTATCGTTCGCGTAAACATCGAGCTTTTGCTGATCTTCACCTTGGACATTTTCCGTGCCTACAGCACCAGTGATATCACCGAGACCCGCTGCGTTGATTTCGCGGTTAACGATTTTTGCAGCTAAACGAATGGAGGCTAAAAGGGATGATAGATCACCGCTAGCGTGGGGGAAATCCGCTTGTTTTTCGACAATGAACTCGCCTAGGGTGCGCAGTCCTGACATGGTTAATCCTTACATTTTCATTTCATTGGGGGTAGTGCGCAAGTGAGCATCTCTTTATGGATGTTAAACGATTGCGCTGGATGTAAGTTTAAGTCGCAGATCTTTTTAATGGTAATGAAGTAACTGTTTGAGATCTCAATTTATTTGTAGACTTGTTTGAGGGATTCATCAGTAAGCAAGAGGTTGTACAGTCTGTGTTCAACCTTGTCATATTTGTGAAAGGGACTGCAAGAAGAAGGCTAAAGTCACTCGCTTTTCAGGCGGTAATCGCGATAATGAAAGCATTAAAAAACGCATTACAAGGTTTAGCTTATGCACATTCATATCTTGGGTATCTGTGGCACATTTATGGGCGGCGCAGCGATTCTAGCGCGCCAATTAGGACATAAAGTCACTGGTTCTGATGCCAACGTTTATCCGCCAATGAGCACACTGCTTGAGTCTCAAGGTATTGAAATTATTGAAGGCTTTGACCCGTCTCAACTCGACCCTCAACCAGATCTTGTGGTGATTGGTAATGCGATGAGCCGTGGTAACCCTTGTGTCGAGCATGTGCTCAACACTAACATGCGTTACACCTCTGGCCCGCAGTGGCTCAACGAGTTTTTGCTGCATGATCGTTGGGTATTGGCGGTATCGGGTACACATGGGAAAACGACCACGTCGAGCATGCTTGCTTGGATACTTGAAGATTGTGGTTATCAACCGGGTTTCTTAGTCGGTGGGGTACTCGGTAACTTCGGAGTGTCTGCTCGTTTGGGTGAAAGTATGTTTTTTGTCGTTGAAGCGGACGAATATGACAGTGCTTTTTTCGATAAGCGTTCTAAGTTTGTGCATTACCATCCTCGCACTTTAATCATGAATAACCTTGAGTTCGATCATGCTGATATCTTCGATGATCTAGAAGCGATCAAACGCCAATTCCATCATTTAGTGCGAACTGTACCGGGCAATGGATTGATCTTAGCGCCGAGGCAGGATCAAGCGTTAGCGGATGTATTAGAGCGTGGTTGCTGGACAGAAAAGCAGTTTTCAGGTGTTGATGGTGACTGGCAAGCGCACAAATTAGTGCTTGATGGCTCAAAATTTGACGTTGCGTTGCAAGGCGAGAAGGTTGGTACCGTCGAATGGAATTTGGTGGGTGACCACAATGTGGATAATGCGCTGATGGCAATCGCTGCTGCACGACATGTTGGAGTCACTCCGGATCTTGCTTGCCAAGCATTAGGGCGTTTCATCAATACCAAGCGCCGTTTAGAGCTGAAAGGTGAAGAACAAGGTGTGACGGTTTACGATGATTTTGCGCATCACCCAACGGCAATTGAACTTACAGTCGGTGGTTTGCGTAACAAGGTAGGTGAAAAACGCATCCTTGCTGTGTTAGAGCCGCGTTCTGCCACCATGAAGCGTGGCGTACACAAAAACACACTTGCAGAGTCACTACACAGTGCAGATGAAGTCTTCTTGTTCCAGCCAGATAATATCGAGTGGTCTGTGCAAGACATTGCCGACCAATGCACACAGCCAGCGTTTGTCGATGCGGATATAGATAACTTTGTAGCCAAGATCGTCGAACGTGCGCGACCAGGTGACCAAATTCTAGTCATGAGCAACGGTGGCTTTGGTGGTATTCACGGAAAACTTCTTGAGCAGTTAAAACAAAAAGCCTGATTGATATGCAAAACAAAACACAACCCTCTCATAAAAAAGCCATCACGTTGGCATTAACGGGTGCTTCTGGTGCTCCCTACGGCCTTCGTCTTTTAGAATGCTTGGTTGCGGCGGATTATCATGTCTACGTTCTGATTTCTTCGGCGGCTCGTGTTGTGATGGCAACCGAGCATAATCTTAAGCTACCAAGTGGCCCAGAAGCGGCGCAGCAAGCATTAGTAGAGCACCTGAACTGCAATCCAAATAACATCACCGTTTGCGGTAAAGACGATTGGTTCTCGCCGGTTGCGTCTGGTTCTGCTGCACCCAAGCAAATGGTGGTTTGCCCATGTTCTGCGGGAAGCGTTGCAGCGATTGCGCATGGTATGTCAGATAACTTGATCGAGCGGGCCGCTGATGTGGTAATGAAAGAGCGCGGGCAGCTGTTGCTCGTGGTTCGCGAAACACCATTTTCAACGCTACATCTGGAGAACATGCACAAACTGTCGCAAATGGGCGTCACCATCATGCCAGCAGCTCCAGGCTTCTATCATCAGCCAAAGAGTATTGAAGACTTAGTGGATTTTATGGTGGCGAGAATTCTTGACCACTTAGGTATTGAGCAAGGTTTGGTGCCTCGTTGGGGTTATGACCAGCGCTCGTGAGCTGATTGTGTAACCACTCAAATACCTTTACAATCCATCCAACTCATCGGGGAGCAAACCCATTTAGCATTGAGTCAATCAATGCATTGGGGCGCTGAGACCTAAGTGTTTAACTAGGGACCCGTATTACCTGAACCAGATAATGCTGGCGTAGGAATTGAGTCTGGATATTGGAAGTCCTTAATAGCCGCCTCAAACCCTGTGCCGCTCAACTTATTTCTCTGAAATACTCATGGAGAGCGAGCAGTGAAACCCACTCTAAATCTGATTGCCTTAGCTGCAATCACCTCTACTTCAGCGTTTGCCGCTGAAAACACATTAACCATCTATACCTACGACTCTTTTGCCGCAGATTGGGGGCCGGGTCCTAAAATCGAGCAAGCTTTTGAAGCAAAATGTGGCTGTGACGTTAACTTCGTAGCGTTGGACGATGGTGTGTCGATTCTGAATCGTCTTCGTCTTGAAGGCGGTAATAGCAAAGCGGACATCGTATTAGGTTTGGATAACAATCTGATGGCAGAAGCGAAGAAAACCGGTCTGCTTGCCGAGCACAATGTAGATACGTCCAATACAGTGTTACCAAACGGTTGGAGCGACACGACGTTTGTACCGTACGATTACGGCTACTTCGCGTTTGTGTACAACAAAGAGAAAATGACTAATCCGCCGAAAAGCATGAAAGAGCTGGTGGAAACGCGCGACGATCTGAAAGTGATTTACCAAGATCCGCGGACTTCAACGCCGGGCCAAGGCTTGATGCTATGGATGAAATCTATTTATGGCGACGATGTGACGCAAGCGTGGCAGAAGCTAGCGAGCAAAACCGTAACGGTCACGAAAGGTTGGTCTGAAGCGTATTCCATGTTCCTCAATGGTGAGTCCGATTTAGTGCTTTCTTACACCTCCTCACCTGCGTACCACTTAATTGCGGAAAACGATTCGAAGTTTGCGACGGCGAATTTTGCTGAAGGCCACTACATGCAAGTTGAAGTCGCCGCCAAAGTGAAAGGGGCAAAAAATTCAGAACTTGCTGATCAATTTATGAGTTTCATTTTAAGTGATGAGTTCCAATCGGCGATGCCAACGGGTAACTGGATGTACCCAGTCACTGACGTTGAGTTACCTAAAGGTTTTGAAACTTTGAGTGTTCCAAGCAAGTCGTTGAGCTTTAGTGCTGATGAAGTGGCAAAAATGCGTAAGTCTTGGATTCGCGAATGGCAAAGCGCATTGACGTTTTAGCTGACGTTTCCACCCTCATCTGAATGAGATAGGTTTTACCTTTGAATTCTGTTCCAAAAATAGGTTTAGGGGTCGCGATGATCATCGCGACCTTTGTTATTTCTGCCCTAGGTGCTTTGATTGTTCAAGCCCCTTCACTTGATGTGTCTGTGGTATGGGGCGACCCGTACTATCAACATGTCACCAAGTTCAGTTTCTACCAAGCGTTTCTTTCCACATTGCTCAGTGTTGGCTTTGCCATTCCAGTAGCGCACGCACTTTCGCGTCGCCAATTTATTGGTAAATCATTACTGCTTAAGCTGTTTGCATCGACACTGGTTTTGCCGGTTTTGGTTGGTGTTTTTGGGCTGTTAGCGATTTATGGCAACAGTGGTTTGTTGGCGCAGTGGTTGCAAAGTTTCGACACTAAACTGCCATTCTCTATTTACGGTTTGAACGGCATTTTACTCGCCCATGTGTTCTTTAATTTACCTTACGCGGCACGATTGCTTCTGCAAGCCTTGGAGTCTATTCCTGCCGAGCAGCATAAGCTTTGCGCGCATCTTGGGATGAGCCATTGGGATAAGTTTCGCTGGGTAGAATGGCCGCGTTTAAGGCAGCAGCTTCCCCACGTTTGTGGGTTGGTGTTTATGTTGTGCTTTACCAGTTTTGCCACTGTAATGGCGTTGGGGGGCGGGCCAAAATCCACCACCATTGAATTGGCCATTTACCAAGCGATTAAGTTTGATTTTGATTTACAAGCTGGGGCGTTATTGGCGCTGTGGCAGATGCTGTTATGTGGACTGCTTGCTATTGGAGTGCAGAAGTTAACAAGGCCTGTTTCTATCAGTGCTGGAAGCACATCGGTACAGCAATATTTAACGAAGGATCATGGGTGGTCAAAAGCTTGGGATAGCTTTTGGATCATAGGTGCCTTTTTACTGGTAATACCGCCGTTATTGATGGTGTTACTGAGTGGCATCAACCAACAAGTTTGGACAGTATTAACCGATGAGCGTTTTTGGTTTGCGCTATTGAACTCCCTCAAAGTCGCCTGTGTCGCTAGCGTGCTTGCGGTCGCTGCAGGGGTGTCCATACTATTGACCAGTCGCCGTTGGCGGTTGCAGTACAAAAACACGCGAGCCGATCAGATAGAGTTAATCGGCACCATTATTTTGGTGACTCCAGGTCTGGTGATTAGCACCGGTTTATTCTTACTACTGCGCGCATTTACCGATGTTTTTAGCTTGGCATTTTTTGTCGTGATTTTGGTGAACGGTTTGATGGCTTTGCCTTACGTGATCAAAACGCTAGCGCAGCCAATGCTGCACATTGAACAACAGTATCAGTATGTATGTGCCAGCTTAGGCATGCGTGGCTGGCAACGGTTTAAAGTGGTGGAGTGGCAGGCGCTACGCAAGCCGTTTGCACATGCGTTTGCGATCAGCTTTATGTTTGCAATAGGGGATTTAAGTGCCATCGCACTGTTTGGTGGACAAGAGTTTCGTACCTTACCTCTGTATTTGTTCCAGTTGCTTGGCAGTTATCAGATGGACGCAGCTGCGGTGGTATCGGTGACCCTATTGTTGTTGAGTGTGGGCTGTTTTGCCTTGATTGAGAAAGTATTGAAAACGAAGGAGAGAGCGTAATGTTAGTGTTGGATGATGTGCAGTACACCTACCAACGTGAACTGTTTCGTTTTGACTTAACGATTGAGCAAGGACAGATTGTATCGCTGATGGGACCAAGTGGGGCAGGGAAGTCAACCTTGCTGGCGTTGGTGGCAGGATTCATCCATCCTGACCGTGGTGATATTTGTGTTGATGGTGAGTCCATTGTGCGTAAAGAGCCTTATCTGCGTCCGTTCTCTATGTTGTTCCAAGAGCACAATTTGTTTGCTCACTTATCGGTGCGTGACAACATCGGTTTGGGCTTACACCCAGGGCTAAAGCTTACGGTGGACCAAAATCGTCAGATTGAACAAGCCGCGCAGCAAGTTGGTGTTGCAGAGTACCTCGACCGTTTGCCAGAGCATCTTTCTGGTGGCCAGCGTCAACGTGTTGCCTTAGCGCGTTGTTTTGTTCAGCCTCATCCCATGTGGCTATTGGATGAGCCGTTCTCGGCGCTTGATCCGGTGTTGCGTGAAGAGATGCTGAGCTTGGTAAAAAAACTCGCAGCAGAGCGGGGAATAACCGTATTGATGGTCACGCACCATTTAAGCGATGCCAAAGCGATTGCCAGCCACTTTGTGTTTGTGGCAGATGGTAAAGTGGAAGCCGCGGGTGATATGTCTGCATTGAGTGAACAGCATGCTAGTGAGAAGCTTGCGGCATTTATCCGAGCAGCATGCTAGTGCCTGATAGTTGCTAGGTTATGCTTCTCCGCAACACAAACCATGCCGAGGTCCAAATTCAAATTGAGATCTTAAGCTCATGATATGGTCAATCATTGCTTGTACACGCCGTGGGCGGTTTGCTCCAGGACGATAGACTAAATAAATAGGCATTGGTACCGTGTGCCATTGCGGTAACACTCTGACTAAGGTGCCACTTTCTAGCTCTTGCGTCATGTTCTGCACAGGTAAGTTAGCGATGCCTAGTCCTTTAAGTGCGCCTTTCAATATTGCTTCTACAGTTGTACTTGAGAAGTTACTGGTTATTGAAACATTGACGGTATTATCGTGTGAGATCAGCGTCCAAGGCCCTATTTCTGAAACATATTGATACCTCAAACAGTTGTGTTTTGTCAGGTCTTCTGGCGTTTCAGGTACGCCGAACTCAGCTAAATACTCAGGGCTAGCAGCCAGGACTCGAGTCGTATAGCCTAATTTTTTTGCGATCAATCGATCATCAACTATCTGACCGACTCGAATTGCCATATCAAAGCCGTGTGAAAACAGATCAACAAAATCGTTCGATGCTTCTAACGCAATTTGTACTTTTGGCCATTGTTTTAAAAATGGCAAAAAGATGTGTTCCGCCATATACGCATCCAACGCTGGTGGCGCGGAAATACGCAGCCGGCCTTGGATCTGTTGTTCCATCTCCAGTACGTCATGGCCAATTGAGTGGAATTCCTCAACTAAGCTTGCAGCACGCTCTAAAACCATTTGGCCAGCTTCGGTGATCACTAACTTTCGGGTTGTGCGCTCTAGGAGTTTGGCTTCAAAGTGTTGTTCGAGTTTGGTTATGGCTTTACTAACAGTAGATTTCGGTAGGTTTAACTCCAGCGCGCACTTGGTTAAGCTCAGTAGTCGACAGCTTGTGACAAAGATAGAAAGCGTTCTAAAGTCAATTGTTTCTAAATTGCGAACAATCACTTTCAATTATCCATATTGTTTCAATATTAATCTGATTATAGTCTGGCACCTCATCCTTAGCCATCAAGTTATTGTCATTTGAGGTAAACACCATGTCCAACTCTGTAGACTTATTTTCTCCTATCGAACTCGGTCAATTAGCATTAGATAACCGTGCTATTATGGCGCCTTTAACGAGAGCTCGTGCTGGCGCAGACCATATTCCTAATGACCTTATGGTTGAATACTACGCTCAACGTGCGAGTGCCGGACTTATCATTGCTGAATGCACCATGGTGATGGAAGGTACGTCTGCTTTTATGGCAGAACCGGGCATTTACAACGAAGAGCAAATCGCAGCTTGGAAAAAGGTAACGGATGCGGTTCATGAGAGAGGCGGTAAGATTGTACTGCAAATTTGGCATGCGGGACGAGCTTGTCATCCTGATCTGAATGAAGGAAAAACACCTGTAGCGGCGAGCGCATTGGCCATTCGTGATGAATTAGTCCATACCCCTTCGGGTAAGCAAGCATATACGGTACCACGAGCACTCGAAGTGGATGAGATAGCTTCCATTGTTGCGGCGTTTAAACAAGGTGCAGAAAACGCCAAGAAAGCCGGCTTTGATGGGGTCGAGATACATGGCGCCAATGGTTATCTTATTGATAACTTCCTTCGTGACGGCTCAAATTTACGTACCGATGAATACGGTGGCTCGGTTGAAAATCGTGCTCGATTTTTACTTGAGATAGTGAAAGAAGTCGTTGAGGTGTGGGGACCCGGAAGAGTCGGTCTGCGTACATCTCCGCTAAATGGATTTAATGACATGAAAGACAGTGATCCAGTTGGTTTGGTGCGTTACTTAGCAGAGCAACTTAATTCTTTCGATCTTGCTTATTGGCACGTGATGCGTGCGGATCTGAAAGGCGTACAAAAAGCAGATGTTCTCAAGCCAGCACGCGAAAACTATCAAGGTCACTTAATGGCGAACGTGGGCTACAGTGCACAAGAAGCGGCAACAGCAATTGCAGAAAACAAAGTTGATGTGGTCGCATTTGGCGTTCCCTTTATCGCAAACCCAGATTTAGTTGAGCGATTTAAGAAAAATGCACCTCTTAATGAGGCGAAACCAGAACACTTTTATTTGGGGGGAGCAGAAGGTTATACCGATTACCCAGTGATGGCATAACCCTTACTTGTTTCATATAAAAAGGACGCTAATGTTAGCGTCCTTTTTCGTTTCTGTATTTACTTAGCCTTGCGGTTTTACGACCATCACATTGATTGGAGAATATTCCACAACCTTACTCGCGACAGAGCCAAGCATTACTTTATTGATTTTAGAGCGCTTGTGGCTTGGCATAATGATGAGATCAGCGCCTAAACGTTCTGCATAATCAAGAATGGTCGCGTAGGCCTTGCCTTCAGCAACATGCACTTGGTAAACCACATCTTCAGCAATATGCTCATTAGCGAAAGTTTTTAGTTGCTGCTTCACGTCTTGCTTCATTTTGGCCGCAGCATCTTTCGGAAAGTATGTGGCAACCATCGACATGTGAATACCAGGTAGTACAGTCAGAAGATGGATTTGAGCATTTGCTTGCTTTGCCTGCCAAACCGCTAGTTCAACCGCTCGGTCTGAAAAGCCTTGGTCATTTAGATCAACCGGAACAAGAATTTGTTTGTACATTCAATGTCTCTCATTAAGGCCCCTTTATCCTCGGGGCCAAATCGGTTATGCGCTCAATTGTTCCTTACGAGCACGACGTTTTTGGTTCATTGCAAGCACCAGCAAAATCATTAAGCATGGTACAAACACCCACTCTTTCATCGGACGGTCTGCATCCTGGATAACCCACTTGATTTCCCAATCAAAGTCGATACCTGCGGACTCTGCTGGACTACCAAATTCAACCATATCGACAATCATTTTGTTGTCACTTTCGGTCAGCATCAGACCCATAGATGAAATACGTGCGTCTGCTGTTGTCGCACTGTCTTCGAATGGAAGACGAACCGTTTTCTCAATGTAGTCGCCCTCAAGGTTTTCACCGGCAACACGTAACTCCAATGATTCTCCTACATTTAGTGTTTCCGTGATTTGAGCTACCTCAACGCCAGGAGAAAGAACTTTCGCTGGGTACAGCATGTCCCACCAAAAACCTGGACGGAAAAACGAAAATGTCAGTACTAATAATAGGACTGTTTCCCACCACTTGTTACGCGTGAACCACCACCCTTGAGTTGCCGCAGAGAATATCAGCATTGCAATGATCGATGAGATGACTGTGAGTGCCAAATGCCACCAAGAGTCGATCCCCATTAACAATAGCTGGGTATTGAACACAAACATGAACGGCAAAATAGCGGTTCGAATATCGTAAGTAAAACCTTGGATACCAGTACGAATTGGATCTGATTTCGCAATTGCTGCTGCTGCAAAAGCCGCAAGGCCTACAGGTGGGGTATCGTCGGCCAAAATACCAAAGTAGAAAACGAACAAGTGCACCGCTATCAACGGAATAATTAAGCCATGCGCTGCGCCGAGCGTAACAATAACCGGCGCCATTAGCGTAGAGACCACGATGTAGTTCGCTGTTGTTGGCAGACCCATCCCCAGAACCAAGCTAATGATGGCGGTAAACAGCAGCATAAGAATGATGCTGCCACCAGAGATAAACTCGACGAAGTCGGTCATCACTAGGCCGATACCCGTTAGTGTAACAACACCAACAACGGTGCCCGCTGCCGCGGTTGCAACGCCGATACCAATCATATTGCGCGCACCAGAAACTAAGCTCTCGGCAAGATCGATAAAGCCATCTTTGGTTTGCTGAAGCATGTCACCTTGCTTTGATAGCAGTGCAATCAACGGACGTTGAGTAAGCAAAATGAAAATCATGAACACCGTTGCCCAGAATGCCGAAAGGCCAGGTGAGAAACGTTCGACAGTCAAACACCAAACCAATACGACGATAGGGAGTAGGTAGTGCAAGCCTGACTTAACGGTTGGGCCAGGATCAGGTACTTCTGTTAATTCTGCATCAATCTCAATTGCGCCATCTTGCACGTGATTTGCTGAGACTTTCACCAACCCAACGTACGCGATTAATAGTGCGACGGTAACAATTGGTGTCGCGGCATCACCAAAGACGTCCTTTGTCCAACCCACTCCGTAGTAAACCAATGCGCTGATCACACACAATCCTAAGATTGTGCCAGTAAAGGACAGCAGACTTTGTACTAGTGTTGGGTTGTGGCGACGAGGAAGGCCTGTCATGCCTGCTTTACATGCTTCAAGGTGAACAATGTAAATTAAAGCAATATAAGAGATTAGCGCTGGAAGTAGGGCGGCTTTAATCACCTCAACGTAGGAGATACCGACGTATTCCACCATCAAAAATGCTGCTGCACCCATGATTGGCGGTGTTAACTGACCATTGGTTGAAGCCGCTACCTCTACCGCACCCGCTTTTGTGCCGGGAAAGCCAACACGCTTCATCAGTGGAATCGTAAAGGTGCCAGTTGTTACTACGTTTGCGATTGAAGAACCAGAAACCAGACCAGATAAACCTGATGCAACAACGGCCGCTTTAGCTGGACCACCTTTCATATGGCCAAGTAACGAGAAGGCAACTTTAATGAAGTAAGCACCAGCACCAGCGCGTTCCAGCATTGCTCCAAACAATACAAACAAGAAGACAAAAGAGGTAGAAACACCTAGCGCAACCCCAAATACGCCTTCTGTTGTTAGCCACAAGTGAGACATGGCCTTGTTCAAGCTTGCCCCTTTGTGCGCGATAACGTCAGGCATGTAAGGGCCTGCAAAGGTGTAAGTAAGGAAAACAGCAGCCACGACCATTAATGGTGGACCAAGTGCTCGGCGTGTTGCTTCTAAAAGGAGGAGCATACCGATAACAGCAACAACGATATCAACCGTTGTCGGTGCGCCTGAGCGTCCTGCTAGCTCAGTATAAAAAAGGTATATATAGGCTGCTGAAAAGCTGCCAGCCAACGCGAGTATCCAATCAACAAGAGGGATATGATCGCGAGGAGAATTCTTCATCGCTGGATAAGCAGTGAAAGCCAAAAAGATCGCGAAAGTAAGGTGGATAGATCGCGCTTCCGTGTCGTTCAGTACGCCAAAATTGAAAATAAATGGTAACGGGGATGCGTACCATAATTGAAATAGTGACCAACACAGAGGAACAAACCAAAGGATTCGTCCTTGCATTCCCGAAGGGCTACGTGCACCTGTGTCTGCCTGAGCCACCATTTCTTGCACATCTTGTGACGGAGCTTGATTCGTCGCCATGTACTTTTTCCTTATTATTGATGGTCCTGTCTGATTTTTATCGAGAACCACACTTCGCCTCTATCAGTGTAGTGAATGGAGCGAAGTTTGCTTTCGAGTATTTTGCTGCCTGAACTCAAAGTGTTGATTGTTGGATACTCTGTTAGGCGGCGTTTAAGTTTTCTTGGGTATGAGCTCGCAGTTTTCAGAAGAAAACTGGCGAATGAAGCATACAGTTAGAGCGTGCTACAACCTGTATGCTCAAACAGGCAGAAAATATTCTTTCCTGCCTGTATGTAGAGTCTGAGGAAATTACTTAATTAGACCCATTTCTTTGTAGTATTTTTCTGCACCTGGGTGAAGAGGAATAGAAAGACCAGCTTTCACCATGTCTTCTTTCTTCAAGTTTGCGAATGCAGGGTGTAGACGCTTGAAGGTATCAAAGTTTTCAAACACAGCTTTTGCCACGTTGTAAGCGACATCGTCTGAAACATCAGAGGTCGTTACCATTGTTGCTGCAACACCAAAGCTGTTTACGTCTTTGTCTGTACCGCGGTACATACCAGCCGGTACTGAGCTAAAGGCGTAGTATGGGTTGTCGGCAACAATTTTATCGATTTTAGGGCCTGTTGCTGAAACTAGCTTCGCATCACATGATGTGGTTGCTTCTTTGATTGAACCGTTCGGGTGGCCGACCATGTAAATGAAGGCGTCAATTTTGTTATCACAAAGTGCCTGAGAGCGTTCAGAGCCTTTTAGCTCAGACGCCAATTTGAAGCTGTCGTTTGTCCAACCCATCGCTTCCATGACAACGCCCATCGTTGCACGGTCACCAGAGCCTGGATTACCGATGTTTACGCGCTTACCTTTCAGGTCTTCAACGTTTTCAATACCTGAATCTGCACGCGCAATGATGTTGAAAGGTTCTGTATGAAGAGAGAACATTGCGCGTAGCTTCTTGTACGGGCCTTGTTCTTCAAACTTGCTCGTACCGTTGTAGCCGTGGTACTGCCAATCCGATTGCACGATACCAAAATCTAATTCGCCTGCACGGATAGTGTTAACGTTGTAAATTGAGCCACCAGTCGATTCTACTGAACAACGGATGTTGTGGTCTTTACGACCTTTATTTACCAACTTACAGATAGCACCACCAGTTGGGTAGTAAACACCTGTCACAGAGCCAGTACCGATGGTAATAAACTCTTGAGCGTTAACTGCGCCTGCGCCCATTACGGCTGCAGCGATAGCGCCTACTTTGAGAAGTTTGTTAAATGCCATGAATTTCCCTTCCTTATATTCATTATTTACCCGGAAATAACCATAAATCACTTCTGGAGTTTCCTATTTGGAAACGGCACCTTTTTCAATCCAATCGTTTGAAAAAGCGAGCGAATCATAACAAAAAATTGGCAGAAAATTATCCAATTGTTAAATGTTATAGTTGATAAGTCTGAATTTTGTATCAGGGGATAGGATTCAATTTGTGATTTAATTCTTTTTATAACAATTACTTAATTAACGTTTAGTGACTGAAATGAAAAAGATCAATTGCGTGATGTTAATCACAAAACGGATGGTTAAAGAATGAGCGGAGTAAGCAAAAAATTTACATAAATTATGGGCTACAAAATGAGACTTCTTTTATAACCCACAATGAGTTAGCTGATTGAAGCTTTATAGAACTTAACCAGTATATTCGAACAGCTCGCACACTGATTTGAAGAGTTGCTCAGTCGTAATTGCCATGGTTGGCGTAATGAAAATGGTATCGTCACCCGCGACAACACCAAGAATACCTTCGGATTTACCGAGTGAATCAAGCAAGCGAGCAATCAACTGCGCTGCACCTGGGCCGGTGTGAATTACTACTAACGCTGCGTTACGATCGATGTCTAGTACCAGTTCACGCAGAGAGCTGCTGACTGTTGGGACACCTAGCTCAGCAGGAAGACAGTAAACCATTTCCATTTTTGCATTGCGCGTACGGACGGCGCCAAATTTAGTCAGCATACGTGAGACTTTAGATTGGTTGATACTCTCAAACCCTTGCTGTTTGAGTGCGTCAACAATCTCGCCCTGTGAGCCAAAGCTTTCTTCTTTTAACAGGGCTTTAAAGGCGCGAACTAAGTTGTCTTGTTTTTCTGAATTGCGCATAGTCATTACAAATCTCTTATTACGGGTAAGCAATTTTGCATATTCTCGCATATATATTCAGGCGGTGCCAAAGAGTCCCAGGATTATGTTAGATGCGTCACTGTAAACTATATACCACATAGAATTCTTTAGCGCGCTGAAGTAGGGCTGTATCTGTTTTCTTGAATTCCTTGTCATTTCAACAGAATAAAAGAATAATCCAAGCCCCATTTGTAGCACGGTAACAGCGAGTTGCGCGAGGTCGCAAAGCTAGCGTTAATTGATTGTAATCAAGTTGTGATTCCGATAGCTTTATTTAAGTTGGTTACAAACTACCCTACGAATACGTTTATAAGAGAAATACTCTCAAGGAGAACTACATGAAAGTAGCCGTTATTGGTGCCGCTGGTGGCATCGGTCAAGCCCTGGCCCTTCTACTTAAGAACCGTCTTCCTGCTGGTTCTGATCTAGCCCTATATGATATTGCTCCAGTAACTCCTGGTGTGGCCGCTGATCTTAGCCACATCCCTACGCCAGTTTCTATCAAAGGTTACGCTGGTGAAGATCCTACTCCAGCACTAGAAGGCGCGGATGTTGTGCTAATTTCTGCTGGTGTTGCGCGTAAGCCAGGTATGGATCGTGCGGATCTATTTAATGTAAACGCTGGTATCGTTAAATCGCTAGCGGAGAAGATTGCGGTTGTTTGTCCGAAAGCTTGTGTTGGTATCATCACAAACCCTGTAAATACAACAGTGCCAATTGCTGCTGAAGTTCTTAAAAAAGCGGGTGTTTATGATAAGCGTCGTCTATTTGGTGTAACAACGTTGGATGTTATCCGTTCAGAAACGTTTGTTGCTGAGCTAAAAGACAAAGATCCAGGTGACGTTCGCGTGCCAGTAATTGGTGGTCACTCTGGCGTAACGATCTTACCTCTACTGTCTCAAGTAGAAGGTGTTGAGTTTACAGCTGAAGAAGTAGAAGCATTAACGAAACGTATTCAAAATGCAGGTACTGAAGTTGTAGAAGCGAAAGCGGGTGGTGGTAGTGCAACACTATCAATGGGCCAAGCTGCATGTCGCTTTGGTCTGTCTCTGGTTCGTGCTCTTCAAGGTGAAGAAGGCGTAGTTGAGTGCGCTTACGTTGAAGGCGACGGCGAACACGCGACTTACTTCGCGCAACCTGTGAAACTGGGTAAAGAAGGCGTTGAAGAAGTACTAAGCTACGGCAAACTCAGCGATTACGAAAAGTCTGCATTAGACGGTATGCTAGAAACACTAAATGGCGACATCAACATTGGTGTTGAATTCGCAAAGTAATCTAGAAAGCCTATATAAGAAGAAAGCCGATCATTTTGATCGGCTTTTTTGATCCTTGATTTCTCAACTTCGTAAAAATGGTCGAATAAAACCACGTAGTGAAGGAGAAGATGATGGAAGCGAGTCGAATCCGTAAAGGCATGGTTGTTGAGTGCCAACAAGGCGTCGGTACGATATTAGTGGTCGACCATGAAGCAGAGACGGTATTGTTGTCCAAACAAGGGACTGAACAGCAACTCGCCGTTAGCTTTGATGAAATAGAAGATGATCCACAACTGCATGGCGGTAGTGACAGATATTACTAGCGCCTCGGGCGTCGTCATTAGGTATCAAACGTAAAAAAGGAAGAGTATGCTCTTCCTTTTTGCTATAAGTCTTGCGTTATGGGTAGCTATTGATTACTTCGTGCGTTGTACTGCGACATGAGCCAGAGTAACAAGCGCTTGTTTGTATTCAGACTCTGGCAACACTGATAGTTCTGCGATTGCTTTGTCTGCTTCTTCTAGAGCTTTTTGCGTTGTGTATTCCAGAGAGCCTGCTTCTTTCATGACCGCAAGAATTTCTTCTAAGCGATCCATGCCATTCGCTTTCTCAATCGCTTCACGAATCATGATGGCGTTTTCTGGTGTGGTATTACGCATAGCATGGAGTAGAGGTAAAGTTGGCTTGCCTTCGGCCAAGTCATCACCCACATTTTTACCCATGTCTTCGCCATCAGAAGTGTAATCCATGACGTCATCAATGAGCTGAAACGCAGTGCCTAGATACTTACCGTAATTTTGCATTGCGATTTCCACATGCTCAGGAGCATCATTTAAGATTGCACCGATTTGAGTTGCGGATTCAAATAAGCGCGCAGTCTTAGAGTAGATGACTTGCATGTAGCTTTCTTCTGTCGTGTCAGGGTCGTTACAGTTCATCAACTGCTGTACTTCACCTTCGGCGATCACGTTTACGGCATTGCTCATTAGTTTAAGGATCTTCATGGATCCTAGTTCCGTCATCATCTGAAATGAGCGTGTATAGATAAAGTCCCCAACTAATACGCTAGCCGCATTGCCAAATGCTGCATTCGCAGTGGCTTTACCACGGCGCATGTCTGATTCATCTACCACGTCATCATGCAGCAAAGTCGCTGTATGGATGAACTCAATAAACGCAGCTGCCATTGTATGACCATTGCCTTGGTAACCAAGTGCACGGGCTGACAGTATCGCTAAAAGCGGTCTTAGACGTTTGCCTCCACCACTCACGATATAAAAACCGAGCTGGTTGATTAAAGAGACATCAGAATTAAGTTGGGCTTGAATTGTTTCATTCACTTTTGCCATGTCATCGGCAGTAAGCGCTTGGATAGTTTTAAAATCCATCGTATATCCGGCTGAAGTTAGACCCTGCAAGGCTTATTCGATTTATATAATTGTCGAATAATACACTAAAAAACGTTGATTAATACATTACTAAAGGGCATGATTGCCGCACTTTTCTTTGGCGATTAGCTTTTCGCCAATTTTTTCAAAATATGGCTTGTCATAGGAGCATCTATTCTGTAGAATCTGCGCCCTATTGATGATTAGTTTAGCGCACACCCTCAAGAAAGGCTGTGCGGAAAAAGCGGAGTAAAATATGTACGCTGTTTTCCAATCTGGTGGTAAACAACACCGTGTAAGCGAAGGTCAAACTCTTCGTTTAGAGAAATTAGACGTTGAAACTGGTGCAACTGTAGAATTTGATAAAGTTCTTCTTGTTGCTAACGGCGAAGACATCAAAGTTGGTGCTCCTCTTGTAGAGGGCGGCAAAATTGTTGCTGAAGTTGTACAACACGGTCGTGGCGATAAAGTTAAAATCGTTAAGTTCCGTCGTCGTAAGCACTCTCGTAAGCAACAGGGTCACCGTCAGTGGTTCACTGAAGTGAAGATCACTGGTATCAACGCTTAATCTATTAGGAGAGTTTAACAATGGCACACAAAAAAGCTGGTGGTTCTACTCGTAACGGCCGCGATTCAGAAAGCAAACGTCTAGGTGTTAAGCGTTTCGGTGGTGAATCTGTACTTGCAGGTAACATCATCGTTCGTCAACGTGGTACTAAGTTCCACGCTGGTAACAACGTAGGTATCGGTAAAGACCACACTCTATTCGCTCTTACTGAAGGTAAAGTGAAGTTCGAAGTGAAAGGTCCTAAGAACCGTAAGTTTGTAAGCATCGAAGCTGAGTAATTAGGTTTTTAACCAAGTTACTTAATAGCTTTAAGCTGAATTCAAAAGCCCTGCCGAATCGGCGGGGTTTTTTATTTGTGGCAGTCGACATATCGAAGTTTCTCGCTAAGATCCTAAGCGATTTGAATCTGGGAGCTTAGATCTGTCATCTGCTAAAATTGTCGGATGACATAGTAAGATTTAATCCACGCACGAAGTAGTCGGAGTAAAAGATGAAGTTCGTAGATGAAGCGGTAGTAAAAGTTCAGGCTGGTGATGGCGGTAGTGGCGTTGTCAGTTTCTGGCGTGAAAAATTCATCACTAAAGGTGGCCCTGATGGCGGTGATGGCGGTGACGGTGGTGATGTTTATATCCAAGCTGATGAAAACCTAAATACCCTGATTGATTACCGTTTCCAGCGCTTCTACGAAGCTGAGCGTGGTGAAAACGGTCGCGGTGGTAACTGTACAGGTAAGCGTGGTAAAGACATCGTTCTTCGTGTACCTGTGGGTACGCGCGCTGTGGATATCCACACAAATGAAATCGTGGCGGAAGTTGCTGAACACGGTAAGAAAGTGATGATCGCAAAAGGCGGTTGGCACGGTCTAGGTAACACGCGTTTCAAATCTTCAGTAAACCGCGCGCCTCGTCAGAGAACATTGGGTACAAAAGGTGAAGTACGCGAAATTCGCCTTGAGCTATTGCTTCTTGCTGATGTGGGTATGCTTGGTCTACCTAATGCTGGTAAATCAACCTTTATCCGCGCAGTATCAGCAGCAAAACCGAAAGTCGCTGATTACCCATTCACGACTTTGATCCCAAGCTTGGGTGTCGTAAGTGTCGTACCAGAGAAAAGTTTTGTTGTTGCAGACATCCCTGGTTTGATCGAGGGTGCAGCAGATGGCGCTGGCCTTGGTATTCGATTCTTGAAGCACTTAGAGCGTTGTCGAGTGTTGCTGCACATGATCGATATTATGCCAATTGATCAGTCCGATCCGGTGCAAAATGCATTGACGATCATTGATGAACTAGAACAATACAGCGAAAAACTGGCAAGTAAGCCGCGCTGGTTAGTGTTCAACAAAGTTGATCTAATGCCTGAAGAAGAAGCGAATGAGAAGATCCAAGAAATCTTAGACGCACTAGGTTGGGAAGACGAGTACTTTAAGATCTCGGCGATCAATCGTAACGGTACTAAAGAGCTTTGTTACAAACTGGCTGACTTTATGGATAACCTACCTCGCGAAGAGGAAGAAGTGGCTGAAGAAGATAAAGTTAACTTCATGTGGGATGATTACCATAAAGATGCGATGGCGGGTAAAGACGTTATCACTGAAGATGACGACGACGATTGGGATGACTGGGACGATGAAGAAGATGACGGTCACGTTGTCTACGTTCGTGACTAATCAGAACGGTCAAACAATGCCTGTTTGCCTATAATTCATTAAGCCGCAATTATTTATTGCGGCTTTTTTTGTATCTAAATCATATTTAGGTGATGTGATTTACGGCACAATAACCGATACGTCGTGTTTTTTGAGGGTTAGTTTGGCCCTCGCGCGTATGAATGAGTAACACCCTAAAAGGAATTAGACTTATTTATGACTCTAGAAACCATACCGCCTAGAGAGTTGGCGGTATCTACTCAACGATCGATTTCTCGTCTTGTCGCCCAAGCCGGACAAATGCTACTTGCTCATGGTGCTGAAAGTACTCTTGTGAGCGATATTATGCGTCGTATTGGCCTAGCTTGTGGGGTGAATGAAGTTGCGGTAGCACTATCAGCTAATGCATTGGTTGTGACGACGATAATGGATGGGCATTGCATCACCACCACCCGAAGCTGCGCTGATCGTGGCATCAATATGCGCGTTATTACGCAAATTCAACGAATCTGTATCATGATGGAGCGTGGTTTGCTCGATGCAACCATGGCGCAGAAAAAGCTGAACGCTATCAGTCCAGAGCGTTATAACCGCTGGTTGGTGGTGTTTATGATTGGCTTGTCTTGTGCGGCATTCAGTCATCTAGCTGGTGGTGATTGGGGAGTCTTCATCATGACCTTTTTAGCTTCAGCTGGTGGCATGATAGTTCGCCAAGAAATTGGTCATCGTCATTTCAACCCTCTATTGAACTTTGCTGCGACCGCTTTTGTGACTACCTTAATTTCAGCACAGGCGGAAATTTACCAAATCGGTAATCTACCTACCGTAGCAATGGCATCGTCAGTATTAATGCTTGTACCTGGTTTCCCACTCATTAACTCTGTCGCAGATATGTTGAAAGGCCACATTAATATGGGCATTGCTCGATTTGTGATGGCTAGTTTACTAACGTTGGCGACATGTTTGGGGATCGTTGCTGCGATGAGTGTAACTGGAATTTGGGGGTGGGCAATCTAATGAGTTTATTTGAATTGATGTTTGGCCTGTTGAATGACATGTTTTTTGCGGCGATTCCCGCCGTAGGATTTGCATTGGTTTTTAACGTGCCACAAAGAGCTTTAGTGTATTGCGCTGTTGGTGGTGCGATTGGTCATGGTAGCCGCTACTTGATGATGCAGTTTGGCATTCCTATTGAGTGGGCAACCTTTTTTGCCGCGACGTTAGTTGGGATGATTGGTGTGTACTGGTCTCACCGTTTTCTCGCGCATCCAAAAGTGTTTACTGTGGCTGCTTTGATCCCGATGGTGCCGGGTGTGTTTGCGTACAAAGCAATGATCGCTATGGTAGAAATCAATCATGTTGGCTACTCACCCGAGCTTGTCGCAACCTGTATGGAAAACTTTCTTAAGGCCATGTTTATTATTGCAGGTTTAGCTGTTGGTCTTGCGGTTCCAGGGCTGTTATTCTATCGCCGCAGACCAATTGTATAAGGACCTAACATGATCATTAGTATGATTGCCGCGATGGCCGACAATCGCATCATTGGCAAAGACAATCAAATGCCTTGGCATCTTCCCGCCGATTTCGCTTGGTTTAAGCGTTGTACCATGGGAAAACCGGTTGTGATGGGACGCAAAACCTATGAGTCTATTGGTCGCCCTTTACCTGGTCGCTTGAATATTGTTATCAGCCGTGATGAGACACTAAAGATCGAAGGCGTCACTACCGTAACATCGATTGAGCAAGCTTTGGACGTGGCTGGTGACGTGGAAGAAGTGATGATCATTGGTGGTGGTGCGATTTACGCATCTTGTCTGCCTATGGCCAATAAACTGTATGTAACACACATTGAAGCGGCCATTGATGGTGATACTCAGTTCCCAGATTGGGGAGACGAGTTTAAGGAAACTTACTCAGAAATATATCAAGCCGATGAGAAGAACGCCTACAACATGCGTTTTACGGTGTTAGAGAAGTAATTCGAGATTAAAACGGGGTAATGCCGTTCGTATAGCAGCGAGCGGTCATCCCAACCTACCGTCATCCTGAAAAGCGACGAACGAGCGAGGTTCAGGAGCCTCTATACGAGTACTTTGTTGTCAAAGGTATTTCTATCTGTTCGCAGCGCGAGGATATTAGATTCCTAGTCTCGTTAAGGCTCGTTGGAATGACCCTACAGGAGGTGTTAAGTGACAGGTATTCCTCCTACTATGGATTATCGACTGTTATTCAGTGTTTAACTTAACGCATCCTGAGTAAAAATTTTCTTATCTTCCCAACGGATCATGGTTAGGCTTCCGCCCCAAACACAGCCAGTATCTAGCCCGATGACTTCGTTGTTCATATAACCTTGCAGTGCAGCCCAGTGCCCAAAGAGCACCGCTTTGTTTAAGTGGATACGTTTAGGCACCTCAAACCATGGAATAAGTTCGTTACCGGAAACTTGTTGCGGTGGCAATTTACAATCCATATCCAAACGACCATCAGGGAAACAAAAGCGCATCCGCGTAAAAGCATTGATAATATAACGGTATCGGTCCAAACCCTGTAGAGAGTCATCCCAGGAATCAGGTTGATTGCTGTACATGTTTTTTAATAGCCAAGGCAGCTCTTCACTTTGGATGATGCGCTCAACTTCACGGGCACACTTTCTCGCTGTTTTTAGATTCCACTGCGGTGATATGCCAGCGTGACACATCACGAACTCGTCATGCTCGGCCAATAGAGGTTGCTGAGCTAGCCATGTCAGTAGTTCCTCTTTGTCAGGGGCCGTGAAAATAGGTGCGGTTCTATCTTTGTCTTTGACCTTTTTTATCCCGTGAGCCACTGCGAGAAGGTGAAGGTCGTGATTACCAAGCACCACGATTGCGCTTGCGCCAAGTGACTTCACAAAGCGTAACGTTTCTAGTGATTTAGGCCCTCTGGCGACCAAATCACCAGCAAGCCAAAGTTGGTCTTTTTTCGCAGAGAAAGATACTTTTTCTAGTAATCGCTGCAATTCATCAAAACAGCCTTGGATGTCACCAACAATATAGGTAGCCACTGAATCTCCAATTTACTAATTTAAAACATTTGGAACAGCCAAGCGAAATGGTTCGATTTCGGTGATGAACTCTTGCCCTTTCTCATCCAGCATTTTGTAGTGTCCTTGCATAACGCCGACAGGGGTTTCTAACGCGGTTCCGCTACTGTACGTGTATTCATCATTGCTTGGAATAAAGGGCTGCTGGCCTACCACTCCGTCACCTTCAACCGTCATTTGCTTGCCATTCGAGTCTGTGATTAGCCAGCGGCGGCTCACTAACTGTACGGTTTGTTGGCTAAGGTTTTTGATGGTGATGATATAAGCGAAAACGTAGCGTTGTAGCTCTGGGTTGGACTGTTCTTCGATGTATTTGGTGTGAACTTGAATTTTGATGCAAGGTTGAATGACGTCCATGTGCACTCCTCAGAAACGTAATATCCCAATAATAATAAGCCAAACCTACAAGGGTTTGGCTTATTGTTTGAGTTCTTAGTGCTGCGGGTTATCCGCAAGCCAGTTCGCCATTGCGACGAATTGTTCTAGCGTCAGGTTCTCTGGACGCATGCTTGGATTAACACCTAGCTCTTCTAGTACTTCTGTGCTTAACAACGATTTGTAGCAGTTACGAACTGTTTTACGACGTTGGTTAAAGCCTTCACGACAAACGCGATCGAGCAAACGCAGATCTTTCGCCGGGCATGGCAGCTCTTCGTAAGGCACTAAACGAACAACGGCAGAATCCACTTTCGGTGGTGGAACGAATGCCGTTGGCGGTACTTCCAGTACCGGTACTACTTTACAGTAGTACTGAGCCATTACCGTTAAACGGCCGTAAGCTTTGCTGCCAGGGCCGGCGGCTAAGCGGTTTACCACTTCTTTTTGCAGCATAAAGTGCATGTCTTGAATGTCTTTATGGAACTCAAAAAGGTGGAACATCAATGGTGTAGAGATGTTGTATGGCAAGTTACCAAAAATGCGCAGCTTGTTGTTTGGCTTCACTAATTGAGTGAAGTCAAAACGCATAGCGTCACCCTCATGGATGGTCAACTTATCCGCCAGTTCAGGGTGAGTACGTAGGCGTTCTGCCAGATCGCGGTCTAATTCGATAACTGTGAACTTATCCACTTCACGACCTACCGGCTCAGTGATTGCACCAAGACCAGGACCGATTTCAACCAGGTTTTGACCTGGTTTTGGGTTAATCGCTGATACGATTCCATCAATAATGTATGGATCGTTCAGGAAGTTTTGACCAAAACGTTTACGCGCTTTGTGTCCTAAATGGACATCATTTCTCATTGTTTCTTCTCTACCAAATCTATCGCATGCGTGAGCGCTGTTCGGAAACTCCCTGTATCCGCTTGACCTGTCCCTGCCAGATCTAATGCAGTACCGTGGTCCACCGATGTTCTAATAAAAGGTAGACCAAGAGTAATATTTACTGAACGACCAAAGCCTTTGTATTTTAATACTGGCAATACTTGATCATGGTACATGCCTAAAACAGCATCAGCATCATTTAAATATTTTTCATTGAAAATGGTATCAGCCGGCAGAGGGCCGATCAGGTTGATACCTTTTTCTTGTCGAATTTTTTCCAGTGTCGGAGTGATGGTTTCGATCTCTTCACGACCTAAGCAGCCATCTTCGCCAGCATGAGGGTTAAGCCCGCAAACGTAGATGTTTGGTTGTGCGATAGCAAACTTTTCTACAAGGTCTTTATGAAGAATATCTATGATTTTTTCTAATCGCTCTTCGGTGACTGCTTTGGACACATAAGCTAAAGGAATATGTGTTGTAACCAGAGCCACGCGTAGTCCTTCCGTTGCTAGCATCATTACGACTAGCGGCGTTTGTGACTTCTCGGCGAAAAATTCAGTATGACCACTGAATGCAACACCTGCGCGATTAATCACCCCCTTATGAACAGGGCCGGTGACAATAGCATCAAATTCATCATTCATACAGCCTAAAGCCGCTCTTTCTAGCGTTTTTAATACATAGTGGCCATTCGCTTCATTGAGCTCGCCTGCGACCGCAGGTTCCGATATTTGGATATGGTCAACGATAAGCGTGCCCGATTTTTGTGCTTTAGGTGTTTCTTCTGGATTGTAATCAGACAGTTGGACTTCGATGCCAAGCTGCTTGGCTCGCTCCGTCAGCATATTCTTATCGGCACAGACGACAATTTGGTGCGCCCAATCTTCTTTCGATAGGGCAAGCACTAAGTCTGGGCCGATACCCGCAGGTTCCCCTGCGGTTACGACAATTCTACGAATTGTATTAGTTGTCATTGTTGTCATCCACGATTTCAACAAACGCACTTGCGCGTAGCTCTTGCATCCATGCGCCCGCTTCTTCATTAAATTTACGGTTAAATAGAATACGGTAAGCTTTGTTCTTCATCGCTGAGTCAGTACGGTCAACTTGGCGACGATCCAACACTTCAACGATATGCCAGCCGTGAACGGTTTTGAACGGTTCGCTGATTGAGCCAACTGGCAGAGTTTCTACTTGGTGCTTGAATTCTGGCACGTAAAGATCTGGCGTTTGATAACCTAGTTCACCGTCTTGTGCTGCCGAGCCAGGATCTTGACTGTATTGTGTTGCCAATTGAGCGAACGTTGCTTCACCGGCTTTGATGCGGCGTACAAATTCATTCAGTTGCTTCTTCGCCCCTTCGTCGCTCAGAATCACGGTTGGTTTAATCAAAATATGACGCGCATTTACTTCCGTTACCGCAACCGTTTCTAGGCCTTTTACATCCTCTATTTTTAGGATGTGGAAACCAACGCCACTACGGAATGGACCAATAATGCTGCCTTTGTTTTGCATCTTGATCTGATCAGCAAAGATGGTCGGCATCTCTTCTTTACGCATCCAGCCCCAGTCACCACCTTGTAAAGCTTTAGGACCTTTTGAGTAGGTGTAGGCCATCTCCGTAAAGTCTGCACCTTCGTTTAGCTTTTTCGCGAGCGCTTTAGCTTCTGCTTCTACAGCAGATTTTTCTTTATCGTCAGAGAAGCGCAGTTGAATGTGTCCAATTTTGTATTGAACAGTCGCATTGGTTTCTTGTGATAGTTGCTCAGCAAGGCTATCGACCTCTGCTGGAAGGATATTAATACGGCGACGAACCAGTGCATTGCGGGCTTCTGATGCGGCGATTTCCTTACGAATTTGTTCGCGGAATTCTGGGTAACTTAAACCTTCACTTTCTACAGAAGCGGCGAGTTGTTCTACCGATTGCTCATTATTACGTGCGATCTCTGCAATCGCTTGGTTTAAACGGTTGTCGTCAATACGCACACCAATACGGTCTGCTTCTTGGCCTTGCAACGTGTCAATGATAAGTTTTTCAACGACTTGTTCTTTTAACACGCTTGTAGAAGGTAAGCTCTTTCCACTTTGACGAGCGTTGGCTTGCAGCGTTTTCATCGCTGTTTCGATGTCGCTTTGTAGAACTACACCGTCGTTCACGATGACCGCAACCTTATCGATCTCTACTGGTGCTGCAACCGCTCCGCAAGAGAGTAGGGTCGTGAATAAGATTGATTTCCAAATTTTCATTTAAAATTCCGTCAGTATTTTTGAATAGGCGTCTTATTCATTTAAGACGCCTATTTTGATTAATTGTTCAGATAGAATGGGCGGCCGTACTTAATCGCGTTGTCAGAACCATCCAGTTCTTTGACAGCAGTGTCTTCACGCTGGTTGGTCGCAAAGCCTTGAATACCGAAGTTAACGCTGAAGTTATTTTCGTATTCAGGTGATGCCCCGGTGCTGCCGATAGCTTGGTCTTCCCAACCAAGCAATTGGTTTGAGTAAGTGACGCCAATGTACCAACAGTCAGATTGGTAACGTAGGCTCGCTAACCATTCTAGGTCCGCATTTTCATTGAGGTCGTAGTAGTATTGACCACTCGCAGACCAGTTCGGGTTGAACTCGTAGGCCGCTACAATACCTGCTTGAGAAATACCTTTACGAGTAATTGTGTCTAGGTTTTCGAGAATGATCGTATCTTCGATGTATTCACGCGTAACGTAGCGATAGTTACCCTGAATAAAGCCGCCGTTGAATTGGTATTCCAAGGTACTGTTTGCCAACTGCATGGAGCTCAAATCAATATCGTATTGAATTCCACCGTGATAGAACAAGTAATCGTTGTAGTTGAAATCAGCTTCAATCGCCCATGATGAGTAATTGGTTGTCTCATCCGGAAGATTTGGGCTGTTGCTCAGTTTGGTCTTTTTATCGAAGTAGTAAATCTGACCAAATGAAACGTTAAGACGCTCTTTATAGTCATCATCAAAGAAGCGAGTACTCGCACCGTAGCTTAACTGGTTCGCCGAGGCGATTTTATCAATGCCACTGTACTTACGACTGCGGAATAGCCCGTAGTAGTCGGTTTGTAGCAAGGTGGTATCGTAGTTGTAGATGTTGGTTTGATCTTCTTCAGGTACGTACAAGTACTGCAGCTGAGGCTCCAGTGTTTGTGTGTAGCCCTTGATCCAGCTTGTATCTCGCTCTAAGTAAAGTTGCGCATGCGTACGGAACTCAGGAATAACACGAGAAACTTCATCATCCAACTGGTTTTGCAAGTTTACATCTGTCAAACCCGTTAAGTCTTGAGAGTAATACGTAGAGAGCACACGCGCTTCTGTTGTCCACGTTGCCCATGAGTTTGAGAGTGGTAATGTAAGCCCTGGTTCAATGTGAACACGGGTCGCATTTGGTCGCGCAGCATCGCTCGTATCGAAGCGGCTGACTTGGCTCTTCACGTCAAAGTTAAGGTAATCTCCCCACAACGGCGTGTAGTAGTTCAAGTCTAACTGAGGAAGCAGGCGATAAGGGCGGTTCTCTTCTTTCAATAAGATTTGGAAGTCACGAACGGTTAACGAGGCATCCCAGAAGTCAGAACGATATTGTACTTGTCCTTCTTGAACCAGTTGACCATCTTCACGGTTACCAATGTCGGAGTCGAGATCGAGGAAGTAATCAATATCACTCACTTTTGAGTAATCGACTTTGACTATCCACTGTTTATTGATGATACCGTCGTGTTTAACTTGGTAGCCCCAACGAGACTCGTCCTGGTATTTGCGATCACTATTGAGGTATTCGCCTTTGATTTCCCCATTTCCCCAACCATCTGTTAGGTAGCGGAAGTCAGTATCGAGTTTTGTACCACGTTGCTGCATATAGAGCGTGGTGAGTGTCATGTCATATTGAGGCGCGATGTTCCAATAGAATGGCACCTCGACTTCCATACCATCACTAGAACCGTACGATAAAGAAGGGAAGAGGAAACCCGTTTTACGCGTATCTCCAATTGGCATGGTTAGATACGGCACATAGAAAACAGGCACATCTAACACTTCAAATCGAGGATGGTGCAGCGTCGCTGTCTCTTCATCTTGGTCAACATCGATGCCTGACGCAACCAATCGCCATGAATTATCGCCTTGAGGGCACGATGTGATAGAGCCGTCTTCGAGTTCATAAACCGACTGACCTGTGCGAGCGATATAGGCTGCAGTGCCTCGGCCTTGTTGGCAAAGGAACTGATAATCAGTGTTCTCAAGTGAAAACGTATCTTGATTAATGTCGTTAGTAACACGATCAGATCGAGCTTTGACTTGGCCGTCATTGAAAGTCACGTTGCCTTCGGCAACCACGACGTTGTCTTGTTGGTGCAGCGTTACGCTATCTGCGGTAATTTTCTTCTGGCCTTGGGTGACTTGTACATTACCTGAGTACTGAGCTTTGTCACCATTGATGGCTTGCAGGGTGTCAGCTTCTACCACTACTGGGGTATTAAGAGCGTCCTCCTCGCCACTTGTATCGACCAAACATTGATCTGTGGCGGGCATTTCCTGCACACTATCATGGATATTCGCTTCAGCTTGAGTGGTGGGTACAAACAAGGCGGTGCTGATAGAGGCCGCTAAAAATGTGCGGGAGAAATGTTGCATTGAATTGAACTTTCCTGTGTCACTACTACTCGATGGCTATAGGGCTTGTTGTACCCTAGCGTAATAGCCAAATGAATCAACTATAGTCGCATTTATCCCAGCGTATTGATTCACTGTGGCATAATGACGACAAAATAGCTGCAAAGATAAGCAGGCGAAATGGCCTAGCCGAAATAAAACTAATTCCATTATCATAAAGGAAATCGTTGCATCCGGCACTATAAGACCGCCGTCGTCGATAAAAATTCATTGATAGAGAACACATAATGCATATTTTTGGCAAAATTCTGGGTGCCTTTTTTGGCTTGTTACTTGGCGGGCCGCTAGGTTTACTCTTTGGCTTATTTATTGGCCATCAATTCGATAAAGCACGTCGCTTGAGTCAAGCCGGGTTCTCTACTGGCGGCTTTGGAAAAGGGCCAAGTCAAGCTCAACGCCAAGAAGAGTTTTTTAAAGCGGCGTTTGCGGTAATGGGACATGTGGCAAAAGCGAAAGGCCAAGTCACCAAAGAGGAAATCCAACTGGCTTCTGCCATGATGGACCGCATGAATTTGCATGGCGAACAGCGTCGCGCAGCGCAAGACGCGTTTCGTGAAGGTAAAGACAGCGACTTTCCGTTAGAAGATGTTCTTGTTCGTGTGAAAATTTCGACAGCTGGTCGCTTTGACTTGTTGCAATTTTTCTTAGAGCTGCAAATCTCGGCGGCCTTTGCAGATGGCTCAATCCACCCGAGTGAACGAAATGTACTACACAAAATTGCACGTGGTTTGGGTTTCTCTTCTGAGCAATTAGAGCGTCGTTTGCAAATGCAAGAAGCCGCATTTCGTTTCCAAAGCCAGGGCGGTTTTCATGGTCAGCATCAAGGCCAATCTTCAGGTGGTAGCTGGCAACAAGCTTCACAAGCGGATCAGTTGGCCGACGCGTACAAAATTCTGGATGTGTCTTCAGATGCAGACAGTAAAACCGTTAAGCGTGCTTATCGTAAACTGATGAACGAGCATCACCCGGACAAATTGATGGCTAAAGGTTTACCACCAGAGATGATGAACGTCGCGAAAGAGAAATCTCAAGAGATTCAAAACGCTTACGATCTTATTAAGAAGGTTAAAGGCTTTAAGTAGCCGGACGTTTTCTATCAAACATTTGGATGTAAAAAAGGGCACTCAGTGCCCTTTTTTTCATGTCTTAGTCTTTGAGTTGCCGGTGTCTTTAGCTTTTGGCCTATTATGTCCCTAATGCTAATTGACCTCACATCCCCCCAGTTTAGTTGGCTTGATTCAAGTCCCAATCGTATTCGTATTTCACTTTGCCAGAGAAGTTTTTGTATTGCGGTGCGTACTTTGCGATGTGTTTGAAGATTTGTTTTTCTCCACCAAAGTCCGTTGCAAACCAATCATAAATAGAAGACAGCTGTGCCGTGTTACCTTGGATAGATACGCCTTTGCTGCTGTTGATAAATGTTTTGGCGGCACTATCCAGTAGAGCTTGCGTGTTGTCAGCAGTGAATGCTTGAGCTTGTAGGTTAGGGCATCCCAAACTTGCACAATTTACGGCGTAATGCGTTCTTGGGTCATTCCAAATTGGACGCAAAATTCGATGTTCAATATCGTTTAAAGTTAGATCCTTCCCATTGACCACGACCACATCGTCTCCCCAAGGACCAAAGCTAAATAAACCACCTAGCTTGGTGATTGATTCGACTGGATAGTTATCCAAAATAAGATCTACCGTGATGGCGTTGTAAAGGTTTACCCAATAGGCATATTGCTCTGCTTGGTTGTATTGTAGAGGGTCTAGTTTTGCCAAACGCTGGATGTATTGTTTCAGCTTAGTTTTATCGACAGAGGAGACTTGGCTATAACGAAACAAGGTATTCTCACCTTGTTCAACCAAATAAGCATCGAGCAATTGCTGCCAATCTTGATGAGAGATTTGACTTTGATTAGCCTGATTCGATTGTTTCCAATACGGCCATAAGTCGGATTTAGGTGCGGCAAATGTTGATAAAGAAACCAGAGCACACAACAGCAATAACAGATGCTTCATAGAGATACCTTTGAATGAGATATTGTTGATAGTGTAGACCAGTTTAGTGCTTGTTTTCTTTCAGTAATCAGTGGCCTTTATTCGCCGTCATTCTGAGGAGCATAAGCGATATCAGGAATCTAATACCCACAAACTCTTGAGTAAAGACAGTATGAATCTGCACAGTGCGCTCTGGCAGTAGATCCTGAATTACACTCCTTCGTCGCTGTTCAGGATGACGAATTTCAACAGAGGCGTTCGGTATTCTGTAAGCAAAGCGATATGAGAATGGTTACCCAAAACATTAAAAGGGCCGACAATTGCCAGCCCTTGATTTGTGTATTTACTAACGCGTCTTAACGCAAGAAGCTTGGAATATTCGCTTCGTACTCGGCAATCTTATCTTCGTGCTGAAGGGTTAGACCAATGTTGTCCAAACCGTTTAGCAAGCAATGACGACGGAACGAATCGATTTCAAAGCTGTACTCTTTGCCGTTGGCACGAACCACATTCGCTTCTAGGTCGACCTCGACTTCTGCACCTTCATTCGCCTCAACAAAATGGAAGATTTCATCCACTTCTTGCTCAGTCAAGCGAACTGGTACCATTTGGTTGTTGATCGAGTTGCCGTAAAAGATATCGGCAAAGCTTGGTGCGATCATCGCTTTTATGCCGTAATCCGCTAGTGCCCACGGTGCGTGCTCACGAGATGAGCCACAGCCGAAGTTTTCACGAGCCAGCAAGATAGAAGCGCCTTGGTAGCGAGGTGCGTTCATCACGAACTCTGGGTTCGGTTGTTCGCCAGCATCGTCTAGGAAGCGCCAGTCATGGAATAGGTGCTTACCGAAGCCTAGGCGAGAGACCTTTTGTAGGAACTGCTTTGGAATGATGGCATCAGTATCAACGTTCGCTGCATCTAGAGGAACAACTAAGCCTGTGTGTTGTTTAAAGCCTGACATTGGTTTGCTCCTTAGTCTAGTTCACGAATATCTACAAAGTGACCAGCAATTGCTGCTGCCGCTGCCATCGCAGGGCTCACTAGGTGGGTACGGCCATCACGACCTTGGCGGCCTTCAAAGTTACGGTTTGAAGTAGACGCACAACGTTCATGTGGACCCAAACGGTCATTGTTCATTGCTAGACACATCGAGCAACCTGGTAGGCGCCACTCAAAGCCCGCTTCTTTAAAGATAACGTCCAAGCCTTCCGCTTCTGCTTGCGCTTTTACTTGCTCAGAGCCAGGAACGATTAGCGCTTGAACGTGAGGCGCGACTTTGCGACCTTTCGCTACTTCAGCGGCTGCGCGCATGTCTTCGATACGTGAGTTAGTACAAGAACCAACGAAGACTTTATCGACGTTGTAGTCAGATAATGACTTGCCTGCCTCTAGGCCCATGTAAGCCAATGCTTTTTCTGCCGATGCTTTTTCTACTGGGTCGGCAAAGCTTTCTGGTGCTGGGATAGGTTGATCTACCGCGATCACTTGGCCTGGGTTAGTGCCCCAAGTGACTTGTGGTTTAATGTCTGCTGCGTTGAGTGTCACGACTGCATCAAACTGAGCATCATCGTCAGTTTTTAATGTCTTCCAGTACTCTACTGCTGCATCAAAATCTGCACCTTGAGGTGAGAATTTACGGCCTTTGATGTATTCGAACGTGGTTTCATCTGGTGCAATCAAACCGGCTTTCGCTCCTAGCTCAATCGCCATGTTACATACGGTCATGCGGCCTTCCATTGAAAGGTCTGTGATCGCTTCACCACAGAATTCAACCACGTAACCTGTACCGCCAGCAGCTGTGGTTTCACCGATGATGGCTAGCACGATATCTTTAGCCGTGATACCCGGAGCCACTTTGCCTTTTACTTCGATCCTCATCGTTTTAGCGCGCGCTTGTTTTAGCGTTTGAGTTGCTAATACGTGCTCAACTTCAGATGTTCCAATACCAAAAGCGAGAGAGCCGAACGCACCGTGTGTAGCAGTGTGCGAGTCACCACAAACAATGGTCATGCCTGGTAGGGTAATACCAAGCTCTGGGCCCATCACGTGCACAATACCTTGGTATTTATGGTTGATGTCGTAAAGCGTAACGCCAAATTCTTCACAGTTTTTCGATAGCGTTTCCATCTGGATACGTGCCATCTCACCGGATGCGTTGATGTCTTTGGTTGTTGTGGAGACGTTGTGGTCCATGGTGGCAAAAGTTTTGCTGACCTGACGCACTTTGCGACCTTTTTCACGCAAGCCGTCAAATGCTTGCGGAGACGTCACTTCATGTACCAAGTGACGGTCGATGTACAAGATTGGGTTTTCCCCTTCTGCTGCGACGGCAACGTGTGCGTCGTAGACTTTTTCGTATAATGTTTTGCCCATTGTTTGCTTCCTTTCCTCGTTATCCTTGTTGCTTTGTTTTAGCACCAATGACTTAGAGGTAAGTCATTGGTGGATAGAGGATTTAGTATTTATTATGAATCTGTTCTGTATTAAGAGTTTAAGATGTACTCAGCGATCTTATCGCCCATCTCAGACGTCGAAAGTGCTGGGTTGTCACCAGCAAGGTCACCCGTAAGCTCACCCGCTGATAGTGCTTTTGAAACTGCCGCTTCAATGTCTTGTGCCGCCGTTTCCTCACCCAGGCTATAACGTAGCATCAGTGCCGCAGACAGGATTTGTGCCACAGGGTTAGCGATGTTCTTACCTGCGATATCTGGTGCACTGCCACCTGCTGGCTCGTACAGGCCGAATTTGCTTTCGTTTAGACTTGCTGATGGCAACATACCCATAGAGCCTGTGATCATCGCGCATTCATCAGAAATGATGTCGCCGAAGATGTTTGAACACAGCATTACGTCGAACTGAGCAGGGTCTTTGATAAGCTGCATAGTCGCGTTATCAATGTACATATGTGACAACTCGACATCTGGGTAGTCTTTTGCGATTTCTTCGACTACTTCACGCCATAAGATAGAGCTTTGTAGAACGTTCGCTTTGTCGATAGAGCACACTTTCTTGCGACGTAGACGAGCAGATTCAAAAGCGATTTTTGCAATACGTTCGATCTCAAAGCGGTGGTACACCTCAGTATCAAATGCTTTTTCTGTTGCGCCTTCACCTTCACGACCTTTCGGTTGGCCGAAGTAGATACCACCCGTCAGTTCACGGACTACCACGATGTCAAAGCCGCGACCCGAGATGTCTGCACGTAGCGGTGAGAAAGCTTCAAGACCTGAGTGAATTTGCGCTGGACGTAAGTTACAGAACAGTTGGAAGTGTTTGCGTAGTGGCAGTAGGGCACCGCGTTCAGGTTGGTCATTTGGTGGTAAGTGCTCCCACTTAGGGCCGCCAACCGAGCCGAATAGGACTGCATCAGACTCTTCACATGCTTTTATTGTGCTCTCTGGAAGTGGGCAACCGTGATTGTCGATCGCGATACCACCGACATCATGCTCGTCACGCTCAAACGCAATACCATGTTTCTTTTCGATTGCATCCAATACTTTATGTGCCTGCGCCATTACTTCCGGGCCAATGCCGTCACCGGGTAGGACGGCAATTTTGTACGATTTGTCTGTCATGTTAATCCTTTAAGTTTTCTAATTTTGAGCTTAATTATTTCAACGAGCGTGTTCTTTCCTGAGCCGTGTAGCCCTGTTGTTATTACACAGTCGCAATCTTTTTCTGCTTCATTTCTTCGATTTTATCTGCACGATGAATGCTGTTAATAACGTGCAATAATGCTTGGCCGGAAGCCTCAACGATGTCGGTGGAAACACCCGTACCGTGGTATTTGCGACCTTTGTAGTTGGCAATGATGTCTGCTTGACCCAAACCATCTTCACCTTCACCTTTCGCGGTTAGGTCGAATTTATCCAGAACGATGTCGTAGCCTGTCACGCGGTAGATACATTGGTACAGCGCATCAACTGGGCCATTACCGACCGCTGCTTCACACATTTCTTCATCACCGCATTGCATTTTGATGCTGGTGGTAGCCATTACGCTGCCAGACTGCACGCTTAGGTAGCTCAATTTGTAGAAGTCATCTTCTTCACGCAAGTTCGAGAAGTGCATTAGGGCTTCTAGGTCGTAATCGAACACTTGGCCTTTGCGGTCAGCAAGTTTCAAGAAATCCGCATACAGTGCGTCTAGGTTGTACTCGTCTTCGTTGTAACCCATGGTGTCCATATGGCTCTTCACGGCAGCGCGACCGCTGCGGCTGGTTAGGTTCAGAGCTTGGTTTTTTAGGCCAATAGACTCAGGGGTCATGATTTCGTAGGTATTCTTATTCTTCAACATGCCATCTTGGTGGATGCCTGAAGAGTGGCTAAATGCATTTGCACCCACAATTGCTTTGTTGCTTTGAATCGGCATATTGCATAGCTGGCTAACCAACTTACTGGTGCGGTGAATTTCATCATGCTTAATGCCAGTGTGAACGCCCAAAAACTCTTGACGCGTCTTGATGATCATTGCGATCTCTTCAAGTGAACAGTTACCCGCTCGCTCTCCAATGCCATTGATCGTGCCTTCTATCTGACGTGCGCCAGCTTGAACGGCGGCAATAGAGTTGGCAACTGACATCCCCAAATCGTCGTGACAGTGAACGGAGATGATCGCTTTATCAATGTTCGGAACGCGGTTAAATAGGGTTTCAATAATCCCACCAAACTCACTTGGTACGGTGTAGCCAACGGTATCTGGAATGTTGATTGTACTCGCACCTGCATTGATGGCGGCTTCTACCATGCGACATAGGTTGTCGATTGGAGTACGACCTGCATCTTCACAAGAAAACTCGACATCATCAGTGTAGTTACGTGCATGTTTAACGGCGTTGACTGCCATTTCTAGTACATCGTCGTAGCTGCGGCGTAGTTTGTCTTCTACGTGAATGGTGGAAGTGGCTAAAAACGTGTGAATACGGAATTGGTCAGCCACTTTTAATGCTTCAGCGGCAGCATCAATGTCTTTCGCAACGGCACGCGAAAGGGCACAAACTCGACTGTTTTTTATGTTTTTTGCGATGGTTTGTACAGACTCGAAATCACCTGGTGAAGAGATTGGGAAGCCAGCTTCGATAACATCAACGCCGAGTCTTTCCAGCGCATAGGCAATCTGCAGTTTTTCTTTAACCGTCAAGCTTGCTGACAACGCTTGCTCGCCATCACGCAATGTGGTGTCGAATATAATGACCTGATCGTTCATGTTTGCTTCCTTCCTGATTTCTGCACTTTCGCGCAAGTGAATCGTTTACTTCCAGTATTTAGATATAAAAAAACCCGCATTCTCATGCGGGTTCTTAGAAATTGGTGTGGTTATTTTTCTTCCACAGCCTACCCGCGCGAACTGGTCACGATCAGGAGGAGGCTAAGCAGGATAGAAAAATGAGCTGACATAGTTGTTAAGCTTTCCACATAATTAAGTTAACAAATTAGTACCGCACTCCATGAAGCGCGTCAACCCTAAAGTCGATTTTTTATTCATATCGGATGAGTCTTTTCGTTTGCTTGAAAAAAATGATGCACTAAGTGAAACGACATGATGCGATAGAAACGTGCTAGAAGAAGTAAGTTCTCATCAAGTTTGCGACGTTTCATTACCAAAACAAGCATCGGGATTGCGACTTGTCACACAAAGGTCCGAATTGTTTGGCAAAAGTTTTGAATGACCATTTATAGTAGTGCAGTTGCACTAGGTAAAAGAAATAAGGGTTAGGGAAAGAATGAGGTTAACAAAACAATTTGGACGTTCAGCCATAGTATTTACTCTGGTCAGCTTGTCGGGTTGTCAGCTGTTTCAATCGCAGACCTATGTGGAAGTGGCTTCCCCCGTTGTTATGAATGATCACTCACAGAGCGTCATGGTCATCAATGATCAAATGGATCGATTTTTGAGTTATGAGGGACGCGAATCGTTCTTGAATCAGATGCTTGTTGCCCTTGAGTCTGACAGCCGAAATAAGTTTAAAGGTAAAGATCCGGAAACGTATTCTTGGTGGAAGATCCGTGTTCAACCTAGTGAGAAACAGCAAGCGGAAGTTTTCCGACCAACCACTGAAGGTGTCGATACTTCAAACCCAGTAGAGTTTATGGATGTCTCTTACCGCTCTAAGACCACATTAAACCTACGCTCCAAACCGAGTCTTGAAGGGGCAAAGCTTGGCGTATTATCGAAAGGGGAAGTCTTTAATGTGCTAGCAAAAGTGGTTGATCAACCTTGGTTTCTCGTTGAACAGAAAGGAGTGATAAAGGGTTATGTCCATAAGGATTATGCGCGCAGCAATGTGATAAATCGTGACATTTTATCTACTCAGCCTAACCCTCTACTAGAGCCTAAATCGAGTAAAACGGAGCAAACGAGTATAGAGCATGAACTGTCGGGAAACTATACTTGCCGCTCACTGAGCTATGAGCTTACAAAAGATGGCGACATGACGACGGGCTCTTTGCGCGCCTGCCGCAAGAAGAGAAAAGTCTGGTATATAGACACCCCTCAACCGCAACCAGCAAACCCTTCTTAATGTTCTATTTTTATGGTTATGCCCAATAGATAAATTGTTGGGCACACCTTAATTTGGCCTTTGTCATTAATTGTCCAAATTCCCGTCATGCTGTTGTCACCTAAACCTCCTACTTTTCACACAAAGGCGTTGTCAAAGTAAGGAAAGGTCACATGCGAACCATAGAGACAATTACACAGCCAATTGCAACCATTGCTAAGTTTGATTTAGCGCTCTCTAGTGTTTGTCTTAAGCACCGTTTTAATCAACAAGTCGCCAATATCAGTAAAGGAGTTTCCCACAGTGGTGACGGGCATCTTTACTTGGTGTTGGGGTTATTAGCTTGGTATTTAGATAAGGAGCAAGGAGTCTGGTTTTTACTGGCGGGTTTACTTGCTTTTGCTATCGAGCTACCAATTTATTGGACGCTGAAAAATAGTTTTAAGCGTCGTCGCCCTGAAGAGCTTAATGCACTCCTTCCTGCTTTTATTACCCCCTCTGATCGCTACAGTCTTCCTTCAGGACACACTGCCGCTGCGTTTGTCATGGCGACGCTGATTGACCATTTCTATCCGAGCCTAGGCGTTGCTGCATTCTTTTGGGCAAGTTTAATTGGAACCGCGCGAATCTTATTGGGTGTGCACTTTTTTACCGATGTCATCATTGGTGCACTGCTTGGCAGTCTTTGTGGTGGATTAGCGATTGCGATGTTAGGAGGCTAATTGATGAAAATCTTGTACGGTGTTCAAGGGACAGGAAACGGACATATTGCACGCGCAAGGGCGATGAGTCATGCGTTTAAAGAGCACGATGTTGAGGTCGACTTTTTGTTTTCTGGGCGAGCGCCGGAAAAATACTTTTCAATGGAAGCATTTGGCGATTACCAGACTCGCCGAGGCTTCACCTTTATTACCGAAAAAGGCTCTGTAAACTACGCGAAAACAGCATTGAATAACAATTTGGTGCAGTTTTTCAAAGAAGTTAAGCAACTCGATCTGTCGTCCTACGATCTTATCATTAATGATTTCGAACCTGTGACTGCGTGGGCAGCGAGACAACAAAATAAGCCTTCTATTGGTATCAGCCACCAAAATGCTTTCCGTTATCCGGTGCCACTAAAGGGAGCAAGTTGGTTAGATAAATCCGTCATTGAATACTTTGCGCCTTCTCAACATCACCTTGGTTTGCATTGGCATCATTTTGATCAACCTTTGTTACCACCAATAGTGCATACCGTCGATAGCCAAGCAGAAAACGACGACTTCGTGTTGGTGTATCTACCGTTCGAATCGATTGAAGATATCTCAGACTTATTGTTCCACTTTAATCAACAAGCGTTTATCTGTTATCACCCGGATGTGATCGAATGTGAGCAGGTAGAAAACATAGAACTGCGCCCTTTATGCCACAGCAACTTCCAGCATCATTTGCATCGCTGTAGTGGTGTCATTGCTAATGGTGGGTTTGAGCTTCCTTCAGAAGCCTTGTCTTTGGGGAAAAAATTGTTACTAAAGCCACTCGCGGGTCAATTCGAGCAGCAGAGCAATGTTGCGACCTTAGAAGATTTAGGGCTTGCGATGTCGATGGAGAGCTTAGACATTTCCGCAGTACGCCAGTGGCTAAAGGAGCAACAAGCCGAAAGTGTGAAATACCCAGATGTTGCTCAGGCTATTGTTCATTGGGTACTGCAAGGTGCATGGGATTCAAAAGCAGAGTTATCCAGACAACTGTGGGAGCAGGTTGATTTTCCAAGTTACGTGTCGAACATTTAAGTACGTTGTTCAGTACACTGTTCCTTCCATTTTTGACACGATTTTGTTGCAGCCTTTCTGTTTAGAAGGCTGCATTTTTATTCTTCCTCTCTCATTTCTATTCAGTGTGTATTTGCTGATAATTTGACTGATAAGTGCAAAATTCAATCAGAGATATAGCTGTCATCTGTTGTTCTTATTCCAACTAATAACTGAGCTAAATGCATGCTTGTGTTGACCGCCTGTCCTATCAATTTGCTAAATACGTCCTCAAAGAATGCATTTTTACGTGTTTTATAGTTTTTTATGTTTTTATCAAGTCTTTGTTATTTAATAAATAAATACCTAATTGGCTAAAATTTACTGATTAAATATCAATCTAGTTGCGAAACCGCAATCGATTAGTTGATAGTACAGTTCGAGCCGGAAGTATCCGGACGATAAATATAATAAAAAGTTAGGTTATCTATTCGTAAAATGATTCGAATCCAGCCGCCGTCTTTTGTGCGAGATGGGATTCTATTCGTTATGAATTTAATGAACAAAGTTGACGATTACAAAAGAGGCGCACTCAATGTTAGAGAAGAAAGACGCGATGAGCGCAATTGCTAGCTACCGTATGGAAAGCACTTTGCGTGGTGTAGATTTAAACCTACTGACTGTATTTGATGCTGTAATGCAAGAGCAAAATATTACTCGTGCAGCACATAACCTAGGCATGTCTCAACCGGCGGTAAGTAACGCCGTGGCACGCTTAAAAGTGATGTTTAACGACGAGCTATTCATGCGCCAAGGCCGTGGTATTCAGCCTACGCAACGAGCACGTCAACTGTTTGGTCCTATTCGCCAAGCACTGCAGCTGATTCGCAATGAACTTCCTAGCTCCGTATTCCAGCCAGAATCTTCGACTCGCTTATTCAAGCTTGCGATTTGCAGCCCTTGCGACATGCGTTTTGCTCCGAAGATCATGGCAAAAGTGAATCAACAAGCACCAAACGTTCAGCTTCACCTAGATGCAGAATTTGACCGTTTGTTGTCTGAGCGTATGCGCTACCAAGAAATTGATTTCGTGATCGACTACGCTCGTTTTGATGAGCAAGGTTTCTCAAGTACTGAAATCTTCAAAGATGAATTAGTGGTTATCGCATCAAAAACACACCCACGCATTCAAGGTGGTGTGACGGCTGAGCAACTGCTTAACGAAAAGCATGCGAAGTTATCGAAAGTGCATGGCCAACGTAGTTTCTCAGAGCAAGCGTACCGTGAACTGGATTGCCAAGCGGCGTATGAAGGTTCTAGTTTAAGCAACCTACTATACGTGGTGGGTCAATCTGAGCTTGTGACTATTGCACCACGTTGGATGGCGGAAAATGCGGTAAACAGCGATCAACTGCAAATTCTTGATTTCCCATTTGCGAACAAAGAAATCAGCGGCTTCTTAAGCTGGCATGAATCAAGCGAAAAAGATAAAGGCCACATTTGGCTGCGCGATCAACTGATGATCACTTGTGGTGAAGTCGTTGCCGCAAAATAAGATGACGTTTGGTCTTCTCGATTAGACCATATTGGTAATCATCAATTTTTACAATTCATTGGTCCCCGAGCGATTTTTGTCTCTCGGGGCTTTTTGTTTTCGTAATCAACAATCGAAACAGTAAGTTAAATAGAGTAATCATTCAGCAATTTGAGTTACGTTACGCGACGTATAAGTGATAGTTGTCTCTTATTAGTGATAAGTTTGATACTGGTCAGTTGCGTTTTAGCAAGCCGTGAGTACACTTGTTCGCTCAATTAGCTTACGCCTGTAAGCCAAAAGGTAAGTAAAAGAATGGCCAAGTTAGATTTTCATATCGTTAAACGTATTCGTGAACAAATTGCGAACGGTGGTACACGCGTTGCACTCAAGCATAAAGTGGGTGAGGAGTGGCAAGGTATTACGTGGACGCAATTTGGTCAGCAAGTTGATGCTTTATCACTTGCACTTTTGGCTCAGGGATTAGGAGTCCAAGATAAGATCGGCATTTTCTCGAACAACATGCCGCAATGGACGATCGCTGATATCGCAGCACTGCAATTACGCAGCGTGACAGTACCTATTTACCCAACCAATACTGCCGCTCAGTCGGCGTACATCATTAACAATGCAGACGTCAAAGTTCTGTTTGTTGGTGAACAGCCTCAATTTGATGCAGCCGTGAGCATTTTCGACCAGTGTGAACAGTTAGAGCTCATTGTTGCTATGTCTGATGATATAGAACTTGGCGATCATGATTTCGTTATCTCTTGGCAAGCATTTGTTGCCAAAGGCGACACTACATATCAAGTTGAATTGGATGCGCGTTTAGATCAGGCAAAAGAAGATGATCTACTCACGCTGATCTACACCTCGGGTACAACAGGCCAGCCAAAAGGCGTTATGTTGGACTACGCAAACATTGCGGCGCAATTGGAAGGGCACGATCAGCGCTTGAGCCTTTCTCAAAGTGACGTGTCATTATGTTTCCTTCCGTTGTCACACGTATTTGAGCGCGCTTGGACCTTTTATGTATTGTACAAAGGGGCGACCAACTGCTATTTGCAAGACACCATGCAAGTACGTGATGCACTGAGCCAGGTGCGACCTACCGTGATGTGTGCCGTACCGCGTTTCTATGAGAAGATCTTCTCTGCGATTCACGAGAAAGTGTCTCGCGCGCCGATTCACCGTAAGATTATGTTTACTTGGGCAGTCAACATGGGCGCAAAAATGGCCGCTTGTCATCAAGAAAAGCGTCAGCCATCGCTCTTGCTGCGTAAGTCATACGCTTTGGCGGATAAGTTGGTTCTGAGCAAACTGCGTGCGCTACTTGGCGGGCAAATCAACTTTATGCCTTGTGGTGGTGCAAAGCTGGATGAAACCATCGGTCGATTCTTCCATGCGATTGGTATCAACGTTAAGTTGGGCTATGGCATGACTGAAACCACGGCGACAGTATCGTGTTGGGATGATAAATGTTTTAACCCCGACTCTATTGGTATGTCGATGCCTGGCGCACAGGTTAAGATCGGCGAAAACAACGAGATTCTGGTTCGTGGTCCAATGGTGATGCGTGGCTATTACAAAATGCCAGAAGAGACGGAAAAGACCTTTGATGAGCACGGTTTCCTAAAAACGGGCGACGCTGGTTACATTGATGAAAATGGCAACTTGTTCATCACCGATCGTATCAAAGAGTTGATGAAAACTTCAGGTGGTAAATACATCGCTCCACAAATGATTGAAGGTGCGATTGGTAAAGACCACTTCATCGAGCAAATCGCAGTCATTGCGGATACTCGTAAGTTTGTTTCTGCGCTTATCGTGCCTTGTTATGACTCGCTAGAAGAGTACGCGAAAGAGCTGAATATCAAATATCACGATCGCGTTGAGTTGATTAAGCACCACCAGGTGGTCGAAATGCTTGAGAAGCGTGTGAACGATCTTCAAAAAGAGTTGGCAAAGTTTGAACAAGTGAAGAAGTTTAAATTGTTACCAAGAGCTTTCTCTATGGATGATGGTGAGTTAACGCCAACTCAAAAACTTCGTCGTAAAGTCATCAGTGACAAATACCAAGATGAAATTGAAGAAATGTATAAGGAAAAGTCGGATAAAAAGTAACTTAAGCTGACTTAGATTTTATATTGATGAAAAAATCCTCAGTGATGTGATCGCGCATTGCTGGGGATTTTTGTTTGTATTGATTTTTTCTGTTCTGCTCGTCAAATAACGCTATTTCGCACCCTGTAGCTAAAAGCTTATGAAATAATGTTCTTTTTTTAAGCGTTAATTTTTTAGGTTGTACTGTGAAATAGGAGATGTGTGGCTGCTATTCCTACTAACATTCTAATTACTAGTATCTTGTTTAAAAAGTAGACCAATCTCTCATTAGACCCTTTGATAATAAAACGTTACATTTGTTGGGTAACCTTGCGGGATGTTATGACGAACGCAAGACATAGCCGAAAACGTGGAAGTATTTCGATTAGGCTACGAATAAGACCTAGACTATGTAAAACCAGACCAATCCGTTGACCTTACGGTGAGGAAACTGGCTAAGGAGAGCAATTATGACAGCAATGTTGTCAGGCGCAGAGATGGTGGTTCAATCTCTGATAGAAGAGCACGTAGAGCAGATCTTTGGCTACCCAGGTGGCTCTGTTTTGGATATCTACGATGCACTGCATGCCAAAACCGATCAAATCAAACACGTACTTGTAAGGCATGAGCAAGCCGCCACTCATATGGCAGATGGTTACGCTCGAGCTACCGGTAAACCGGGTGTCGTACTTGTGTGCTCGGGGCCGGGCGCGACCAATACCATTACGGGTATTGCGACAGCGTATATGGACTCTATCCCAATGATCGTTATCTCGGGTAACGTACCGAATAGCCTAATTGGTAATGATGCTTTCCAAGAGTGTGACATCGTCGGTGTCTCCCGCCCAGTGGTCAAACACAGCTTTTTAGTAAAAAAAGCGGAAGATATTCCTGAAACAATCAAAAAAGCGTTTTATATCGCGACTACAGGTCGACCTGGTCCAGTTGTGATTGATTTGCCAAAAGATGTAATGAACCCGCAAATCAAACTGCCTTATCAATATCCAGAAACGCTTTCAATGCGCTCTTACAAGCCGACAACTTCGGGCCATAAAGGCCAGATTAAAAAAGCGCTTAAATCGCTATTAGAAGCGAAAAAACCAGTGCTTTATATCGGTGGTGGTGCGGTGATTTCTGGCGCCCATGAACATATTTTAGAGCTTTCCGACAAACTGAACCTACCCGTTGTGAGTACTTTGATGGGCTTGGGGGCATTCCCGGGTACACATAAAAACTCACTGGGCATGTTGGGTATGCACGGCACTTACGAAGCTAATATGGCAATGCATGAAGCGGATCTTATTTTTGGTATCGGTGTGCGTTTTGATGACCGTACAACCAACAACCTTGAAAAGTACTGCCCAAACGCAAAAGTGATGCATATTGATATCGATCCGTCATCGATCTCGAAAAACGTGAAAGTGGATTTGCCGATCGTAGGTTCTGCGGAAAAAGTGCTGACAACCATGCTCGGGCTGCTTGCAGAGCAAGGTAGTGGAAATGATCAAGATGCTATCACCGCATGGTGGGATGACATTCAAGTATGGCGTGACCGTAACTGCTTGTCTTATGAAACGTCTCCAGAACGAATCAAGCCACAGCAAGTAATTGAAACGCTGCACAAGCTAACTAATGGTGACGCATATGTGGCGTCTGATGTGGGCCAGCATCAGATGTTTGCGGCGTTGTACTACCCATTCAATAAGCCGCGCCGTTGGATAAACTCTGGTGGTCTTGGCACCATGGGATTTGGTCTTCCGGCTGGCATGGGCGTGAAGTTTGCCATGCCACAAGAAGAGGTCGTGGTTGTGACTGGTGACGGCAGTATTCAGATGAATATTCAAGAATTGTCGACAGCCATGCAATACGACATTCCGGTGAAGATCATCAACCTGAACAACCGATTCTTAGGCATGGTAAAACAGTGGCAAGACATTATTTATCAAGGTCGTCACTCTAATTCTTACATGAGTTCTGTTCCTGACTTTGCAGCGATTGCAGAAGCTTATGGTCACGTCGGTATTCGTATCGAAACGCCTGATCAGCTCGAAGAAGGGCTACAAAAAGCGTTGGATATGAAAGATCGTCTGGTGTTTGTGGACATCAACGTAGACGAAACCGAACACGTATACCCGATGCAAATCAAAGGTGAGGGTATGGATAAAATGTGGCTAAGCAAAACGGAGAGAACTTAATATGAGACACATTATTTCATTGCTATTGGAAAACCAACCGGGTGCGTTGTCTCGTGTTGTTGGTTTGTTCTCTCAACGTGGTTACAACATTGAATCTTTGACGGTATCACCGACTGATGATGAAACCCTGTCGCGAATGAACATTACCACGACATCTGATGAGATGCAGTTGGAACAAATTCAGAAGCAGTTACACAAATTGATCGATGTGCTGAAAGTACAAGAAGTCACCGAGTATGAGCACATTGAACGTGAACTGATGATGGTGAAAGTGAAAGCCAGTGGTTTTGCGCGAGCAGAAGTGAAGCGGACGGCAGACATCTTTCGTGGCCAGATCGTGGATGTCACGGCTTCTCAATACACCGTACAACTTGCGGGTACGAGTGAAAAGCTAGATGCCTTCATTCAAGCGATATCCGAAGTGACCGAGGTTGTCGAAGTTGCTCGTAGTGGTGTCGTTGGCATTGCGCGAGGAGAGCGAGCCCTCAAACCTTAACTCTCTGATTGCATATAGAAAAGCCACTTAATCTAAGTGGCTTTTTTGTTTAGAAAATAACAATTAATGATATAATTGTCGTTTTAGTAAGCATGATAGGCATTAGACGTGTGAAAGTACCTAAGCGAGTCGGCACCTTATTGGCGACAGCACTATTTTTTAGTGCACTCACTGCCGCTTACTACTATCAGAAATATCTGACGTTGTTAGAAAACAATGTTGAGAACACCGCTCAAGAAGCGTTACATCAATTGGCCTATACTGGCCGTGAATACAGCAATATTCAGGATCAAATCGAAACGATCAGTGACCTACTTGGTCACAGCCAAAGTCTGTATGAATATCTGCGCCAACCTAACCGGGTGAACCGTTCCATCTTAGAAGACATGTGGATCTCGGTCGCAATCAATCAAAAGTTGTATAAGCAAATTCGCTTTCTTGATGTTTCTGGTCGAGAAAAAGTGAGGATTAATTATGATATTGAAACAGGCGCTGCGTTGCCCGCGATCAAATTGCAAAATAAGTCAGAGCGAGATTACTTTCAATTCGCTAAGAACTTAGACGATGGCGAAATCGCTTCGTGGGGGATAGGTTTAGAACGAGAGTATGGCGAGTTAGTCTATCCCTATAGTCCGTCACTGCGTATTTTGATGCCTATTTCGCTTAACGGAAAGCGCGAAGGGTATCTTGTGCTTAATGTTGATATTGACTATTTATCCTCTCGACTCAACTATTCGTCAGTGCTTGATTTCCATATTGAGCTGATTAAGAGTGACGGATTTTACATTGATAGCCCTAAATCAGCTCGTTTGTATGGCCATATAATTCCCGCTCGCTCTCAATTTAATTTTGGCCGGATGTACCCAAACATTTGGCGTAGTTTAAACTCAAAAGATTCGGGCTATGCTTACAATGGTTCGAATTTGGTCGTGTATCGCACCATCCAGTTTGTTTCTAGCGAACCTCTTCATCTGGTTATTGATCTTACCAATGAGCAGTTATTATCCCGAGCTCAGAGGGATATTGATGACTTAATCCAAGAAGCGTTTTTTGTTCTAAGTTTGGTGCTCGGCTTCACTTTGCCGACGGCAGCCCTTGCTCTGCATTATCGGCGTCATAGTATGGAATCGAAGTTGGCTCGAGCTGCTCTTGATGGTATGACTGCGGTGATGATCTCGGATGCTTCGCATAGAATCATCATGGTTAATCAAGAGTTTGAAAACATGATGGGTTACTCAACCAAGCATGCCCAAGGTTGGAGTGCACATCATTTAATTCTCTTACCTGAAGATCTCGAAGCAAACCTGAGTATCTGGAAAACACTGAAGAGTGAACACGTATGGGAAGGGGAGATTCGTTGTCGAACTAAGTTTAATCAAGTCTTTACCGCAATAATGCGTATTCAGGCGAATTTAACCAAATCAGGTAAAGTGAGTTATTACATTACGTCGCTGGTGGATATCTCTGGGCAAAAAGAGTTAGAAGAAAAATTACGAAACCTAAGCGAAAAAGATGGCTTGACGGGGTTGTGGAACCGCCGAAAATTTGAAGAGCAATTGGCGCAATATGCGGGGATTATTGAACGCTATCCTGATAGCCCTCCTGCTTGTTTGGCGTTGTTTGATATTGACCATTTTAAACGTATTAATGACGAGCTTGGCCACGACGAAGGAGACAAAGTGATTTGTAGTGTCGCAGAAACCCTCCTAGAAGAAGTCCGCAGCACAGACTTTGTATCTCGTGTCGGTGGTGAGGAATTTGCAGTGATTATGCCGCATACAACACTAGAAGAGGCTGAAATTGTATTGAACAGGCTACGTGTCGCGGTTCAAATGCGTAGTGATAGAGGCATTACTGTCAGTGCTGGGTATAGTGATTTAACCTCTGATCGTACAAGAACGTATAAATGTGCTGATATTGCTTTGTATGAGTCAAAAAGTGCAGGGCGTAACTGCGTATCGCTATGTCATAGTTATGATGATATTGCTTAGTGCTTTTACAAAAACGAAAAAACGGGGATAGACCCCCGCTTTTTAGTCTCAGCGTTATTCGCTAGCCAGTATGCGACATTGGTTGTCGATGGCGGCTTCGATACACTGTATTGACTGTCTCAAATAACGCTCTAGATAACCTAAAGCATCCTGACTCTTTTTGTCTAGCGATGCCTTCATCAGTATTTCTTGCTCATCGAGATTACAGTGCCCAGGGTTCCCTGTGCCTAAAATCTGCATCGCGAAGTATTGGTAGCGTTTAATTTGCGTGAGTAGATCGTGGAAAAACCCAAACATATTGACAGAGCCAGCACCTTCAAACAGCGCAGTAAGAAACTGATTTTGGCGCTCTTCCCATTCCCTCCAACAAAAGCTTTCGCCAGGTTTTACTCGGGATAACTTGTGATAAGCAGTTAGTACATCCAGTTCCCATTTTTCATCGCCAATCATAATTGCCTTACTGAGTAAGCATGCGGAGACCATTTGCAGGCTTTCGTACAAGTCATGTAACTCATCTTTACATACAGGTGCAACCCAGCAGCCTTTTTGCGGCTCGAGTTTGACGTATTTGCTCCAAGATAATTGCACCAATGCTTCTCGAATGGGTGACGCTCCTACGTTGTACTTCTCTTTGAGTTCGGCAACCACGAGTTTTTGACCTGGTTTAAGCTCGCCATCGAGAATATCCTGACGGATCATTCTTAATACTTTGTCGGTAAGAGTGGGACTAGACACATACACCTCATAGAAACTTTAATCGTGACGATAAAATTAAACAGTACGAAATTCTGATAGAGGTAAATAATACAATTAGCCTATTATGAGAGCAAGAAAGCCATATAAAAAAGGAGGGCATAAGCCCTCCTTCTCAAGAAACTGAAGTGTTAAAAGTTCAGTCTTATAGCACGTGTACAGAAGCTGTGTTCGTAGTACCTGAAGCAACTAGAGCGCCAGAAACCATAACAACGATATCGCCTTTGTTACCTAGACCTGATTCTAGAGCAAGTTCTTTACCCGCTACGTAGAATGCGTCAGTGCTTTCGATTGAATCAACAACTACAGGAGTAACACCTTTAGTTAGAACTAGCTGTGCAGCAGTTTTCTTGTTAGTTGTTAGCGCTAGAATGTTTGCAGTTGGGAAGTACTTACGTACTGAACGTGCAGACTTACCGCCTTCAGTTGCAACAACGATAAGTGGAGCAGCTAGTTTCTCAGCTGTGTCTACAGCGCCTTTACATACTGCTTCAGTGATGCGAAGACGTGGGCTGTCTAGACGAGAACCTAGTTCAGCTTTTAGCGCTGAGTCAGTACGGTTCGCGATTTGAGCCATGATAGTTACCGCTTCAACAGGGTATTTACCTTTCGCCGTTTCACCAGAAAGCATTACTGCGTCAGTACCGTCCATTACTGCGTTAGCAACGTCGCCTGCTTCCGCACGAGTAGGACGTGGGTTGTTGATCATAGAATCAAGCATTTGAGTTGCAGTGATAACCATCTTACGTGCACGGTTACACTTCTCGATCATCATTTTCTGAGCGAAGATTACTTCTTCAGCTGGGATTTCAACACCTAGGTCACCACGAGCAACCATGATGCCGTCAGAAAGCTCTAGGATCTCGTCGAAGTTATCAACACCTTCTTGGTTTTCGATCTTAGAGATGATGTGGATGTTCTCGCCGCCGTTTGCAGCAAGTACTTCACGGATTTCTTGAACGTCAGACGCTTTACGGATGAAAGAAGCTGCTACGAAGTCAACGCCTTGCTCACAACCAAACTTAAGGTCGTTCTTATCTTTTTCAGATAGTGCAGGTAGGTTTACAGAAACGCCAGGAAGGTTAACACCTTTGTTTTCGCCTAGTGCACCGTTGTTAAGAACTTTACATTTAACTTCAGTTTCAGTCTTAGAGATAACTTCCATCTCGATTAGACCGTCGTCTACTAGGATAGTGTTACCTACGTTTAGGTCTGCTGCGAAACCAGCGTAAGTTACTGCAACTTTATCTTTGTTACCTACAACTGAAGTGTCAGTTGTGAAAGTGAATTCTTGACCTGCTACTAGATCAACATCGTCACCGCCTTCTAGCTTGATAGTGCGGATTTCTGGACCTTTAGTATCTAGAAGAATTGCTAGTGGTTTGCCAGTAGCTTCCATTACTTTACGGAAGTTCGCGATACGAGTGCCGTGTTCTTCGTAGTCACCGTGAGAGAAGTTAAGGCGCATTACGTTCATGCCTGCGTTAACTAGTTCAGTTAGCTTCTCTACAGATTCTGTTTTAGGGCCAATCGTACATACGATTTTGGTCTTTTTCATGGAAGATACTCTCCGGTAAGTATAGTTACAATTTGAAAGTCGGTTATTTACTCTGAAGTCAGGACGTTTTTGATGACATTTAGTACCTGTCACCCACCGATTTTTCGTCTCATTATTAGAACTTCAGATTCTGAAAGTCTTTCACCAAGTTTAGTCATTTTATGACTAAAAGATCGGCGATTTTGGTTACCTTTTTGTGACTAATCCCACTTTATATGCAGAAAGTTGCAAAAAAATAGCCTTCAATTCTGTAATTTTTTTTCTTTTCGGTGGCGAATTCTACCACTGAATGAATCCAATATCACTGTTTAAGAATTGTCTTAGGACAAGGTTTTATCGAGAAATATTAATTTTTTGGATCGAAATAAATGGACTTAAAAGTTTCGGTTTGACTATAATAAGTTTCACATCGAAACTTAAAATCAAAACTTAAATGTCGAAACGAAATACTCAATTAAGAAGACACGCCATTTCTAACTTGGTTTCTGAACTAGGAGAAGTCAGCGTTGATGAACTTGCTCAGAAATTCGAAACCTCAGAGGTCACGATTAGAAAGGATTTAGCTTCTTTAGAGAAAAACGGCCAACTTCTACGCCGCTATGGCGGTGCGATTGCTATCCCAAAGGAAGTCATTCACGAAGAATTGGGCGCTAATGTTTCGACTCGAAAGTTAAGCTTAGCAAAAGCAGCAGCATCATTGATTCGCGATCATAATCGCATCGTGATCGACAGTGGCAGCACGACTGCCGCGCTGATTCAACAGTTGAATGATAAACGTGGCTTAGTGGTCATGACCAACTCGTTGCATGTTGCTAACGCTCTTAATGAATTAGAGAGCGAACCGACACTGCTGATGACTGGCGGTACTTGGGATACGCACTCAGAGTCCTTTCAAGGCAAAGTAGCCGAATCTGTATTACGAGCTTACGACTTTGACCAACTATTCATCGGTGCGGATGGCATCGATCTCGAGCGTGGAACCACGACATTTAATGAATTGGTTGGCTTAAGTAAGGTAATGGCAGAAGCGTCACGTGAAGTGATCGTAATGATCGAGTCCGAAAAAATCGGCCGTAAGATCCCAAACTTAGAGCTCGCTTGGCATCAAGTTGATGTGTTGGTGACCGATGCAGATATCCAAGCAGAGCATAAAGTACAGATTGAACAACATGGCGTGAAAGTCATTTGCGCCTAATAATGTAATCAGTTTCATATTTCACTTCCCTCTGGATAAAGGCCTTTGCTTGCTGCCTCTATTTGAAATCATGGCTAGGGAAGGACAAAACTACAAACGGAGATAAACACATGTGTGGAATCGTAGGTGCAGTAGCACAACGAGATGTTGCAGAAATTTTGGTTGAAGGTCTACGCCGCTTAGAGTACCGCGGTTACGACTCTGCTGGCGTTGCGGTTGTTGATGGCGAATCAAACCTAACGCGCGTTCGTCGCTTGGGTAAAGTACAAGAATTGGCTGATGCGGTAGAAGAAGCAAAAGTGATCGGCGGAACTGGTATTGCGCACACTCGTTGGGCGACGCACGGTGAACCTTCTGAAATCAACGCTCACCCACACATGTCTGGTGATATCGCAGTGGTCCATAACGGCATCATCGAAAACCATGAAGAGCTGCGTGAGCTGCTTCAATCTCGTGGCTACGTGTTTGAATCGCAAACGGATACAGAAGTTATCGCACATATGGTTGAGTGGGAACTTCGTACTTCAGAAACGCTATTAGAAGCGGTACAAAAAACAGCAAAACAACTTGAAGGCGCATACGGCACGGTAGCGTTGGATCGCAAAGATCCTTCACGCATCGTAGTAGCGCGTTCAGGCAGCCCGATCGTGATCGGTTTTGGTGTAGGTGAAAACTTCCTAGCGTCTGACCAACTTGCATTACTTAACGTTACGCGCCGTTTCATGTACCTAGAAGAAGGTGACGTAGCAGAAATTACTCGCCGTGAAGTCACTGTGTTTGATGCAACGGGTGAGCCAGTTGAGCGTGAAATTGTTGAATCTAACGCAGAGCATGATGCAGGTGATAAAGGCCAATACCGTCACTTCATGCAAAAAGAAATCTATGAGCAACCTAAAGCGTTGATCAACACAATGGAAGGTCGTATCACGGCAGACTCTGTTGTGACAGACGCGATCGGTGTGCACGCGGCAGACATTCTAAGCAAAGTAGAACACGTACAAATCGTGGCGTGTGGTACGTCTTACAACGCAGGTATGACGGCACGTTACTGGTTTGAAGACATTGCAGGCGTTAGCTGTGATGTAGAAATTGCGTCTGAATTCCGTTACCGCAAGTTTGTGACTCGTCCAAACAGCCTATTGATCACGTTGTCTCAGTCTGGTGAAACCGCTGATACGCTAGCAGCACTTCGCCTAGCAAAAGAGAAAGGTTACATGGCGGCGATGACCATTTGTAACGTAGCAGGCTCTTCTCTGGTTCGTGAATCAGATTTTGCGTTCATGACTCGCGCTGGTGTTGAAATCGGTGTGGCTTCAACCAAAGCGTTCACGACTCAACTTTCTGCACTACTTATGTTGGTAACGGCACTGGGTAAAGAGCAAGGCCGCATCAGCAAAGAGAAAGAAAAAGAGATTGTTGAAGCGCTACACGCACTTCCTAAGCAAATCAACGCGGCACTTTCTTTCGAGAAAGAAATTGAAGCACTAGCAACGGATTTTGCAGACAAGCACCACACATTGTTCCTAGGCCGTGGCGAGTTCTACCCAATCGCGATGGAAGCGTCTCTAAAACTGAAAGAGATCTCGTACATCCACGCAGAAGCGTACGCGGCGGGTGAACTAAAACACGGTCCTCTTGCGCTGATTGATGCTGACATGCCTGTTGTTGTGGTTGCACCAAGCAACGACCTACTTGAAAAGCTAAAATCAAACGTTGAAGAAGTGCGTGCGCGTGGCGGCCTTCTATACGTATTCGCAGATGCAGACGCAGGCTTCGAAGGCGATGAAACAATGAAGATCATCACGATGCCTCACGTTAGTGAAATCACGGCGGCGATCTACTACACCATCCCTATGCAGTTGCTGTCTTACTACGTAGCACTGATCAAAGGTACGGACGTAGACCAACCACGTAACCTGGCGAAAGCGGTAACGGTTGAGTAATTACGCTTAACAGCAAAAATCCAAGCGGCACATGCGAGAGTATGTGCCGCTTTTTTATTTAAGCCCACTTTAAGGGGGTGAGTTATTGACCCAACTGGTGAGCGGTTAGAATTGCAGAGTAGACATTTTCTGCCGTCACTGGGAATGGCATATTGTGGATGGTTTCTCCCTCGGCCGTTGAGGCTTCGGCGACCTCGCGCAACTTAGCGTGGTTAAGCTCTTTAACGCCCATATCAAATAAGTTGGTTGGTAGACCTACAGAGCGGCAGAATGCAAGAACCGTATTAATCTCTTCCATCGCTGCGTTTTCTAGTACCAGCTGAACTAGTGTGCCGAACGCGACTTTCTCACCATGATAGAGATGATGACACTCTTCAAGCTTAGTTAGGCCGTTATGAATAGCGTGAGCACCCGCTAGACCACTGCTTTCAAAACCGATACCGCTTAGGTATGTATTGGCTTCAATAATGTTTTCTACCGCTTTGGTGCTCACACCATTTTCTACCGCAGCTTTTGCTTTTACACCATCTTCAAGCAAGGTTTCATAGCAAAGTTTCGCAAGCGCTTGTGCTGAACGCGTCGCTAACCCACCAGCCATTGTTGCCTTACCAGAAGTCATGTTGGCACGAGCTTCAAAGTAGGTGGAAAGCGCGTCGCCCATCCCCGATACAAGTAAGCGAACAGGGGCTTTGGCGATGACTGACGTATCCATGATGACCATGTCTGGGTTTTTAGGGATCATCAAATATTCTGCAAATTCACCTTCAGGTGTGTATATCACCGCAAGCGCTGAGGTTGGCGCATCAGTCGAGGCAATCGTAGGAACCACCACGACAGGAATTTTGGTGTAAAACGCAACAGCCTTTGCTGTATCTAACGTTTTACCACCACCAATACCGACAATGACATCGTGTTTCTGAGTGGCACAAATGTCCGTGATGCGTTCAATCTCAACGCGCGAACATTCGCCACCAAAAATGTTCATAGTGAGTGGAAGCTTTTCGTCAGCAAAACTTTGCTTGACGTCATCACCAACCAGGTTAGTCACGAACTCATCGGCAATTACTAACGGACGTTCACCCAATGTTTTCACATAGTGAGCGATAGATGTAAGTACTTGTTCACCTTGGACGTATTTGCTTGGGCTGATAATAATTTTGTCCATAATTCAAACCTTTAACCTTTTTTATGTGTGTTTTGGACTGCAATGAATATCCATTGTAGGGATAAGGTTTATATTAGGTTTGGTGTGGTAAGTGGTGAAGGATATCTCTGGTTTTGTTCCATGCTTTTATGACCTCTGTGTCAAACCGACTGTCAGAAGTAATAAGCATCAGCATGCTTTATGGCGACGATCACTATTCAGGAAAATTTGTCGTTTTACGTTTCATATTGAAACAAAAATGCCGAAGATTTCGTTTCAATATGAAACGGATTGATTTTTGTTGAGCACGCTTTTTCTCTGTTTAAGATGAATTCATACCCTACATAAAAATATAAATGGAATGAGATAGAACGATGAAAAAATTAATTAACCAAGTTGATGATGTTGTATTGCAGCAAATGGAAGGCCTGGCATTGTCCCGCTCTGAGCTAAAAGCGAACTACGAACCTCGTTACATGTGGCACGAGGAAACACCGGGGCAAGTGGCACTGGTTTCTGGTGGTGGCTGTGGTCATGAACCTTTGCACGCTGGTTTTATTGGTAAAGGCATGCTGACAGGCGCCTGCCCAGGAGAGGTATTTACTTCACCTACGCCTGATCAAATGTACGAATGTGGCAACCAAGTGAATACCGGTGAGGGCGTGCTGTTTATCATTAAAAACTACACTGGTGATGTGTTGAACTTTGAAACGGCCGTGGAGCTGCTTCATACCGATGGTATCAAAGTTGGGTCGGTGTTGGTGGATGACGATGTTGCAGTTAAAGACAGCCTGTATACCGCTGGTCGCCGTGGCGTCGCTGGAACGGTATTGGTTGAAAAGTTAGTTGGGGCTGCCGCGAGCAAAGGTTATTCGTTGGAGCAATGTGAAGCACTGGCTCGTCGCGTTAATAACCACTGTCGTTCATTTGGCGTGGCGCTTAATGCTTGTGTTGTACCCGCAGCAGGTAAACCATCTTTTGTTCTGGAAGATGATGAAGTGGAGTTTGGTGTTGGTATCCATGGTGAACCAGGTATCAAGCGAGTGAAATACACCGACGCCGATACGTTAGTGGATGAGATGTTTGCTGAAGTTGCTGAAAACACGCCTTATCAGCGCACATTGCGTATTTGGAATCGTGACGAAGGTGAATGGGATGAAGTGGAATCCAGCATTGAGCCTTTCGCCGCTGAACACGACTATATTGTGATGGTGAATGGTATGGGCGGAACGCCAATTTCTGAGCTTTACGGAGTGTACCGCCGTCTTGCCCATAACTGCGAGCAAGCGGGGTTCCGTATCGTGCGTAATATGGTCGGTAACTTTTGTACGTCACTTGATATGGAAGGCGTTTCAATTACGTTGCTGAAAGCAGATAAAGAGATGTTGGAGCTGTTTGATGCTCCTGTCGATACGGCTGCGATCAAGTGGTAACAGGGGGGAGCAAACATGCAAATTGAAAAACAACATATCGTTCACTGGTTAGAGTTATGTGCAAAAACGTATCAAGAGAATCAAGATTTTCTGACCGACCTTGATCGTGATATTGGTGACGCAGACCATGGTCTCAATATGAACCGAGGCTTTAAAAAAGTTGCTGAAAAACTGCCGCAATTTGCGGACCAAAATATCGGCAGCATTCTCAAGAATACGGGTATGACCTTGCTTTCTAGTGTCGGTGGGGCAAGTGGCCCGCTGTATGGCACGCTGTTTATTCGTACGGCTGCCGCTGTCGGAACTCGAGAGCAATTAACGTTTGAAGAGTTGGTCGATGCACTAAAAAGCGGTGTGGATGGCGTGGTGTCTCGTGGTAAAGCAGAGCTGGGTGATAAAACCATGTGTGATGTTTGGTTACCCGTTTTAGTTAGCGTGAAGGCGTCGTTAGAAAATGGCATGAGCGCCGATCACTTACTTAATGAAATGGTTGAGCTAGCAGAAACGAACGCGGTTGCCACGATTGAAATGTTGGCGAAAAAAGGGCGAGCAAGCTATTTAGGTGAACGCAGTATTGGTCACCAAGATCCCGGTGCAACCTCTTCTTTGTTAATGATTAAAGCACTACAGCAGGCAATAGCAGGTAATTAAGATGGTGGGAATTGTAGTTGTATCTCATAGTCGTCGACTTGCCGAAGGGGTGGCAGAACTTGCCACCCAAATGACGCAAGGCAAAGCCAAGCTTGCGATTGCTGCTGGGATTGATGATCCAGAGAACCCGATCGGAACCGATGCCATTGCCGTGATGGAAGCGATTGAGCAGGTACAAGATCAACAAGGGGTTGTTGTGTTGATGGATCTTGGCAGCGCGTTGCTTAGCACGGAAATGGCTCTGGATCTGATTGATGATCATGTGAGGGAAAATGTCACCCTTATCTCGGCACCTATTGTTGAAGGAACCATGGCGGCGTCGGTGGCTGCCGCCGCCGGACTGCCTTTATCGACGGTAGTCGAAGAGGCACAGAATGCGTTAAGCGTAAAACAAGAGCACCTTGGTGATCAGCCACTAACATCCGCTGAGATAGCGCCAGTATCAGAGAGCTTTGAGCAAGAATGGACATTTGATTGGGTAGTGCAAAATCCGCATGGATTACATGCTCGTCCCGCTGCGGCCATTGTTGGTGCACTCGCGCCTTTTGACTGCCAATTATGGTTGAAAAAAGGCGAGCGCCGTGTGAACGCGAAAAGCTTAAACAGCATTGCGAAACTTGGCGTTCGTAGCCAAGAGACGATCACGCTGTGCGCACTCGGCTCTCAATCCAGTGAAGCAATCAAGGCATTTGAAGCCTTAGCTTATGAGCACTTCGGAGAAAAAGAGGCGGTTGAGCAAGGCATTATCGAACCTGAAGAAAGTTCAGATACTCTGCTCGATGGCATGGCCTCAAATCAGATTGAAGGTGCTGTTGTTGGTATTCGAGTCAATGACGGTATCGCTACTGCTCCTGCTGTCCTTTTTACTCATGAAATGCCAGCAGTGCCTGAACGTGATTTCCAAAGTGAACAAGATGAAATTGAACGGGTTAAGCGTGCGATAGGCGTGGTTGTTCAACATTTGCAGGAGCAAGCGAAGCAGCCGAAAGGGGAAATATTTGCTGCTCATAGCATGATGCTCAGTGACCCAGAATTATGGGCATCGGTCGAGTCGCGAATTCAAACGGGCATGATAGGCGAGCAAGCTTGGGTAGAATCACTGCAAACGTTGGCCGAAGAGTTTCGCCAGGCAGAAAGTCAGTACATGCGGGAACGCGAAGCAGATGTACATGATATCGCACGCCAAGTTATGGTCGAAATGACAGGCGTAACGCCTAATGCCATCGACATTCAGGAACCGAGTATTTTGTTGGCCCGCGACCTGATGCCTTCTGATGTGGCCGGGCTTGATAAATCGAAAGTGCTTGGTATCTGTTTGAGTGAGGGAGGGAAAACCTCTCACAGTACGATTCTTGCTCGTGCGATGGGGATTCCTGCCATCGTTAAAGCTCAGGGCTGCCTTGATGCTGTGCGTGCTGGTCAAGTGGTGACTATTGATGGCTTCCGAGGGCATTTATGGTTCTCTCCTTCAGATGCCGTACAGCAGGAATTAGAAGCTCAGCAAATTGAGTGGCAAAGCATCCGACAACGTGCATTAGCGAGTGCTCAGCAAGCCGCAGTCACCTGTGATGGTGTCCATATTCAAGTATTCGCCAATATTGGTGGACCGAAAGATATTGATGATGCACTAACATCGGGGGCTGAGGGCGTTGGTCTATTTCGGACTGAGTTTCTATTTCAAAACAGTGATGAGTTGCCGACTGAGGAAGCGCAATATCAAGTGTATCGTGATATTGCTGCCGCACTTGGTGATAAGCCACTTACGATTCGTAGTCTAGATGTTGGCGGTGACAAGCCTTTAGCCGCTTATCCTATGCCAGCAGAAGATAATCCATTTTTAGGTTTGAGAGGGGTGCGGTTGTGTCTTCAACATGAGTCATTGTTTACCGCTCAACTTCGAGCCATTCTGAGAGCCTTTCACGAGCAACCGAATATTCAATTGATGATACCGATGGTGGCTCAGGTTGAAGAAGTGAGAAAAGTAAAAGCGCTGTTGGCGCATCAAGCAAACCAACTCGGCTTGGATGCGACTCATTTGCCCGTTGGTATTATGATTGAGGTGCCAGCCGCAGTATTAAATGCTGATGCGTTAGCCCAAGAAGTCGACTTTTTCTCTATCGGCACCAATGATTTGACTCAATATGTTATGGCCGCCGATCGAGGTAACGCCGCTGTTGCTGAATTGGTGAACTACTTTGAACCATCGGTACTAAAAGCCATTGAGCTCACGTGTGCAGCAGGCGATCGCGCGGGTATACCGGTTAGTATGTGTGGTGAGATGGCTGGCGATCCAAATGCCACAGAAACATTGCTTCGCGTGGGGTTGCGAAAATTCAGCGCCAGTGCGAGTCTGCTACCGGGACTAAAAGCGCAGATTCGTCAGTTGTCTGTCGATGTTTAGTCGATATCTTATCGTTAGTACATCTGTACCGGCGTGCTTACGCCGGTTTTACTTTTTGTAGGAACGCCACTTCTTGGCTTAATACAGCTTCATTTGCTCCTGCAGCCCAAACTTATTAATTTTTCTCCATAAGGTAGTGCGGCCAATTTGCAATGCTTTCGCCATATCATGCATTTTGCCATCACACTGATTCCAAGCCTGAACGATAGCTCTTCTCTCGGCTTCTTCTAACGTGATTACTGGCGTATTTTCTGCGGTATGGCAAGAATTCAGTTTAATGTCTTCAGGAATATCGTTCAGCTTGATTAAGTTGGAACTGCGGTTAAGCAAAATTCGCTCAGTTCGATTTCTTAATTCAGAGTTGTTGCCTGACCAACGAAAATTCATCAACGCTTCCAGTGCGACTGGCTCTATCGAGATCGTCACATTGTGGCGGCGTTCATAATGGCTGATAAGCTGCTGGACGAGAAATTCAATGTCTTCTTTACGCTTTCGTAGTGGCGGAATATGCAGCTCGTTCGAGGAGATTTCATAATAAAGTTGCCGACCAAATGAGCGTTGAGTGACATACTCGCTGATCTCTGAAGCGGTGCTCGTGATAAGTTGAAAGTCTACGGGGATCAATCGCAAACTGTCGCTGCGGCTGACGAGCCCAGTTTTTAACAACTTAAGTAGCACTGCTTGTAAATCGGGCGACAGATATTCCACCTTTTCTAAAAAGAGCGTACCGCCATGGGCGAGCTCAAACTTTGAAGGCATGCCTTGTCCTTCGTCGTAGCCTAGGGTTTCTTTGACCAGTTGCTCTGTATTGATAGAGCGACAGTTGAGCGTAATGAATGGCCCTTCTTTGTAGGTGCTTTCGTTATGAATCGCCATGGCGAGAGTGGCTTTTCCTACACCTTCTTCACCCGTAATTAGAATCGGTGATTTGGACTTTATGGCCCGTTTTGCCACGGTAATGACATGCTTCATTTTTCGTGAAATGACGGGCAAAGTGCTGAACGTATAGCGCGCACTGCCACCTATTTGTTGTTGAGCAAGTTCGCGAATTTTATCGATAGGGTGCAAGAACAATAAGTGTGTGCCGTCATTGAGTGGACGCAAGGTGATGATCGCCTCAACAAACTCGCCACGAACCTCTACCGTTGTGAGTTTTCGGTTGATGCTTGCACCCGACTCAATACTATTGAGGACATTTGGCGGGAAGCGTAAAACAGCAAAGACTTCTTTATCCAAGACCTGACTGGCTTCAATGTTTAACAAACGCTCGGACTGGTGATTTACCATGGTTATACGGCTTTCTTCATCCCAGGCCAGAAGGCCGTCATCCATGCATTCTAACGTTGCGTTGTGCGCACAAGTAAGGCGGTTCATGTTTTCTTGTTCCGACTGAATGTGGATTTGCAAGCTGACTTCTTTCGCGCTCGACGCGATGATGACTAAGTCTTCTTTCTTATAGCTTTCCGCTTTTCTGAAAAGGCATGTTGTACCGCGTAATTTGCCAAATTGGTCGAAAACAGGCGCCGCTACAGAGGCATAAGAGTGCAAGTGGCGATTGAAATGTTCGGCAGCAAAAACTTCACACGGGATATGAGTGTTGATACAGAGATTGACTGCATTTGTGCCTATCTTTCCTTCGGAGAGAAAACAGCCTTGTTTTATGCCGAGCGTTTGCATCTCTTGTCGCATAGAGTCGTGCCCGACGGTGGAGAGAATACAGCCGTTGCCATCGGTTACCATCAATACCAGGTCTTCGTCACCAAGCATATCGTACGTATCTTCAAGTACGGTCGTGGCGCATTCGATGAGATGTTCGTTGCGCTTCATTAGAGATGAGAAGGTAAAACCAGAGGCAATATGTGGTTTTGACCAGGTATAAGGGCTGCATTGCTTTATGCAACGCTCCCACGACTCGAGGACGGGAGTGCGGGAAAATTCTGGAGATACCCAGTGGTGTTTCTGGAAAAACTCCCACTTAGTTTTAGTGTCTTCGATTGAAAGCATGCGATCCCGTTTCAATACTAGCGATAGATTGGTCTGATGTTACAGAGACATCGGAATATGGACTGTGATGGCTTTCACGCACGTTGTATAGAAGAATGTGCAAAAAGAGGGGCGAGTTGAGGAGGCTTCCGTGCCAGTTTTTCGATTAAAAAGGGCTGTCTTTGCCGAGCTCATTGCAAATCTCGACAATGGCAAGTGAGAGCCCTGACTTAATGATTTGTTGTTGACGTTGCAGTTGTAGCTGATAAAACTCAAGGTCGATGTCGTCATCTGGTTCGCTGACTTCCAGTTGTACCATGCCCATTTTCTTCACCAAGTGCAGTTTCTTAATTGGTTCTAGAATATTCGGGTCAGTGAATTCGTAATCTGAAGCGTCACTATTGAGTTGGTTTTTGAGTTTGATGATGTCTTCGATGTCGTGGTAGATGTCATCGGGAAGCACACCCAAGCCAAACAATAACTTCAAACGAACAGACAGATCGCCCAGCGGTCCAGAGTCTTGTAGCAGCGGACCGACAACCGATTGAACAGCGAAGTTATCTTTACGAAAGATTCTTTGCACCAACCCGTCGATCGAATCGTTAAAAACGTCGACTGCTGCAATGAAAAAGCCTCGTACCGATGGTGCGCTGTTTAATCGCTCAATGATCTCGGTTTCGTTGATGTTATCTGCCATATACTGAATACATTTCTAATTATTAGCTATCCCAACTCTTCAAGCAGAGAAGGACATAGAAGGGGAGCCGAGCTCCCCTAGGTAAATCAAAGTTGGTTGTAAAGTGTCTCGATTTGAGCCACTTCAGCACTGTCTTCTGCAAGACCTGTGTATGTCGCTAGCGTCTTCTTCACACCCACTTCTTTTAATGAGTTTTGTAGCTCTACGGCTTGTGGGTCAGTGTCGTTAGTGTACTTCAACGCAGCGGCAATGCCTTTCAAAAGTGTTTGATTTTCAGTGCCATACTCAATTGTACCGAGTAAAGGCTTCACTAATCTATCGTTTGCACCCAATTTTCGAATTGGTTGACGACCTACGCGATCCACCTCATCCACTAAGTATGGGTTGGCAAAGCGTCCTAAAATCTTCTCGATGTAGGCGTTGTGCATGTCACGGTCGAAGCCGTAACGTTTGATCAGCACTTCACCACTCTCTTGCATCGCCTGTTTTACTTCAGCGTGAATGCTTGGGTCTTCAATTGCTTCACGAATGGTACGATGGCCTTTCAAGCAACCTAGGTAAGCGGTAATGCAATGGCCTGTATTGAGAGTGAATAGCTTGCGTTCTACGAATGCCATTAGGTTGTTGGTTCTTTCCATGCCAGCTATGTCAGGGATTTCGCCCTTGAATTGCTGCTCATCCACAATCCATTCGCTAAAACTCTCTACAGTGACTTCTAGTGGGTCATCGTTCGCCGCTTCTGCTGGTGGTACGATACGGTCTACCGCTGAATCGACAAAGCCAACCAACTCGTCTGCTTTCGCGTGCAATGATTCATCCAAGTGTTTGTACACTTCACCTTTTAGGTGTGTGGTGCCACGAACCATGTTTTCACACGCTATGATGTTCAATGGTTTATCGTTACCTGCTGCAAAGCGTTTAGCAATGCCGGTAGCGATGGTTTTTGCAATGATGTCCAGTACGTTAGGGCCAACCGCTGTTGTTACCAAGTCGGTTTTTACAATGCGGTCGATGACATCTTCACTGGCTGAGTTAACCGCGGTGACGTGAGTTACTGTGTCGATTTGGCACTCAGTACCGACCACTTTTACTTTGTATTCTTGCTTGTGACTCAGTTGGTCGACGAGTGGAGCGTCAACGTCTGCGAATGTCACCTCGACTTCTGCGTCTGCTAATAGTTTACCGATGAAGCCACGACCAATGTTACCTGCGCCAAAATGAACTGCGTTTTTCATAATTCTTACCTACCAATGTCTAAAATGTTGACTTACGAAACTAGGGGGAGGCCAACCGCATAGGGGGTGACAGCTGACCTCATTTGCCTCAGGAGCAAATTAAAGGGGTAATTAAGCCGCTTGTTGACCGCCGAGGATGTTTAGAATCTCTTCCACATCGTTGGTGCTGGTTAGCTTCTCAATTGCCTCCGGCTCATCGAGCGCGTTCGTAATGGTGGTAATCACCTGGATGTGCTCATCGTTCTTAGCGGCAATGCCGATAACCAGTTTCGCAACATCGTCGTCGTCGTCAGTAAATTGGATACCCGATGGGTATTGGCAGATTACAATGCCGGTTTTCTTCACGCGGTCTTTCGCTTCCACCGTACCGTGAGGCACTGCGATAGATTCGCCTAGGTAAGTTGGAACCAATGCTTCACGCTCAAACATCGCGTCTACGTATTCTGGTTCTGCGTAGCCAAGTTCGACCAACTTGTTGCCCGCGAAGCGAATCGCTTCTTCTTTGTTGGCAGCTTTCAAACCTAGGTGAATGTTTTCACGCTGGATTTGGAACACCGACGTTTGCTGTGGCTCGAAGTTGTCGTCGTTTGCTGCCACGAGCGAAACTTTTACCATTTGGTCGTCATTGGCTGCGGATTGGTTTTGCGCTGCTAGTAGTTTGGTGACTAGCTGGTTGTACATCTCGCTGTCTAGGAAGTTAGTCAATGAAATGTGGTGTGCGTTTGGAGCATGCTTACGTGCACGATCCGTTAAGTCTTTATGAGTAATCACGATATCTGCACTCTCTGGTAAGCTGTTAATGGCAAGGTTGGTTACGTGGATGTTCAGACCTGCGTCTTGAACCTTTTTGCGTAGCATGCTCGCGCCCATTGCACTCGAGCCCATGCCCGCATCACAAGCGACAATGATGCTTTGTACTGTCGCTAGGTCTACGTCACCTTTGCTTTGGCTGTTTACCACCGCATCGTTTTTAGATGCAGATTTCATGTCTTTCATTTGTGATGTTGCTTTCTCTAGTGCTGCTTCATCACCGTCTTCTTCTGTTGACGTTTGCGTCTTCATTAGCAGTGCTGCTACCGCGAATGACACACCTGTTGCTGCTGCGATAGACGCTAGAACACCAACGATTGAGCCTTTCTGAGTCATCAACAAGATTGCAAAGATTGAACCTGGTGATGCTGGAGAAACAATACCTGCGTTAAAGATAGTTAGAACGAATACGCCAGTCATACCACCTGCGATAGCCGCAAGGATTAGGCGAGGGTTCATTAGAATGTATGGGAAGTAAATCTCGTGGATACCGCCGAAGAAGTGGATGATTGATGCACCACCTGCCGTTTGACGAGCCGTACCTTTACCAAACACCATGTAAGCTAGCAGGATACCTAGACCAGGACCTGGGTTTGCTTCGATTAGGAAGAAGATCGACTGACCTGTTTCAGACGCTTGTTGGATACCCAGTGGAGAGAAAATACCGTGGTTGATCGCATTGTTTAGGAACAGGATCTTCGCAGGTTCAACGAAGATTGAAGTCAGTGGTAGTAGGTGAGCAGAAACTAGGAAGTTAACGCCAGCCGCCAAGCCACCAGAAAGAATTTTTACGAATGGACCGATAAAGATGAAAGCAAGGATCGCACATAGCATGCCGATGATGCCCGCAGAGAAGTTGTTAACCAACATCTCGAAGCCACTTTTTACTTTACCATCGATGTAGTTATCGAATTTCTTGATAGCCCAGCCGCCCATTGGGCCGACCATCATTGCACCCATAAACATTGGGATGTCTGTGCCGACAATCACACCCATTGTTGTGATTGCACCGACTACCGCACCACGATCGCCACCAACTAATTTACCACCGGTGTAACCGATAAGTAGTGGCAGCAAGTAGGTAATCATTGGGCCAACCATAGAGGCTAACGTTTCGTTTGGTAGCCATCCAGTTGGGATAAATAGAGCAGTGATAAAGCCCCACGCGATAAACGCGCCGATGTTTGGCATTACCATGTTTGACAGAAAACGACCAAAATTTTGTATCTTGATCTTGGCATCTGGTGATATCATAACAATTCCCCGTTCGATGTTCTGATGAATCTTGTTGTAGTAAACGGTTCGCCAAAACCGTTTGTTTGATTGCTTAGTACCCAATCAATTTACCACACATTTTCCAATTGGAACTGACAACGGGTTTTTCGTGATCTACGCCCGCATTTCTTAGGCTGAGAAACGGTTTTTAAGTGACCAAGTTCAACTTATTAACTTGTAACTTAATAACAAAAAGCCACTTTTAAATCTGTCAATAAAAATCTTAGTGATCAATCCGATCTTCTGACAAATTTAAAATCAAAATACTTTGTGACTTTGATCACTTTTGATTTTTTTTGAAATTCGAATTAAATACTTGCGATGATCAATATCACATTTTGTGTTGAGTTGTGGTGGATTTAAAGTGTGACTTGGGTCTGCTTTTGTTTTTTGTGAAAGTTTGTGACGGAATTGGTGAGATAAATGCTATCTAGATCTTTCGATAGATTGTATCTATAAGAGTCTTTTCGGCGCACTTCACGGAGCACGCCTAATTAGTTAATGAAAGGGTAAATAAAGAGAGTCGCCACACGGTTCTTCTTGTGATTCCCAACTCTCTACTTAATCACTGTTCTTAATCATCGTTGCTATTAGTATGATAGACGAGGTAGTCATGAGCTTGCTCGCGTCCCATATACCTTGCCAACGTCTTTTCTTGAACATCGCGCAAATCCACCATAATCAATCCATCTAGAGCGTTATTGAATGCAGGGTCGACGTTGAAGCATACCAGCTTGCCATTGAGGCTTAAGTACTGACGCAGCAAAACGGGCACTCCTTTCCCTTCATCGATTCTGGCAATGACACGTGACAATAGCTGTAAATCACCCAGAGCAGTGAGCATGCTGGTGTTCCAGTCACGGTGGTGCTCAGGAAGTGGGTTAGAAGGTGTGACGTACTCTGCGCAATTGTTGTCGTAGTGGTGCAGTGTCATTGATTGAGCCAGTAATTGACGTGCAGTATCGCTATAATCGTTGCTAATGCTTACCGGACCAAATAGGTGAGTGTAATCTGGGTTTTGATGAACGAACGTTGCGATGCCTTTCCACAGTAGCAGTAGCGCGCTCATGCTCTTTTGATATTGTTGTGCAATCACAGAGCGCCCCATCTCAATGGATTTACCCATTTGGTCGATAAAGCGTTGGTCATAGTTAAACAACGTTCGTGAATACAGACCTGCTACGCCGCGCTTTTCAATCAGTTGATCAACCAGACCTAAACGATACGCGCCCACCAAGCATTGGTTCTCTCTGTCCCACACAAACAGATGCAGGTAATCATGATCGAAATGGTCAATGTCTATTGCTAGTCCAGTCCCTTCGCCAACTTGTCGGAAATTGAGCTCACGTAGGCGACCAATTTCATGCAGTAGGGAAGGGATATTCTGCGACTCCGTGCAGTAGACATCGAACTCACCACTTGTTAGCAGCTTGGACTCTTTTGGTAAGTTGTTCAGTTCTTCAAGCAATTCGCCTACGGGTAACCCTGCCGCTATTGGTGAGAGCCGTTCTGATGAGGAAGAGGGCTTCACCGATTGGATTTCACGATTGAGTAAGTAAGTGTTGAGCCGCAAATAGTTCACTACTTGATCATCGTTAAGCGTGTTGATCTCTTTAAATTTTATCGCTTGGCCAAAGGATAAGTTGATGGTTTGCGCCTGTTTGTTCAGCAGTTCTCGCCCAAGCAGTAGGGTGCGCAAAAGTGGATGGATTTTCCCTGCCATATAGAAGCGTTTCGAGTTCTGACCACTGATGAATACTGGAACTGTCGTTGCTTTGTTTTTGCGGATCAGGCTACTTACGCTTCGACTCCACGCTTTGTCTTCCAAGCGTTGCTGTTTGGCATCGACTAACTGGGAAACCTCACCGGCAGGAAAGACAAGCAATAAGCCGCCACTTGCGAGGTGTTTATTAGCCGCTCTGAGGGCCTTCATATTCGATTTGATGGCGTCTCTGCCTTCAAACACATCGACACCAATGAAGAGCTGATCTAACTCTGGTACGGTTTTCAGGTATTGATTGGCTAGAATTTGGATATCGTCTCGTACCATCAACAAGAGTTCGGCCAAGATGACGCCTTCCACACAACCAAGCGGGTGGTTCGCCACAATGACGGTAGCACCTTGCTTAGGAACTGAGTCGAGTGAACCATGAGCAATGCGATAATCGATACCTAAGATATCCAGCGTGAAGCGGAGAAAAGTTTTGGTATCGGCATTAACGGGGCGTTGGGCGTAGAACTTATCAAGTTGGTTTAAACCGGTTGCCCATTCAGCAACGTTTTCACCAATGCCAAACGGCGTTTTACGAGGGAGACGAAAAGGGGTTGAACTATCCATATTTACCTCAGCGTACAAGTTGCTGATTGGATAGTAGAAATTACAGATGACAGTTAAGAGGCAAAAGCATGAGCCTTTGGTGACAAACCAATGAAGCTTTATTGACTAAAGAAAACGGTATATCACTGTGCTATGAATCAAAACTCGCGTTATGTCTCCCTCTTAAAACAATAGATAGGCTATCTTATCTAGAACAAAGATTAAGCTAAGTTGATATTTATCAGGGGGAAATAATGGAACGAGTTTCCAATAAAGCAGCACTTTGGATTGGGCTAAGTTTGATACTTGGTCTTGGCATCCTTGGCTATTTTATGCAGCAGACGGCGGTGAAATACCGAGCCTATGAAAGAGTCGTTACAGTAAAAGGTTTGTCGGAGCGTGAGTATCCTGCTGATACGGTGATTTGGCCGATTCAATTTACTCTAGCGAGTAATGATATGGGAGCCATGTTTGATGAAATTGACCAGCAAACCCGTTTGATTTTGGACTTTCTAAGTGCCAAAGGGCTTCCTGAAACCAGCGTTTCCCTTTCTTCCCCAGCGGTCATTGACAGAAAAGCACAGCAATATGGGAGCGAGCAAGACATTGAGTATCGTTATTTGGCCTCGCGAACCGTTACGGTTTACAGCCAGAGTGTTGATGTTGTTCGAGCGGCAATCAATGAAATAGGTGAGCTAGGAAAACAAGGCGTTTTGCTTAACCAAGATCCTTATGCAAATCGTGTTGAGTACAGCTTTACTAAGCTGAATGATGTGAAGCCAGACATGATCGAAGAAGCGACTAAGAATGCGCGTGAAGTGGCTGAGAAATTTGCGAAAGACTCACAGAGTTCACTGGGTAAGATCAAACGTGCAACTCAAGGGCAGTTCTCGATTTATGACCGAGACAGCAACACGCCTTACATTAAGAAAGTACGAGTGGTATCGACGGTTCAATATTACCTTTCTGACTAAGTAAAAAGCCGCTCAGTACGAGCGGCTTTTTTAATATGGTGACTTAAAGAATTGGATTAATGTCCTGAGTTGTCAGTTCTGCCTCGACAACATCAACTGGCGTGTAGTGCTGGTAAATCAAGAAACCGTCTTCTGAAGTTTCATGAGCGTCTGGCGTATCAATATACGCAGTACATGTGTAGCCAATGCTGTAAGTACCCGGGCCGATGTAACCAAACTCGTAGCTGTAGGTTGTATTATCTTCTTCGTCTTGCGATTCATTCACGTTAGCTACCGCAACTGGCGCGTTGAGTGGATCTGTCGCACCCATATCGCCCATGGTTGAGCGATCCATTGAACCTGTATACAGATAAACAGAGTGAACGGCAGGAACGTCATTTATTGCATTTGATGCGGCACTGTCTGCTTCACATGCTTGATACTGAATTTCACTGACTTCACCACTAATATGACCTGATTCTGATGCGTTTACTAAGCTTACCGCATTAGAGTTCATGTTCATGTAATCTTTACCTGTTGGATCCGCCAGACCTTTGCGTAAGTCAAACTCGACAACATAGCTATTATGACCAGTATGAACTTTTACATACTGACCTTTTTGCGAAAACTTTAAGCGACCTTGATCGCTCGTATCTGGTTTAAAACCAAAACAGCTGCCTCGGCTAGGTACAACTAAGCCTTTGATGTTGCCGTCTGTCTTCTCTACGTATGACAGTGTTGTATCGTTTAATTGTTTGCCGTCTTTAGCGTACACACACATAGCATAATCACCAGGAGCGATGTCCTGTTTGTGAATGATCGTTTTAGCGTTGCTTCCCTGATATTCCATTAGATCAACTTGGTGTAGTGCTCCATTGTCACTAGCATCTAACAGAATGTGTTCTCCAGTTTGCTCGCCAGTTTCAGGGTCAAATGGTACAAGGACAACATCTTGAAACGCTAAAACGACTTTGTTGGCATCGTCGACAGGAGCATCGGAAACGCTGAGAGAAAAAGTGGCTGCTTCTGTATCGGATGAAGAGTCGTCGCTACCGCAGCCCGTCAATAAAAGACCACCTGAGATAGCAAGTAAAGGATAGGTATATTTTTTCATTATGACCTCTTGTTTACACTGCTGATAAATGTAAAAGGCTAGTCTCAAAGTCGAGAAATGATGTCATTGTATTGTGATAGACAGGTCAATCTTCAATGGTGCTATATACAAGTCCTTTTTTATAAAACTAAGTTCTTAACTGTGATGAGGGGAGTTTGATGATAGTCAAGCTGGCTTCTTTCTTATGAGCGTAAGTTAGTATGACTTATTGCTAGAAGGAATTAGTATCATGGCATACAAGCACTTTATTAGAGAACTACTGGGTTTAGCGATTGTTGTCTCTGTCGTCTTTGGCGTATTAGGCGTGATGTTAGAGCTCTTCGCACTGACGGCACTTTGGGAGCATCAGCAAACGATAGCCGATGTTTTCTTCCATGAATCACTCTACTTCATCGTATTTTTAATCCCACCATACTTCCTCTGGAAGTTGATTAACCGTCCTGAATTGGTTTCTGCTGACCAAGCTTATTTGGCAATGAAGTTAGAGGCTGAAAGTCGACAATGAGTCGATTTAGTGAGTAATGAAAAGAAGAGGCTATGAGAAAACATTAGCCTCTTTTCTATCTGATTCGTGGGCAAAGTATTCGCTGCTTTATTGATTAAAAAGCTGCTTCGATTGTGCCTTTGAAAGTGCGATCAAGATAATCACGAATCGCTTGAGATTGATAAATAGAAACGAACTTTTTATACGCTTCATTATTTTTGTCTGCGTCACGAGTGGCGATGACCATGACTGCTAATGGGGCGTCTTTTGCTTCAAGATAGATACTTTGTTTCTTCGGATCTAAACCAGAAGACATTACGTAGTTCATTGTAATCGCAGCCGCGTCCACATCATCTAATGTTCTTGGTAGCTGAGCGGCATCTACCTCGACAAATTCAAATGATTTTGCGTTTTTTGTGATATCAGTTAGGGCGGCTTTATGGCCAACACCCTGTTTCAGCTCAATTAAACCTGCATCGGCGAGTAGCAACAGACCACGACCACCGTTGGTAGGGTCATTTGGAAGCGCTATACGTGCATTGTTTGGAAGCTCTTGCAGTGAGCGATACTTATTGGAATAAAGCCCCATACGCATAAGAATGGACTGACCAATTGATACTAATTGGGCGTTATGGCTACTGTTGAAGTTGTCTAAAAATGGCTGGTGCTGATAGCTATTAATATCGATGCTACCATCGCTAAGAGCGGCATTAGGTGTCACGTAGTCAGAAAACTCAATGACTTCGACATTCAAACCTTGCTTTGCTGCCTCCTTCGCTACCGCCTCGACTACTTGTGCATGTGGTCCAACTGTCGCGCCCACTTTAATGACAGAGTCATCTTTTTCTCCACAAGCGCTTAAGCCGACTACTGCCGTGAGAATCAAAGCTAGTTTCTTTAAGTGACCAATACTTTTCATTGTAGCTCCATTTTTTGTTTTAGACGTCCATACGTTTGTATGTCCATCCTATCAGAAGTTGTCTGAGGGTCAATGGTTTAAATCACGAGCAGACATTTTGTTTCTATTGCTCGTATAGAGAGCCAGATAATAGTTAAAGAAGAGGGGAAGAGGAAAAGCTATTACGAGGTTAGTGACGAGTTACCGCAACTGTACCCAAAGATATAAGATACAAAAAAAGCGTAGTAGGTATTAACCTGCTACGCCTTTCGGAATATGGTGGCCCCTCGCAGACTTGAACTGCGGACCAATCGATTATGAGCGAAGGTTTGACGCAATCTCGCCGCACTATCAACATAGTAACCCTGCCCCGAATCACGCCTAAATCCACCAGCAAAATCACATCACCTGATTACCCGCATGACTTTACTGACGTCGACGACGGGAATTGTAGAGTGTGATTAGTACGACGACGCCGACGAGAAAATGGGGTTAAGTTTGGGTGGAAAGACAG
>NZ_JAWOTK010000011.1:0-97867 GCF_033338855.1 Vibrio sp. Vb0937 | reverse complement strand
TTTCATAATAAGCTCCTTGAGGATTAGCAGTTAATTTTAATTACAATTTATATATTGCACATACGATGCCAACTTTTATTTTGTTATTTTTCAATAACTTAAATCATGAGCCATATTCAGCGTTATCTTCGTCTGGTAAATTTCGCTAACCAAGTGTCAAATTAACCATGCGAATTCAATACATTAAAAACATACATATTAGAAATGCTTTGTCAGGCAGTTTTCTCATCAGATAATTACGTAACTGCCCACTAAAAAATCGCTTTGAATCAAAATGCGGAAACAAAAAAGCAGCCCGAAGGCTGCTCCTAATCGTTAACATCAAGCTTGTTAACTCGATACGCTTGCTTCAACGCTCGACGTCACTGGCGACTTTCTGAAACGATTAATCAAACGATGGATAAACCTCTTAATCGATCTGAAAATATTTTTAATATCTTCAAGCATTAAATACAAACAAGGCACCAACACTAAAGTCAGAACCGTTGCGTACAACACCGCAAAGCCCAAAGCGACAGCCATCGGTATGACAAAACGCGCCTGCAAACTCGTTTCAAACATTATCGGCAATACACCCGCAAACGTCGTTATTGAGGTGAGCGTGATAGCTCGAAAACGAGCACAACCCGCCTCAACAACCGCTTGTTTGATGTTCATACCCTTTTCTCTCACTTGGTTTACGTAATCTGTCATAACCAGAGAGTCGTTGATAACCACGCCAGCAGCGGCGATCAAACCAAATGTCGACATCATACTGATGTCTAAACCTAGCCAGAAATGGCCCCAAATCGCCCCCGTCAGACTAAACGGAATGACGGACATTACAATCAAAGGTTGGGTATAACTTTTTAACGGTACAGCTAACAAGATGTAGACGATGATCATGCCTGCAATAAAGAACAAAATCTGTTCATTACGCTGCGCAGCCTGCTCTTCAATATCACCACCCAATTCTGTTTTCACACTCGAGAACGCTTGCTTCATATCCGGTAAGATATTGTCGTCAATGACCTTCACGATTTCTTGAGGTTCAACCAATTCTTCGTCTATCGAACCATAGACATAAACGGTTTGATACCCGCCTTCACGTCGAATGCTACTCACGCCCGGCTGCTCATTGATCTTCACCACATCACCCAACATGACCTTCTTACCTGCTGGTGTGGTAATCACAGCGTAACGCAATGATGAGAATGCTTCACGCGTCAGTTGCGGGTAACGCACCATAACTTTAATTTCTTCACCATCACGAATAATGCGCTGTGCTTCTCCACCATAAAAGCTGCCACCAACTTGCTCTGCGATCATGGTGAGATCCAGACCGAGATCGTACGCTACAGGCGCAAGAGACAGGAGTACTTCTTTGCTTCCAGAATCAATAGAAGATGAAATATCATATAACCCTTCTTCCTGCTGTAAACGCTCTATCAAGTAACGCCCAGCCTCGTTGAGCTCATTGATGTTAGAACCAAACAACAAGTAGCCAAACTCATCTCTGTCACCACCACCCGCACTCTGCTCGCGGATTTTGATGCTCTTCATACCTGGAATAACAGGCATAGCTTCACGCCAACGTCGAGCCAGTTCAAATGTATTGAACGGGCGTAACTCTTCATCAACCAGAGGTACTAATACACGACCTTCGGTGCGGCTTCTGTTGTACGACAGCACATCACGAATCATTCCTTGACCATGTTCTGCAATGGTCTCAGATTCGATCTTTTGCATGACACGTTCAATAGTCTTGAGTGCACTGATTGTCTGCTCACTTGAAACGGTATCATTCATTTCAATAGTGATCGCAGGATAGTCAGTCGGCACTTTAGGGTTAGGGATCACCCGAACATAATTCGCGTTGATCAAAGCCGCGCTGATCAGCAGTAAACCACAGAACACCGCAAACACTGTCCAGCGCCAATGGGTGCATGTTGTTACAAAGTTCCGATATGGACCATTTACAAAACCAAAAAAACGTTGGTTAAATCGGTCACGCCAACCACCTGGTTTAACTGGCTTAAAATGAGTATGCGCAAGGTGTGCAGGAAGGATCAGCTTCGATTCAATCAAACTGAAGATCAAACACAGAATCACGACACCAGCAATGCCGTAAAAGAAAGCGCTATCAATACCACTCGAAAGCAAGAATGGTGCGAATACAGCAATCGTTGTCAGAACACCAAATGTCGCTGGCGTAGCAACACGTTTGACACCGCGTACCACGTTCTCGACACCGCCGCCCTTTTCTTCGATTTCACTGTACGCACTTTCTCCCATGACGATGGCGTCATCCACCACAATTCCGAGCACCATAATGAAGGCAAAAAGAGACACGATGTTTACCGTTATCCCTAATGCAGGCATCATCATTACGGCACCGAGAAAACAGACAGGTAGCCCAATCATTACCCACATAGCCAAGCGGAAACGTAGGAAAATGGTCAGCATAATCGCGACTAATGCAGCGCCTTGCAGCAAGTTTTTCAACATCATGTCGAGACGCCCATTTAAATAATAAGTGGTATCAACCAAGACTTTGAGCTTAACATCCTGCGGCAATGTCTTGTTTTTTGCTTCAATATAATTACGAACGGACTGTGCAACAGGGATAATGTTCTGATCACGAGTTGCTTCAACAGACATGTAGATCGCATTTTGCCCTGAGTATTCAAAATAGCGCTCTTCTTCCGTAAAACCATCTTTGATCGTGGCGATATCTTGCAGTAAAACCTTCGCACCATTTGCGCCAAGCTTTACAGGAATATTTCTAAACTCATCACCACGGTAGTATTGGTTTTCAATCCTTACTGCAATCATCCCTGAGTTTGTTTTTACTTCGCCCGCAGAAAAGTTGGCTGAGTAACGGCTGATCGCGCTGCTGATATCGCTCAACGTCAGGTCGTATTTACGAAGAACAAGTGGGTCTACTTCAATCGCTATTTCTTCTTCTGGCGCACTCAGATACACCAGCATGACGTTTTCTAACTGAAGTAATTCATCTTCGATTTGCTTAGCAAGCGGTTTAAGCTCCTCGAGCGGTCGGTCCCCAACTAACCCCATTTCGATTACATCTTGGCGCCATTCAACTTGGTAGACATTGATTGGTTCCATACCCGCTGGTAAGTTAGACAAGGTATCAATACGTTGGTTTACATCATCTAAGACACGCTTGATATCGGCATTAACGTCTACCTCGATGGAAACATACGCGCTACCTCTAGAGGCCGTTGAGACTGCTTTTTTAATCCCGGTGACGTCTTTAATCGATTCCTCGACCTTAACGAGAATACTCTCTTCTATCTCTTGAGGAGAAGCGCCAGGATAAGTCGCACGAACATCAATGTAGTTCACCTCAATATTCGGAAACATCTGCCTTTGAATAAAGAGAAAACTCACCACACCCATGATAATGATGAACACCATCAAAAGGTTGGCAGCGACGGGGTTATTCGCAAAATAGGCAATCAAGCCCTTTTGTTTAGTATCTTCCATGACAAACTCCTACTTACTGTACGACGGTTTCGGAGTCGTCACTCTTTTTTGCGATTTGTACCGCCATACCTTTTTGAGGGTACTCGGGCAAGGTCAGTACCAACTTATCACTTTGCTCTAAACCTTCGCCCACCAGCAAAAACTCACCTTCTGCTCTCAAAACCGTGACAGTTCTGGGTTGAAGTTGATTATCGCCATTCACCACCCACACGGTACGGTTTTTAACTAATTCCTGTGGTAAGCGATAGATATGCTTAAGTTCCTTACCAGTGAAGCTCACTTCAACGTAGGAGCCGAATTTAATTGGAGGCTGCTGGTTATCGACACCGTATGGGTCCGCGATTTGAATGACCATGTTAATCATTCGGGTAGCGCTATCAATCATGCCTAGATCACGAACTACTCGACCTTCTCTAGTGGTAGAAAACACACCTTGCTGCGTCACTGTCGCAGTGAGTTCACCAATGGATTCGGGTAAAAATGCACTATCAAAACCGGCAATGGGTACGTGCACCTCTGCCACTTCGATGTTGTTTAACGTGGCAACTCGAGAACCAGATGTAACAAATTGACCAACACCAATATCACGCTCAACAACCAGCGCATCGTAAGGTGCAACGACTTTGCAATTTTCTAACTCTCTTTTTGCTCGTTTGAGTGCCGCTTGAGCCGACTTCACTTGGGCTTGTGCGCTCAAAACGTGAGGTTTGCGTAAATACAGATCCGTCACTTGCTTATCGCTCAGTCTCTTTGCCTGACGTTTTGCAACTTCGGCTTTCGCTTGTTCCTCAATCAAGTTTGCGCGTGCACTAGCTAAATCGGCTTCAGCTTGTAAAACCGATGCTTCATAGTTGTCACTTTCAATTGTGAAAAGAACCTCTCCTCGTTTCACGATGCCACCCGTTACAAAATTCGGGTGCCAACTTATCACTTCACCACTGACTTGCGCGGAAAGGTGTGTTTTTTCAAAAGGGACTAATTCACCGTGACTGGTAATCACCACTTTGTGATCAGTAGGAAAAAGAGAAGAAGCCTGAACAGTAGGTTCTGTAATTGCATCTTTGGTTGACTCTTTTTCCGGCGCAGTTGCGGCAATTGCAGCATATCCTGCATAAGAGCCTCCAACGACGACGAAGGGTAAAAGCCAACGTAATATGGGTTTTGCTAACATCGAAAATCCTTTTTTATTGTTGTTTTCAACACCACACTTTTATTCAGTCCATTGCTCCCGGTAAGCATGGTGGTGAGAGAATTGAATTTGAATAAACATCAAAGCGGCGCTTGCCTAGTCTTTTAAGCAGCGAACTAGATAGTTATTGCCAATTCAAAGTCAATAAAATTAACAAAAAATTAACCAACTGCGCAAGTTGCTCTGACTTAACTTTTATTCTAAACAGCAAATGACATGCCAAGCATTTACTTATTAAAAATCATATAGTTATAGAAAAACCATTATTTTATCCAGTGTGCTATTGGTCATAATCACCAGATATTAGTGATTATGACCAATACGGCCATAATGATAATTAAAATAAATGATTATCTGCGCTCTAAAAGTTGAACTTAGTGCAGGCTCTATGGCAATTCATTGATTAATCGCTCGTTATCAAACGGTTCTGGGTGCATGTGGCGTCAGCTTAAGTCTATAATTTGGAGTAGGTAACACTCTGTAAGACAAGGAAATGTGCTTTGTTACAAACGCTCGCCAAGTTGCTCTTCCCCTCGCTGCTCACTATTTTATCGGCATGCTCATCCGTATCGTTGAATGACGCCAGTGAAAAGTCCACCAGCTTTCAGCTCGGTTATCAAAAGGATTCTGTTCTTGCGCAGTACTTTGAAGCTTACGGGAGAGACCCCAAGTCCATAACTGGCTTTGCACCGTTAAATCAGGGACACGATGCCCTTCTTGCTCGAACCTCTTTGATCGAGTCCGCCCAGAAAAGCCTTGATCTTCAATACTATATTTACCGTGGTGACGAAACGAGTCAGCTAATAACGTGGCGCTTGTATGAAGCGGCAAAGCGTGGTGTTCGAGTAAGGCTGTTGCTTGACGATATGCAAAAGCGAAACGACGATGTGATGGCAGCCCTCAATGCACATCCTAATATAGAAATCCGCTTATTTAACCCACATCAGTATCGCGACTCCCGTTGGTTCGCTCTTGCTAGCGATTTTGAACGTCTTAATCGTCGTATGCACAATAAGTCTCTGATTGCAGACAGTGTTTCCGCCATTGTCGGAGGTAGAAATATCGGCAATGAATACTTCTCTTTTGAATCGCAAGTTGAGTTTGGTGATTTTGATCTTCTGCTCTATGGTGAGGCGGTACAACAAACTGCCGATCAGTTCGACCTCTACTGGAATAGCGCCTATTCGATACCAATGGAATGGATTACACCGAATTCACAGCAAATTACCGACCAAGCGATTCAAAAGCAGGTCAATAAACTCCGGTTAGAGGAAAAGTTTTCAACCGGCCGCTATGACTTCACTCAACTGGATATGTACCAAGATCTAAAACAAGGCAAACTCAAGCTCTACTGGGGAGAAGCGAAAGTATGGTTTGATCTGCCCGATAAAGTCGCGACCCGAGAGAGCCAACTTATTGATAATTTGTCGGAATTGGTTAAAAGTGTTGAGGATTCATTTGTGCTCATTTCTCCCTATTTCGTTCCAACTGAAGCAGGTACTCAAGCATTAAGTAACGCGGCCAAGCGAGGCGTTGATATCACGATTGTGACCAATAGCCTCGCGTCTAACGATGTGTTTGCCGTGCATGGTTGGTACGCAAAATATCGAAAAGATCTACTCGAAGCTGGAATCAAGCTTTGGGAAGTAAAAGCGAGCGCGAAACTCAAAAGTAAGTGGAGCCTCACGGGGAGTAGCAGAGCAAGTTTACACGCTAAAGCAATGACAATTGATAACAAAACACTTTTCGTTGGTTCGATGAACTGGGACCCACGTTCGGCCGCTTTGAATACCGAAATGGCCGTTGTTATCGAACAGCCAGAATATGTGCAAATGTTTCTAGAACAACTGCCAAATCAACTGTCGAGTAACGCCTACGCCTTAACTCTGCGCGACGGGGACATTGTCTGGACCGACGTAAAAACAGGCGAAGAATACGACTCCGAACCAGAAGCAGGAGTATGGCGAAAAATGGGCGCTTGGTTCTCCGGAATATTACCGATTGAAGATCAGCTATAACAGCTGCCAATACTGCAAACCTCCCCAGTCAAGCAAAACAAAATGGACGCTAGTTTTGGGCAGGGGACACAACCAACATAAGGAAGTTCAATGCCAGCGCAATGGAATGAATACTATCAGAAAATTTTAAGCCAACCTCACCGCCCAAACGTGGAAAATGCCGTAAACCGACTTAAGATAGAAGGCAAAGTCGCTCTTGATATTGGCTGCGGAATAGGTCGAGACAGCCACTTTCTACTCGAACAGGGATTTAAGGTTCACGCATGTGATAGCAATGAAGATGCAGTAAAAACTTGTTTAACACGCTTTGAAGGTAATAAACGATTTTCGGTTTCGCAGTGCTGTTTTACTGAGTTTAATTATCCTCAGTGCAGCTTGGTTATCGCAAATGCCAGTTTGTTCTTTTGCCCTGACAAAGGCTTCAAACAAGTCTGGACAAAAATAGACAGCGCATTACAACCGAGCGGTATCTTCTGCGGCGATTTCTTGGGAGTGAAAGACTCCTGGGTGACCTCCGAAATGCATCCAAACATTACCGCATTAACGAAAAAGGAAGTGGAAAGCTTATTCGAGGGTTACGACCTCATTTCATTGCATGAAAGAGATGAAGACGGGACCACTGTAGTCGGAAGCCAAAAACATTGGCACATGTTTAGTGTGACCGCTCGAAAGCGCTAAAAATGGTCTCTCGATAAAGAAAGCAGCACTTCAAATCAGTGCTGCTATCAGAGATTAATTGACGGGATACACCACTTCAAAACGCTCTAAAACCAGCGTACGTTTCTCATGCCAATCGATGTTCAACTCATCGCATTCAGCTTTAAAAAATGCAGTATGAGCATCACGCCACCAGTTTAAGGTTCTATCACCTTCGCCTTCTGCGAAGGCAAACTCTGCGGTTACATCCTCATATTTGCATGTACTTACGTCAGTAATTCGTATCACGCAAACCGGGTCCCCATCCCAATTCGTCACTACTTGTAAATGACCGACTTGGGGCATGGTTTCACCATGTTCTCGATACCAAAGCTCCAAACTGCACGATGCAGTTTTCTGTCCAATACGAACCAAATCTGCGCATACATTCGCGTTGTATTCGTCGGCACAATAATAGTCAGCACTGACTGATGGTACAGCTTCCCTTTGTTCTGGTGATAATAATTCTAGGAATTGTTCTAAGTAATCCTTAGCTCGCGCGTCCATGCTCACTCCATTAATCATAAATTCGTAAGGAGGATAAAAGATATCACCACAAATAACCACCAGGAACAAACTGAAAAACAACAAGAATATGACTTCTACGAAGACGACTGTTATTTCTTTTGTAATAACTTTGCTAAACGTTTGTGCTATTTGCTATTGTTGCATGGTCTATCTGTACTCTTCTCGTGAAAGGACGTTATATGCGCTTATTTATTGGTATTTTTTTCTCGCTGATACTTGCCTTGCCAACAATGGCATCGGAGGAAAAGTATTCAGAATCGGATCTGTTAGATAGACCATTAATGGAACGCTATATTTTAGATGAACTAAAAGCGCTGCGTCAGGACTATCAAAGCCTAGAAAAGCGAATGATCACAGAGATCACCGATCGCGAGCTAACGGTCGCAGATAAATCGTTGAACTATGCCAACGTGACCGTTACATACTTCTTCTACATCATTGCTGGTGTCGCATCGCTGATTGCCTTTGTCGGATGGCAATCTCTGCGCGAGTTTAAACACAACACCAAAGAGATGGCTGATAAACGATTGGAGAAGATCGCCCAAGAATATGAGAAAAAGTTTGTCGCCCTTGAGCGAGATTTAAAACGCAAAACTCGCATTATCAGCGAAAACAACAAAGAGATTGAGAAAATCAACGAGATCCATAACTTATGGCTACGTGCACAAAGCTCTCAAACTCCAGAACAACGTATTGAAATCTATGATGAAATCTTATTAATTCGTCCAGGTGATTTAGAAGCGTTGACTTACAAAGCCGACGCAGCGATGGAAATCAACGAATACCATTGGGCACTTAGCATTTGTAACCGCGTACTTGAAGTCGATTACACCAACGGTCCTGCATTGTATCAACGCGCGTGTGCATACTCTCGCCTTGGTATCGAAGAGCAAGCTATTGAAGACTTGGAACGCGCAATTGAATACAGCCCATCCATTCGTGATTTACTTGCCGAAGAACGAGACCTCGAATTGCTGCACGGTAATGAGCGTTTTGAAAAGCTCTTACATCTAGCAAGCGAATAATGGAATAAACAGCATGAGCAGCCACTTTAATCTAGAAGACGCTAGCCAAGTATTGGTTGGTGCTTTTGCCCTAGCAGTCCCGATCTCATTTTCGGAGGAAGCGTGGCGATTGGGTGAGAGCCTACCAATGGCAAACTTGCTCATGCTGTTAAGTCTTTCTGTCATTTTCCTCAGTTTTTTCGCGTATCAAAGCGTGTTTCAAAGCCACATCAAGAATCGCGTATCCATCTTTATTTTTCGTGTGGTTATCGCGTACCTCATTGCGGCCGTTGTGGTAGCGTTAGTTCTTTTCTGTCTTGATAAACTGCCACTCATGAATGAGCCTTTGGTTGCGATAAAGCGCGTTATCGTCATCACAATGCCTGCTTCGATGGGCGCGATCGTAGTCGACAGTTTCGACAAAGAATAGAGATAATCGCTACTCTTCTTCTAACGTTAAGTTCGACCCCGAGTGGTCTTTCCCTAATACATCTTCTGGGTTTCGCAGTGCGCAGGTTTCTAACGACAAGCACCCGCAGCCAATGCATCCGCCTAAATCGTTTTGCAACGCTTTAAGTTTTTGAATCTTTTGTTCTAACTGTTCATGCCAATGGCTTGCCATTTCTTCCCATTGCGCTTTGTTAGGGGCTTGGTGTTTCGGCAGTTCATCTAACGCATGTTTAATTTCTTCTAACGACAACCCAACTTGCTGCGCTGCTTTGATCACCGCAACACGGCGCAACACACTGCGATGGTAGCGACGCTGATTACCTTGATTTCTCCAACTCGAAATCAATCCTTTTTGCTCGTAAAAATGTAGGGCAGATACTTTCACTCCAGAACGTTTTGCCACTTCTCCTACGCTGATTTCCATCCTTGACTCCCTGTGTATCAATTTTGTTAAAAAAATGCTTTACCTCAAGTTTACTTGAGGTTTTAAAGTTGCACCATCTTAATTAACGCTAAACCCCGGCGATCTCAAGATAATGTGTTCAGCGCGAACGACTTGGTTGTTAAACACAAGACAGTTGGACATCAACCTTTTGAAATACATCGGGAGTTAGAGGCAAACATAATGAAAAATAAAACTCAGCCGTACTTAGCTGGCCGCTTCTTCGACAGCATTTCCTCTGGCTTATTCATGATGGCACTGCCATGGGTAATGCTTTCCGAACCTAACATGGGTACATTCGTCGCTTTAGTTTCTCTGAGCTGCACCGCGATTTCTTTTCTAGCAACGCCTTTCTTTTCCACTTTAATTGACCGACATTCACGCAAAGTACTACTCGTGCTCAATCAATGGATTCAATCGGGTATGGCTTTGGTGGTGTTCATTGCTTATTGGTTAGGGTTTGAGTCACACTGGTTGCTGGCTTTTGCGCAATTGGTGTATTGGGTTTCGAGTAATTTTGCATGGACGACCAACAACGCCTTCACCCAAGAAAATTATCAGCACCATGAGTATGCGAAAATTTCGGGTCAGCAAGAAATTGTAATGCAATCCACAACCCTCGGAGCTGGCGCGTTGGGTATTGTTTTGCTTGAAATGTGGGGCATGAAAGAGTTTGCTTTGTTTGCGGCCAGCGCCTCTGCGTTAGCAGCGATGTTCTATATTCTGACGCCTTATACTCAACAATTAAGGGCATCAAAATCCGTTGCTTTCATCGCACAACTCAAAGAGAGCAAACAAATATTCCGTCTCGAACCCCGATTTTATGGCTTTATTCTGCTCTCTTGCCTCTCTTATCCTGCATTGACGTATTTGAGCAAACTGGTGCCGATTTGGTTTTCTGAACAAGGCATCTCTGGCGATTGGTTTGCAGGGTTCAACATCAGTTTTGGCCTCGGCTCGTTGCTAACCGGCTTTATTGTCACCAAAGTGCTAAGCCGTGCCTCCCATAGCCACATTATGTTCGCTTCGATGGTTATGGTCTCTTTTGCGCTTATCGGGATGAGTTTTGCGATGAGCCCGCTGACCATCTTATTGTTTACGGCGCTGTTTGGCGTATTTAACGCGCTAAATCGCATTGCGAGAGTCAACTGGATGCATCACACCGTAGCGGTTCATCAACGAGGTCGCGTCGATGGCGGCATCAGCATGTTTGCCACCACCATTCAATCTCTCAGTTACGTCCTGATTGCAATATTGAGTCATTACGAACTAACACAATACGGTTTTGCAATCGCAGCTGCTGTCATGGTGTTAGCAGTGATTTTGATGGGATTACTCAGTCAAGACGTCGAGCCGTTTAACGACCTGCCCCTTCATGCAGCAGCAAAGTGAAGCATAGAAATTGAGAAGTTGAGAAATTGAAAAAGCGAGATAGGAAGGCAACCAACATCGTCTTCCTATTTTTTACGCCAGCACTTTTACCTCTATCGCTTATCAGCAAGGTTGGGTATTCTGAGGTGAGCAACATGAGCAGAGGGAAATCGCAGTGAACTTAAGGCAATTAGAAGTCTTTTACGCCATTATGCAAGCAGGAACGGTGTCAGGCGCGGCTCGCTTACTGCACGTTTCCCAACCTAATGTCACTCGAGTTCTCGCCCATACAGAACAACAACTGAGCTTCGCTTTATTTGAGCGTGTAAAGGGCCGTCTCGTTCCCACTCAAGAAGCCAAAGCCTTATTGCCAGAGGCTGAAAAAGTCTATCAACAACTCGGACAATTTCGCTCTCTGACCAACAAAGTCAAACAGGGAACTCAACATTTACGAGTCGGTGCTCCGCCTGTTTTGGCCGCACACTTGTTAGCGCCGACTGTCGCGTTGCTGTCGAAAGAGCACGGCATCTCCTTTGAGCTCTCAACGGCTAATCGCGATGAGCTGTGCTCAGGTTTACTGAAACATGAATTGGATGTCGCCATTGCGTTCGGTGAAGAAACGCCACCAGCGATCATGGGACACATGTTATTAAAAGAAAACTTGGCGCTAATTGCCCCTAAAAGCGCAGCGATACCCACAGAAAAAACCGTCACTTTAGAAGAACTCATCAGTCACAATTTACTCATTATCGGTTTAGATAGCCGAGACCCTTTGGGTCTATTGCTGCATCAAACCTTATCAGCGCGTGACGAGCATTATCAACATGCCATTACCGTCCGCAGCTACTCCGCGGCGGCTGAACTGGTGAAAAACGAAGCAGGATTCGCGATTGTAGACCCTTGGACTGCAAAACAATATCGCCAAGATAATGCCGTTTCCGTGCATGCTTTGGAGCCAAATATGTCCTTCTCCGTCTCTATTTTATTCGCAGAGCACTCACCTCAATCCATTGCGACAAAGCAATTTATCACCGCCCTAAAACAACAGATGGTTTAAAGGTATAACCTGAAGTTATACCTGCCTAACAAATAAGCATTCGGTTTCCTAAATCAGTCTGGCTACATTAATGAGCAATAACGATGACGAAGGGAACCATCATGCAAATTGCTCAACCTTACCTACTCTTTCTTGGCGACGTAACCGATCCACTCGCAGCAAAAACCGCGCGTGGCATATATCAATGGCGACCTGAGATTTGTCTTGGCCAAATCCGCCTGACGCCAGAAACCGTATCGCTTGGTTTAACCGACATGACACTACAACAAGCGCATCAGCAAGGAGCAAAAACGCTGGTGCTTGGCACTGCAAATCCAGGAGGCGTCATTCCCGAAGCTTGGCAAGCAACCTTACTTGAAGCGGCAGAAATGGGATTTGAAATTGCATCGGGCATGCACCAACGTTTGGCGGAATTTGCTCCTCTTGCCGATCTAGAACAACGCGGATTAACCAAACTGTATGATGTTCGCCATTATGATGCCCCGCTCAAGGTCGGCAATGGCAAAGCTCGCGCAGGCAAGCGAGTACTTACTGTAGGGACAGATTGCTCCGTTGGCAAAATGTACTCTGCCCTTGCCATTGAGCATGCATTGAAGCGTAAAAACTGTCGTGCAGAGTTCAAAGCAACGGGTCAAACCGGAATTCTCATCGCAGGCAGTGGCATTTCGATTGATGCCGTAGTTGCCGATTTTATCTCCGGCGCAGTAGAAGCGATCAGCCCTGAGTTCACCGATCACGATTGGGACATCATCGAAGGGCAAGGTTCATTGTTTAACCCTTCGTTTGCTGGCGTAAGTTTGGGCTTACTTCACGGCGCACAAGCTGACGCTCTGATACTGTGCCATGAGATTGGTCGCCCGCACATCCGCAACTTACCACATGCGAGCTTGCCAACCATTGAACAAACGATAGAAGCGAACCTGGCCGCTGCTCGCCTAACAAATCCAAACGCTCAATTAGTGGGTATTTGCTTAAACACTTCGGCGCTCAGCGAAGAAGATGCAGCCCAGTTATGCCAGGATTGGAGCGACAAATACCAAGTGCCCGTCACCGACCCTGTACGTTTTGGCGTTGATGCGGTTGCAGATAGGCTCCTTACGATTTAAGAAACATTTACGGTTTAGAAAATAACTGCGGTTTAGGGAAAACTAGTGAGATGAAAATTCATGTAGAACCTGTCACGCTTGCCATGGCGACACCATTTCGCATCTCTCGCGGCAGTCGGACAGAGTGCCACGTAGTCCGCGTGACAATTGAACATCGAGGCATGACCGCCCAAGGTGAATGCACGCCATACCCTCGTTATGGTGAATCGGTTGAATCGGTGATTAAGGCGATTTCTCACGCCGCACATGAACTGCAAAGTTTGTATGCCAAAGGCGAAGCTGATGTCATGGTTCTCAAAAGCCAGCTTCAATCGTTATTGCCCGCGGGGGCGGCAAGAAATGCATTGGATTGCGCCCTTTGGCATCTTCACGCGCTTTTGAGCCACAAGCAACAGGTTCACGATCTCTTTACGTTACCAGAGGCGATTGTGACGGCGATGACGGTTTCTATCGACACGCCGCAAGCGATGGCAAAACAGGCGCAGGATTACCTTAGCCAAGGCGCAAAACTGCTTAAGGTAAAACTGGATGGTGAACACGTGCTTGATCGCGTTGCCGCAGTACGCGATGCTGCGCCGCACGCGCAAATTGTTTTAGATGCGAATGAAGCATGGCAAAGCCTCGACCTCGCGACGGTATTTGCTCAACTCGAACCGCTAGACATCACCATGATCGAACAACCGTTGCCACAAGACTGCGATGACGTACTCGCCAGCATTCCGCACCCCATTCCACTTTGCGCCGATGAAAGTTGTCACACCAGAGAGCAATTGCATCAGTTGGTTGGCAAATATGAAATGGTGAACATTAAGCTAGATAAAACTGGCGGGCTCACTGAAGCACTATTATTAGCCGACGACGCCCAAAAACTCGGTTTTAGCCTCATGTCCGGTTGTATGTTGGGGACCTCGCTGGCGATGCGAGCCGCGTTACCTATTGCAGCTCAGGCGAGCGTTGTCGATCTTGATGGCCCGGTGTTGCTCGGACAAGATGTAACGCCAAGCTTGGTTTATTGCGACGGCGAAATCGTTCTTTCCAAATAGCCTAAACAATCCAGAGGTTTTGCTCCAAAAGTCAGAACCTCTGAGTTTATGATCTCGATTAAAAAACAATCAGCTCCATCATGAAATAAGTCACATAAATTATATGGTTATTGAGGCATGCTAAGATTCCAGTAGTCCAAGAAGGTGGTCTTATGCATCGAGTCATCCGGAAAATGACGTGGAAAACGAATAGGCGGTAATCCCGCCCTACTCCAATGCAGTGCGTGGGTTTCTATAGCAACCCACTTCCTAGCAATTCGTAGGTTTTTCACGCCATCTTGCAAGGAGGCTCTATGCCTATCAACAAAATACGCAATATCGCTTTTGTCGGCCAAACCGGGACCGGTAAAACCACGCTGATAGAAAAACTGCTCTTCACCTGCGATGCCACGCACCATTTAGGCAGCGTAGAAAAAGGCGATACCGTTACCGACTTCGACCCTCAATCCATCCAATATCAACACAGTATTGAAGCAACGCCAGTCGCACTGCGCTGGAATAAACACCGGCTCAATATCATCGACACTCCGGGACAAAACGAGTTACTTGGCCGTACTATCAGCGTTTTTCCTGCCGTTGAAACATCTGCCCTTGTCATCGACCCTCAAACCCCACTTAACCAAACTTCCGATCGCTTATTCACCTTTGCTAAAGAGCAGCAAAAATGTCAGATGATCATCATCAATAAGCTCGATAACCACGGTAATCAGTTAGAAAGATTGATGGGGAACATCGTTGAGCATTTTGGTGACCACTGCTTGCCGATCAACTTACCTTCGGCTGACGGAGAATCTGTAGTTGACTGCTATTTCGAACCAGAATTGGGACGAGAAACCTTACTTGCAACAGTAGATGAAGCTCATGAGACCTTAATTGACCAAGTCATCGAAGTCGATGAAGAACTGATGGAACTGTATCTGGAACAAGGCTCCGAACTCACCGCAGAGCAACTGCATGATCCGTTTGAAGAAGCACTGAGAACTGGACATGTGATTCCGGTCTGTTTTGTCTCAGCACAAACCGGCGCGGGCGTCGAGTTGCTGCTGCGCACCTTGGCGGAGATCATGCCCATGCCAAACGAGGGTAACCCTCCTCTACTGGAAAAGAACGGCAAAAAAATCAAAGTAAATTGCGAAACCTTAGAGCACACCGTCGCACACGTGTACAAAGTCAGCGTCGACCCATATATGGGAAAACTTGCCTACTTACGTGTGTATCAGGGTGAAATCAATGCGGGCAGCCAGCTTTATATTGGCGAAAGCAACAAGGCATTTAAAGTTGGGCACTTATATCAACTGCAGGGCAAAGATAGAACCGAGATCCCTCGCGCGCTAGCAGGCGACTTCTGCGTTTTAGCCAAAGTGGATGATCTCGAATTCGATTCAATCGTTCATGACTCTCACGAAGAAGATGGTGTTCAACTCAAAACGTTGGACCTTCCTGACTCCATGTATTCTTTGTGCTTGAAGCCTCTTAAGCGTGGAGATGAGCAAAAATTAGGAGATGTGCTGAATAAAATTGCCAGTGAAGATCCTTCGCTGCGCATCGAACATCGCGCTCGCACCAACGAAACCATCATCAGCGGCCAAGGGGAGTTTCACCTCAAAGTCGCATTAGAAAAGATGGCGAACGTGTACAAACTGGACGTCGAAACCTGCCAACCAAGCGTCGAATACTTTGAAACCATCACCAAACCTGCCGAAGGGCATTATCGACACAAAAAACAAAGTGGCGGTGCAGGCCAGTTTGGTGAAGTGCAATTGAAGGTTCGTCCACTCGAACGTGGTGCCGGATTTAAGTTCATCAACAAAGTGGTGGGTGGCGCCATCCCAACCGCGCTCATTCCTGCTGTTGAAAAAGGTATTTTGCAAGCGTTAGAGGAAGGCGCGATTTCTGGCAACCCAATTAAGGATGTGGAAGTCACCGTTTATGACGGTAAATATCACTCCGTCGATTCGAAAGAAATTGCATTTGTCATCGCAGGTAAGAAAGCCTTTTTAGATGCGATTAACAACGCCGATCCTATTGTGCTAGAACCCATTGTCCAGATGGAACTGCACATCCCAACCGCGAACGTTGGCGATGTTTCTGGAGATTTATCTGGAAACCGAGGCTTAATCGAAGGCACCGAGCCAATCGACAGTAGCTTCACCTTACTCAGAGCCAAGTCACCAGTAAACGAGCTGCAAGATTACGCTCGTCGATTACGCTCCATCACTGGTGGTGAAGGCAGCTTTAGTATGACCTTAAGCCATTACGAGCCCGCGCCACCAGCAGTGCAGAAACAAGTCTGCCAAGGCAGTACACAACAAGGTTAATTCCTTACGATTCAAATCAATCACATAAACAAAAAAGCGCCCTCATTTTGAGGGCGCTTTTAGGTAAAAGAAAAATTATTTATCGAGAGACAAACCTATCTGACTGATTTTGCTTTCAAACTCTTCGATGCTGTTCGCTTTGTAAGTCGGAGCACCGTTAAAGTAGCGCGGTTTCTCTGGCAGCATCGCATTTTTCAGCTCTTGTTCTTGATCGATATTGTCATGGTAAACCGTTACACGATTTGGAATATCCTGCTTCATTACAGCCATTTTGGTTCTCCTTTATTAAGACGAATAGTAAGCGTAGAACGAATTTATCGGAGTACAGGCGTAACTGTGTAAAATTTAGACACCAACGACAAAATCATATTTAAACAGTTGCATTTAATATTTTTGAGGCACTTTGTCGTGGCTATTGGCAAACGTGAGTGCAGCGATTAAGGTGAGCTCTCTCTACATGAAGACAGGAAGTCCGGTGTCGCAGCAAGAACTCAACCAAATGGGCAGTGCCAAAGTTTTTCTCATCGAAAAAGATGGCGTCCAAGTAATAGAAAAACGTAACCCTACTCAAATAGAAGTCGCGTTTTATCAACGCTATGCCGAACAGTTTAACGCGCTTGGAATACACGTACCGCGCTTGATTCAATTCGACGACCAGAAAAACGTTCTGCACATTGAATACGTTCCCCACGCAGTCGAGCAAGCATTCTTACTTGAAGATGATCGAGTCATTGAACAACTCGTCAAACTGCACCAACTTCCACCAACATCAAATGGTGTTTATCACCGCCACCAGTGGACACCACAAGCGACTCAACAAGCACTCGCTACACTTGAACTGGGCTCAGAGACAGAGCAGTTCTTCCACAACCTCCAACAACGATCGGCGCATCTTTTCGATGGACAGAACTTGATCTCCGGAGACTCGAATGCTGGAAACTGGGGACAGCGCGAAAATGGCGAGCTAGTGCTGTTCGACTGGGAACGCTTTTCTACAGGGCATGTCGCGATAGATTTAGCGCCGCTCATCGAGGGCATGGGCACATTTGATGATTACTTGAACGTAGCAGGCAAGTATATAGAGTGCGCAGAGAAAGGTGAAACAACAGAATTGGCGCGCGATATCGGACTAGCAAAAGCGTGGATCGTTGTCGAGGTAGTCAACATACTGGTCTCCAGAGAGAATCCGCAGACCAGCAAATATTTGGACTGGTTTCGGCAAACCTTGCCGCAATGGGCCAAAAGCCTTAGCGCTCAGGTGATGAGTTAGGCTCTGAGATTTGATATAAACGCCTTTCAGGTTCTGCGCATGAGGTTTCACAATTGCACACCTTGTCAACGCCGACATTATTCAAACCACCACAACTCCCTTGAATGCGCTTGTTGTGAAAAATGACGCCAAGTGACATCAACAAAATGATTGCGAGAAAACCAAGAAAGGTAAATAACCAAACCATATTAACCTGCCTTATTAGCCATCGACTCTAGCTTAAGTATAGCAGGGCTAGATGTTGCTTTGAGTAGCGCTTTAGGTCTTGCCAACAAGGAGGGTTTTGATTTTTGGCCACCACAACCACAGGAGCCGCAGCCGCCTTTTTGTTGGTGAACACTTTTCTTATGATTGTTTGATGGGCGTCCTTGAGAGGGCTCAATCAAAGGCTCTCTTGGAACCGCAAGCACATCTTCCAAGGAACTACGAGTAGACAGCCTAAATACTGGCGTGCCACTGCTAAGTAGCTTTGCCAATACACGTTCACCAATATTTCGCACAAGAACAGCATCCACATTGTACCCTTGTAGAGACTGAATCAACTGAGACTTCGCATTGCAACCCGCTTGTGGCATAGAAGCAATGTTCGCTAAGTTTTTTAGCATACCGTCAGTATCAGAATAAATAGCGATGTATGGTGCTTTTACAAAGTGGTTTGCCACCCGCTCACCATCATTAGGAATAGCATAAATCATAAGTTTGACTCCTCATTCGGAAAAACTAATGCATGACCTTCAACTAAACTTTTTGCGACTTTCAATCTTGCACTTTTTACTGTGTTACCAAAAGTTTGTCTAGAAACGCCCATCTGCTCCGCAGCTTGCTGCTGGCTAAGCCCCTCTAAGTCGGCTAAACGTAGCGCTTCTAACTCTTCTGGTAATATGGCGACTTGCTCCAACTGATTAAATGGAATGCCATTGGGCTTAAAGCAGTGGTGAGCCGCACGTCCGCATATTCGTCTTTCTATCTTTGGTCTTGCCATCATTGTCCCTCAAAAACACAGAGTCAAATTACGCCTTAAACTGGCATATGCCAATAACATTTTTAGCATATGCCAATAAACTAAGTTTGCAAAAATCAACACGACAAATACGTAATACATCAGCATTAATTAGACATCTAATAATTTAGGAATTTTGATGACAAACGAACAAAAAGATCAATTCTAATTAACCGGATAATAAAAACGTTAGTTTGCGCAGATTTTTCATACAAATACACGCTAATGTGTTCATTTTATTGAAGAAGAAAAACTATAATCCAAGCAAATCATTAGTTTGAACACTAATGATTGTTTTATTTAAAAGGATGTATACCTAAGGAACGAAAAAGAGAAGTTTGACGACATTGGCCTGAGCTTAAAGGGTAATACTTTCGATACAGAACCTGTCGAACGACCATTACTTGGCCTAGGTGCCCTACTCTTCTTGCCAAATTAAGTTTCTTGAGAGCGCTTAGGTATATCAGAAAAAGGAAGTACATATGTCTGACTCAAATTGGCTCAGCGAATTCCCGGAAATGGATGCCTCTGATCTCAGGGCGATTCGCAAAACACTCGACGGCGCCTATAGAGATTTCTCTCGCGAGTATGGTGAACTCATTGAGTCTCTGTTTGATCCGCTCCTTGCTTTTCTTGTCTGGTTTGAAAAACTTCTGATTTCTACACCTTGGTTCATTATTTTAGGTGTCTGCACCACTCTCGTTTATGCCGCCAGCCGCTCTTGGAAACTGGCCGCTGCATGTTTTGGTTCGCTGATTCTGATTGGCTATTTTGGAATGTGGGAAGACACTATGCGCACGCTCAGTATCATCACTGTATGTACTATGCTTGCCATAGCACTTGGTATCCCTATCGGCATCGCTATGGCGCGCTCTAATCGCATTCAGTCGGTGGTAACACCATTACTCGACGTCATGCAAACCATGCCGGCATTTGTGTATCTCATTCCAGTTGTGATGTTATTGGGCATCGGGAAAATTCCTGGCCTTATCGCAGTAGTGATCTACGCGATTCCACCGGTTATTCGTTTAACCAATTTGGGCATTCGTCTAGTTGATAAAGAAGTATTGGAAGCCGCAACCGCATTTGGTGCCAGCACTCGGCAACGGCTTTTTGGGGTTCAGCTTCCGCTTGCAATGCCAACCATCATGGCGGGAATTAACCAAACGATCATGATGGCACTGTCAATGGTGGTCATCGCATCAATGATTGGGGTAAAAGGTTTAGGTCAGCCTGTTCTAAAGTCTATTACCAATCAATATTTCACTCTTGGTCTTCTCAATGGTTTAGCAATTGTCGCCCTAGCAATCCTTTTTGATCGTGCTTCACAAGCGTATGCGAAACGCACTCAAGCTCATTTAGGAGACTCAAAACATGACTAGTCCACTTATCGAAATCAGCGGTCTGTATAAAATCTTCGGCCCCAAGCCCAATAGCGTGATTGAGCGCGTTAAGTTGGGACATAGTAAAGAGCAGGTTTTAGCGGAAACGGGCCATACGGTCGGACTAAAAGACATCAACCTGCAAATTCAAAAGGGTGAAATTTTTGTCATTATGGGGTTATCCGGTTCTGGAAAATCCACCATGATTCGCCACTTCAACCGATTAATCGATCCAACCATGGGGCAGATCTTGGTAGAAGGGGTGGATGTCATGCAACTTTCTAACAAAGAACTTGAACAGTTTCGCCGTCACAAGATGTCTATGGTGTTCCAACGCTTTGGCTTACTGCCTCATCGCACTGTTATCGACAACATCGCATATGGTTTGGAAGTTCAGGGAATGAATAAAGAGGCGCGCTTAGAAAAAGCAAATGAATGGTTAGAAACCGTTGGACTGACGGGTTATGAGCACCAGTATCCTGCTCAACTATCGGGTGGACAGCAACAACGAGTGGGCCTTGCACGGGCACTGGCTACCGACGCCGAAATACTGTTGATGGACGAGGCTTTCTCAGCATTGGACCCTCTGATTCGGAGCGAAATGCAAGATCAGCTGGTAGAGCTGCAACAGAAGCTGCACAAAACCATTATTTTCATTACTCATGATTTAGATGAAGCGCTTCGACTTGGCGATCGCATCGCGATTCTTAAAGACGGTGAACTTGTCCAACAAGGTTCACCAGACGAAATTTTACTGCATCCTGCCGATGAGTACGTTGAAGCCTTTGTAAAAGACGTCAATAGAGCGCGAGCACTGACGGTCGAAACGCTGATGCAGCCACCTTCGTACTGTGTTCGCGCTGAAACCATTGAAGATGCGCTGAGTGAAATGAAAGGTGTTAAACGTGATTATGCCTACCATGAGACCAATGCAGGCTATCAAGGCGTGATAACACAGCAAGGATTGCTAAACGCAGCGAAGTTAACTCATATATCAGATTGGCGTGATGATATCTATGAAGAGGTGCCTATCATCTCTCCACATTTAGCCATTGAGCAAGTGCTGACTGAAGCCATGTCGTGTGAATATTCACTGCCCGTCATCGATGAGCACGGCAATTTGAAAGGCGAATTAAATCGTCAGGTTATTGCGGAGCTGTTTTCTGATCAACGAAGCACAAAACGAGGCACTTCACGCTCAAGCTTCAATAACGTTTCTTAGATGATGTTGATAATACAACTCACAATAATGTGGGCTGTTATCAATTAACTCGCTCCCACTCCCCTTTTAGATATTTGTCTGTGGGCTCAAGCTTGATACCCAAAGCAACATTTACATTGTTCTGATTTTCCTGACAATTTCATGCTCATATCCGGTTTTATTGACACAGTTAGATCATTCTATTGCTTTTTGATGACGCAAATCCTCGATAAATGTCTACTATTACTCTCATACAAAATCTTGATTTAAAGAGGGATAAAATGAAAAAGACAATGTTGGCACTAACAGGCGCGGTAATCATTCTTGCAGGCTGTCAAGATGAGAAACCTGCCGAAACAAGCGCAGTTGAAGTACCTCAGGCAACGGAAACTGAAGTCACCACCAGTGCAGACGTTACGACTGAGACAATTGACACGTTACCAGTAGAAGAAGAACAGGTAATTACTGAAGAGACATTTGTAGACTCTGAACACAACGCACAAAGTGCTCTGGACTGGAACGGCACCTACAAAGGAACACTACCTTGCGCGGATTGTGCTGGTATCGATATGACCATCACACTAAATCAAGATGGCACTTACGTACTTGAAGAAAGCTACCAAGACAAAGAAGACGGTCAATCAAAATCTGAAGGTCAATTCACTTGGGACGCAAATGGCAGCATCGTAACGTTGACAAATGAAGATGCACCAAACCAATACTTTGTTGGTGAAAACGTACTTATGAAGCTAGACATGAATGGCGAAAAAGTAACGGGTGACCTAGCACCACTATACAACTTAACGAAACAGTAAGAAGTTAGTATCAATACCTGATAAATACCCCAAATCCGAGCCACCCCAGCTCGGATTTTTCGTTATTTTAACGAAAACTATTTCAGCAACCTTTCTATTCTGAAGCAACATTCTGCTTCTTACCCTGATTGTTCATTACATTTCCATACGCTTTGCCGATAGATGCTTACAACATTATTTTGTACAGTGTTCAAAACAAAACAGAACAACTCGGAAAAATGATGAAAAAAACATTAATTGCACTACTTACTTTGACAGCTGCTGGCTCAGCTTTTGCTGGCGATACTTACATTCGTAACGGTAATATCTACAACAACGAAGGCGGTTGGAACGTAGAAGCTGGTGTGGCTCAAGGCAGCGATCTTTTCAAAGATCAAAAGCATAATACAGCACCAATTCTCAACGGTGGTTACCATGGTGACGACTTTAATGCCGACCTAAGTGGCATTAACTACCGCTTCTTCGGTAACACCAATGAGTTAATCAACATGAGTGCCTACCTTGTAGGTAGCGGTGTAATGCGCGACGGTGATACAGCGAAAAGCCTGAAAGGCACAGATAAACGCCGCTTCGCCGTCGATCTAGGTTTAAACGCAGACTTTACACTGGATCAAAACAACGTCATTTCTACGTACCTTCAGCACGATATCAGCGGTGCTTACAAAGGTTACTTAGCGGGCGCGACTTACTTCCACATCATGAAATTCGGTAGTGTTGATTTTGTTCCTTTTGCTAACCTAACTTATCAAAGTGAAGACTACGTAGATTACTACTTTGGTGTAAAACAACGCGAAGCAAACGCAAACCGCAAAGCATACAAAGGTGATTCAACGGTAAGCTATGGTGTGGGCTACAAACTTGTTATGCCAATCAACGACAACTGGCAAGTAAGCCAAATGACACAATACACGCGCCTAGGCAGCGGTATCAGCGACTCTTCTATCGTTGATAGTGCAAACCAATGGGTTGTTGGCGCAAGTGTGTCGTACAACTTCTAATCCGACACGCCCTTATAAAGCCATCATTTCGATGGCTTTATGCGTTGGACATTTGCATAATCTTGAACACAGACTCTAGTGTGAATGAGCAATCCATAACCTATGTAAATCGCTATAGCCTGTATTCTTCACCTGCACACCTCGCACTTGCTGTGTTTTTGTCACTTCTTCGTAGCCAACAAACAAAGGCAAATATAGGTACTGATCGCGCAGCGCTTTCTCTAGGTTTAATAAAGACTGTAGCGAGTGATCATCTGCCATCGCCCTGCGAACCTTTTCTCTGTGGCTTAACATCTGGCTTTGATCAAAACTAAAACGCAGTCCAGTTGCTATCGACAGCCATTCGAAGATGCCATATTCAAATGGTGCTTCCATGACTTCCTCAATGAAGAGCAAATCTGCTTGGTGAGACACTACCTCAGGAAAACTAATGTCATCAATAACGACGATCTCCAACTCCAATCCCGTTGCACGAATCACACTGTGCAACCATTCGGAATGGCGAATTAGACTCGGTATCGTCCAAACAGGTTCAGCTAATACCACTTTACCTTTCAGTTTAGGTATCACACCACCATCTGTTATTGATAAATCTTGCTCATGAGTCTCTAACTGAATGCTGTCAACGGCACTTGGCGCATCATAAATTCGCTTTTGCACATGGATGTAATCAGCGAGTTGATACCAAGTCTCTTTTGTGAGTTGGGATTCCACGCGTTCGCGGTAGGTCAGATATGAAAATGCGCTAATTTTTTCCACTTCAACGTGATCGGAGCTTTGGTTAAAGCTCAACATATTTAAGGTTTTAACATCACCATGAGACAGCGTTATTTGATCTAACAATGCGCGTGCTGAAAAATACTCTTTGTGCGCTTCAAGAGTCATACTCTCCTGGTTCCAGCCGCTGATTTTAAATGGTCCAGTCCCTATGTGGTAGGAATAACTAGAACCGAAAGAGACGACATCTCGACACAGAATAGACGCATGAGGAGTTGCTAGCATGTATGGAAACAACTTGTTCGGATGCTTCAATATAATTTTTAAGCAGTTAGATGTTTCTGCAACCACGCTATCAATGCATTGCCAGAGCTCGTGAACTGGTCCTTTTATCTCCCTGAGTCTTTCTATACTCCAAACCACATCCTGTATGTTAAGGGGCTCGCCATCATGGCGATATATGCCTGGCCGCAACCATAACGTCATTACCTTGCCTTCCATTTTCCATTCGTGTGCTAACGATGGCTCGATACCACCATTGGAATTTTGGGTCAGCAATACGTCATAAACGCTTTTCGCGACGTGTAATTCAGTGTGACGGTAAGTATTCGCAGGGTCGATTTTGGATACCCAAGGGTAAGAAGAAATCAAAATAGCGTTATTTGATTCATTCAATCGATTCACTTTTTCAGATGCGATAGTTAGTGCTCTAACCGCGGTTTGACCGAACCAATCAATAAGTTTCGTTATTGAGTTCATTCTTCCTCTGCCAAGCTCCTCAACCAAAAACTCGGTCATCGCTTGTTGGAGGGAAATATTAATACTGAGACGGCTAGCGTTACTTCGGCCAATCGCAGGTTGCCAATCGACCCAATCGTAAGTGGCAAGCTTTTTCATCACAATAGAAACATTGCGCCTCGACGTGCAAATCACCGCTTCTAGCTCAGAAAGCGTAACAAGGTGATACTGGTGAGGTTCAAAGTGCTTTAACAGTAGATCCAGATACCTAAGATTGACATCGTTCACAAAGATTCCTAAGAGTTATTCCAAAGCAAAAAAATAGCACAGGACGCTTAGCAACTAAACTTCCTGTGCTATATCTAAACAAATTCAAAGCTTGGACTCAGCTCGACCAACAGAAGTCAAAAACGTTTACTAAGCCAAGAGGTAACTTGAATAAGTATTCTTAGAAACGGTAGCTCATACCTACAGAGAACACATTGATGTCTGCATCAACCGTTACTTTTTCATTGCCAAATTTCGCAATGTCTAGCTCAGGCATCATGTATTCCCATTCAACTTGTAGAGCAAAGTTTTCAGTAATAGCGAACTCTGCGCCTAAACCGTACATGCCTGTTACAGTGCTGTCAGAAATGGTGGTATGGCCTGCGCTACCGTCAATCACAGAGTTGCTAATTTTGAATTCAGCATTGAAGTAAGAAAGACCAGCTTTAGCAAAAAGGTTGAAACGATCGCCAATCGGTAGAGTCGCTTTTGGCTGAATCGATAGATACTTCATATCACCAACAGTAACAACTTTGCCATCTAAAGCATCGTAGCCACCAATGGCTGCTTCTAGAGAAATGTATTCGTTGAATTTGTAACCACCGAATACTTTGCCTGAAAGGCTTGAGTCATCTTCAAGTTTAAGTTTAGTGCTAGCGTTAGTACCACCACCATTGATAGAGCCATTAACATCACCAAACGATGCTTGACCTACAGATGCACCAACGTAAGGAGCTGCGTTTGCAACAGAACATGTTGCTAGAAGGGCTGTCATTAGCCATGTTTTTTTAAACATTGTATTTCACTGCCTGTTAATTATTGAGGTTGTGTTTTGCCCATCCTTAAGCATGCCATGCTGTCCATTTCACTTGGTTTCAAAACCAAGTGGATGTTAATGAATAAAAACTCAATAAAACATGAAATATTTAGACACAACTTTGCCACTTTCTTTCTTAATTTTGACAATTTAGTCATTTCACAAGCATTGCTGCTTCAACCAGTTAGTGAGCTTGATGATTTCCGCTTGCTTGGCTCGACTCTTTTTATGAATAAAATAAAAGCTGTCTCCGGTTTCCAATCCATGAGAAGGGATGTACACCAAATCGTGCGCTTTATCTCTTTCATTGAGCATAAAATCATTCGCAAATGCGATGCCTTGATCATAACGCGCCGCCTCTATTGCCAACAACATATGACTAAAATGTTGAACATCGACATCTTTCGGCAAGGTGTAACCGCCCGCTCTGCACCACTCAGCCCAATCTTTTCCTCTCTCTCGATAAATTGAGTCTGTCGACAAAATAGGGTATCGCCAAAGCGCTTCTGGAATCGGTTGATCTTGCAACTCTTTCCAAATTTTATGGCTGCAGACCGGATACAACGTCTCCGCGTATAACTTTACCGACATGTAGTTTCGCTTTGGCTTCTCTACCGTGATAAAACAATCGCCAACGCTGTCTGTCTGTTCAGGATCACCAACGACCATATTGAGTGTCAGATCGATTTCTGGATGTAAGCGCTTAAAATCAGACAAACGCGGAATAAGCCACTTTACGGCAAGCGAGCTATAAATCGCCAACCGTATGCTGCCTTTGTCCCCTTCTCGCACCTTTTGGCTGGCCATCGCAATTGAGCTAATTGCTGGGCTAATATCCTCTAAATAGCGTGCGCCCGTATCGGACAAAGAGAGCTTTCTGCCTTGACGGATAAATAATGATTCACCCAAATAATCTTCTAATAATCGTATCTGGTGGCTAACGGCACTTTGCGTCACATTGAGTTCTTCAGCAGCAAGCGAAAAGCTAGAGTTTCTGGCAACAGATTCAAAACAGTGAACCGCTCTGAGTGGTGGCAATTTCATTATCTAAAAATCTCATACTTAAACTAATAAATATCACTTCACTTCATCCTATGACATCACCTACTCTTTGGCAAAGAAAGAGGAGAGGAAAAAGTGAAAGTTACATCGGTCGGAGCAGCGATGCTGCTATTAATTGTTGGAAATCTCATTGCGGTGCTTTCGGACTCTTTAATTAAAAGTGTCGGAAATGAAGTGCCTATTTTTCAATTTGTCTTTTTCCGACAAATTTCAGCGGTGCTTTTCCTGCTGCCAGTCTACTTGCTAACAAAAAATGCGCCTTTTCTTGAAGGGTTTAAGTGGCATGCTGTTCGCGCTCACGTATGGTTACTTGGTGCAATATTCATGGTTTTGGCGATCTCATCTTTACCGCTCGCAACTGCGAACGCGATCTTTTACGCCGCGCCATTAATCATGCTGCCGCTTGCCGCGATATTTTTTGGCGAACAGCTATCTAAACAATCGGTCGCGGCTGCGATCATGGGCTTTGCTGGAGTGTTGGTCATCATTCGTCCAGATCAAATCGACTGGGCAGCGATTTCGGCTTTAGTTGTTGCAATTACTTTAGCAATCAATAACTTGCTCATTCGAAAACTGCCAAAAAATCAGTCTGTGATGCAAACGTTATTGATGACAAACTTGGCAGGTATTCCAGTAGCCTTCTTGCTTGTTCTGATCGAAGCAGAACCTTGGGACTGGAGTGCTTTCCCTGTTGCTGCTGGCTCAAGTTTGTTCATCATGATTTATGCAGCAACATGTGTCATCGCTTACCGCTCGATCGATAGCAACAAAATTGCCAGCGCTGAATACAGTGGCTTAATTGGTGCCGTGTTTGTGGGATTGATTTGGTTTGGAGAAGTGCCTGATATATTTATGGCAATAGGAACCATTATGATTGTTGTGCCTCTGGTTTGGCTTTCTAAACGAGAGCGTCGCAAGAAAAAGTTGCAAGAGCAACAAGAAGCGCACGTTACTTAAAGTTGTGCTCTAACCCAAAGACTAAAAAACCGAGCCGTAAGTGCTCGGTTTTTTTATGTGGCTCTAATCGGTTTTTACGTAAGCGACTACGTGAGATAAAAACTGCCTTGCAAAGCGATCATTAAACCGGATGCGATATTCATGCTCGGCTTCCGACACTAGACGCCAGCCTTCAGCAAAGTATTCTTTGATATCATCAACCGCCTCTTCTTTATTTTTGATGTGTTTCGCGTTCCACTGATAAGTGCAAGAGACAACGATCAGCCCACCCACATTGGTGGTTTTTTTTAGAGCATTGATCACGCTAAGTGGCGACTCACATTGATCAATCACATTTAAACATACGACTAAATCAAAGCGAGATTGGAGAGTATCGAGCTCAAAAGGCTGGTTAATTAGCGTCAAATCAACATGAGCACATTTCTGTACGATACCTCTATTCTCTACCTCTAAAGTGTTTAAGGTGTTCACATCGTGAAGGTAAGTAAGCCCGACGCGCTGTTCTTCTATTAATAGTTGCTTCAAGCCATCCATTAACCTATTTGAAGGCTCCACAAGCGTCGCTTCTTTAAGGTTAGGTAAGCGTTGCACTAGCTCATAATAATTTCTTCCCAACGCCGCGCCAACCTCAAGTAGGGAATACGGCTGAACGCTGCTTTCGATTACCGCCTGCGCAATAAAATCAGCAACTTGGGAGCAGTGAGGTGATGACAAAAAAGAAAGTGGGACTTGTTTTGAGCGACTGGTTATCATCTCAATCTGTTGATCCTCAATGAACTTGTCGAACCATTGCGCTTCGAAATAACCAGCCAGACCGTGCTCGGTCAGGTAAAAATCTTCCATGCTTTTTCCGTTCGTACTTTAAGAAAAGTGATTGTATCGAACGCGGAAATTAACGGGTATTTCTGGCCGCACATTCCAATGGGAAAACAGATGAAAACGCCGCTTATGTGAAAAAGCCCTTTCGTCTCAAAGATAAAAGGGCTTGTTAATTACTTCGGTTGAGGAGCTAGTTATTGCGGAAGAACAACTTTGCCATCTTGAATTGGGAACGTTTTTGTCGCTGGCTTGCTCGCCAAGCGAACCGTCGTTGGTGCACCTGAAACTTCGTAAGTGACGTCGTAACCCACTACTTTATCAGATGTCGTATATTCTGTATGACACTGTTTTTTCGTCGTTGTTACTACATCACCTTTTTGCACATTTTCCTGGATCTTACGACCTGTCAGTGCACCAGCAATCGTACCAGCTGCAGTTGCAATCACTTTACCTGAGCCACCACCGATTTGGTTGCCCAGCGCAGCTCCAGCTGCTGCGCCACCAACCGTACCAATAATTTTATTGTCATCCGCAGGGGCAACTTGCTCGGTTACTACCACATCTTTACATACTTGGTGCGGCTTTTTCACCGTTTCAGTCACCGCTTCAACCAAAGTAATGTTTGCTTGAGTTGGAGCTGGTGGCGTTTTGTCTTTACAGCCTGCTAGTACAGCAACAACTGCCGTTGCAATTGCGATAGATTTCATATTCATGATTTACATCCCAGTATGGTTTGCTTTGATGAGCGTTATGGTAAATCGCAAAAGGGAAATCACATCAGACGAAAACAAACCCTCTGTTATTAACAAGTAAAGAAACACTGTTTTATAAGAGGTACGTCAAGAAACACTCAGCAGAATGTCAACAGAGATAAAACTGTATCACTACTGATTATGATTGGGCTGGACTAGTCTATGAGATTTATTTTTAAGCCAAGCTCAAAAATAGTTCGTCATCCGTTAAATACTTATGACGGTGGCTTAGATTACGCACGTGCATAAACATAAAATCAGGGAAACCAGGCGCTATAATGTTATTTGGTTCCCAGCATACACCGCCAACAAACACATATCGCCCCTGCTTGTCATCTTCGTGAAGGGGGTTATTAAGAGGAGAAGAAAACTCTGCTCGGCAACCTTCAACCACACAAACAATTTGTCCTTTAAAAAGGCCAATCACGCGCTTTACAAGATTTGCCTTGATACCACACCTCCATGCTTGGCGAGTGGCCATCTCATAGCCATATTTTCGGATCGCTTTCTTTTGCAAATGTACTACTAGGTTCATTTTGACTCCTGATTCAAGCAACTACGTGAAGCCCAAAGTCATAAAAGCAGATAGACGTCTATACCCGAGTGAGCTCATGGTACGTGGGAATAAACTACGTGATTAGACTGAGTTTAGTGTCGGATGAGATACACCGTCCACGATGCTGTAACGTATCGATTTACACTAATCAAAGGCAGATAACACATCAACTTTTGAGTGCTTTCCTGCGCTGTATCTGGTTACTTCTGTATATTACTATAACGAAATCACCCTCCACGTTTACCTATATAAATTTGTCGTAACGATAGAGGGTGCTTATCAAGGAGAGAGGATAACGCCTACGCGTCAATGAGATAATTTTGACCTTCAGTTTCTAAACGATCGATCATTTTACGACACTCATTTAAATCAAGAGGTTGTTCAAAGCGGCGCTTGAGATTCATCAAAAAGAAGATATCTTCACACATGGCTTTCTCAGGTTCGTCACTGATTTTGGCGACCGGTGAACCATTGCACGTGACCATTTTTATCACGATAGAAAGTGGCTGGTAGGCTTCACCATCTTTATTGACATAATCACCCATATCATTGGCAAGAAAAGTACCTATACCAAAACTCACCTGAATACGTCCTTGGAAATACTCGCAAATATCTAACGCTTGTTCGAAGTTAAGTCCGTCGGTAAACACCAGTGTTTTTGTTAATGGGTCTATATTCAGCGACTGGTAGTGTGCAATCATTTTTTCACCCCAGCTATAAGGGCAACCACTATCGTGACGTACACCGAAGTACGCGTTACTTAGTTCTTCATCAAAGTCTTTAAGGAAAGCATCGATACCAATCGTATCGGTTAACGCAATACCTAGTGCACCATTAAACATTTTTTGCCAACGTTGCAACGCCACTTTTTGCGAATCTCGCACATTCACCAGAGCTTGGTGTCCCATAAACCATTCATGAGCAACGGTGCCGATAGGCGTCAAGTTTAGCTCTTTTGCTAAGTGATAGTTGCTTGTTCCTGTCAAACATTCCGGCACTTCCTGGCACAAATATTCCAGCATAGTGCGCTGAGCTTGGAAGGAAAAACGTCGACGCGTCGACATGTCAGAAAATTTAAAGTTAGTGATGTTACGACGTTTTAGTTCCGACTTTAGGTGCCGAATTTTCTCTTCTAAAACAGTGGTAAATTGCGCAACAGGGATATCTGACCAACGCTGACGGCTACGAACTTCAGACACGATGCTCATGATGATCGTTTCGTACAAGATGGTATCTCGCCACAAGCCGTTAATGGTAATTCTTAACTGGCTTGAGCCATCAGCCATGGCTTTATTATGGAAAGAGACATCACTTTGTGGGTTGAAACGGAAATGGCGCAGTGCATCAACAAAGTCAGGATTCAGGTAAGGCGCGACACGCTTAATATATTCAATTTCTTCTTGCGTAAATTGAATATCTTGCAGTTTAAGGACTTCGGCTTTTACCTCGGGCAAAAGCTCAGAGAGGTCTTCCTCACTGCGCACGATAAACTTATATGACACCATCGCATCAGGGTAAAGCGCTGTTACAGCGCTCATCATATTGACTTTGTAGACATCGAAATCCAAAGCGCTTTGAATGATGCGGGAAGAAAATAGTTTGGTGGTCATTAGGTGCCCTTCTACATGCCCTTCCTGGGTATATAACTTTTTGTTACTAACTAATTTGCGTAAACAATAAACACCCATCTATAGTTTGTCAACTTTTGTTACTAACCACTCATTTTTATAAGGTTTTTTTGTCTAGAATTCGAGCAAGTATTGTGAATAAGTCAGAGTCATCCGTAAATTTATGCTCTAACCGTATTAAGAACACTACCGAAAACGTTTCTAACAACTCGTTACTTACCCATTGATTGACCACTTGTTATGCGCTAGATTACTTACAAATCAATATTAGGACCCAACCATGATCGTATCTGTCGACATTATTCCATTCAGGCTATCTGGCTGTGCCGATAAGGGATTGGAAGTGTTGTTGATTAAACGTTCAAATCCAAATCGGCCATACCATGGAGTCTGGGCACTACCGGGCGGATTTGTCTTTGATAAAGACTTAACCAGTGAAGGCGGACGCCCGGCCGATGAAAACTTTGAAGCGGCGCGTCGCCGAATTTGCCGTGAGAAAATCCATACCTACCCTCGCCATTTTAGCGAAGCGTTTATCGACGGTGATCCAAAGCGCGATCCAGAAGACTGGAGCTTAAACATTACGCACTACGCCTTAGTTGATCGTAACAATGTAGAGCAAATAAATAATGCAGGTGTACCGGAATGCCAACTTAAATGGTTTTCGCTACAGGCTATTCTCAATGGAGAAGAAACCCTCGCATTTGATCATCAAAAAACCATTGAAAAAGCGTGGCAAAAGCTTCGTGCATCCATTGAATACACATCGGTTCTTTTGTTTGCATTAGACAAAGAGTTTTTGGTTGCGGACATCATTTCTGCTTATCAAGAGTTTGGTATTGATATCAGCCGAATGACGATTAAGCGCCGCTTGATAGATTCGGGCGTACTAAAACCCACTAATAAAGTCGCTTCTACCAACAAAGGTAAAGGTGGAAAACCCGCAATGGTATATACGCTGACTAGCGACGAAGTAACCTTTTTTCAAAACTGTTTGCGTGGATAAACGCAGACAATCAGACAGACAAGGAGTCTGCCATGACTGTTCGAGTAAACTATCAAACTACAGCAGTGATCGACGTTGATCCAGAGAAAGGTTTTAGTGAGTTATGTCCAAATGAACTGCCCGTTGCAGGTGCGTTGGAAATCGTACCGGAGCTTTTGAACAATCATGCCAAAGGCCGATTAAAACTGGTCAGTCGTGACTTGCACCCACCGAAAGCAAAATGGGATGCAGAATCGCCAGCCAATATGCTTGAGCCCGTTGGTTTACCGAATGTGGATATAAAGTGGAACCGTCACTGTGTGCTTGGCACAACAGGTTCTGAGCTGCTAGATGGCTTACCACCCGTGTTGGACTACGATTTTCAAGTTAATAAAGGTATGGATCCTGACGCACACCCTTACGGTATTTTTTTCCATGATATTGCCGACACCAAAACGACAGGTGCGCATGAATTTCTAAAGTTCAACGGGATTGATACCTTAGTTATCGGTGGCCTTGCCTTAGACTTTTGTGTGAAAAAATCCGTCATGCAAGCGCTGGAACTTGGCTACAATGTGGTAGTTAATCTTGCTTCAACTCGTGCGGTGCTGCCTGATAATGTAGAGAATGTGCTGACAGATCTCAGAGATAATGGCGCATTATTTGTCGAAAAAGCGGACGACATCATCGTAGAAAAGTTCGCTTAGAAACGATAGTAACCGAGAAGGATTTCACCATGCATCAACATGAAAAATTGAATTACGTTGAATTTGGTTCCACTAATGTCAGTGCGACCAAACAATTTTTTGAGCGTGCTTTTGACTGGAGCTTTACCGATTATGGTCCAGAATATTCTGCATTTTCAGGACAAGGGTTGGATGGCGGATTCTTCAAATCTGAGTTTATAAACCAAACCGCAAATGGTGGCGCACTTTTAGTATTTTATAGCTCAGACATTCAGGCCACTCAGACAAAAGTAGAGCAGCATGGTGGAAAAATTATCCGCCCTATTTTCGAATTCCCCGGCGGCTGTCGATTCCACTTCACTGAACCGAGTGGAAATGAATTCGCAGTATGGTCAGAGAGCCATTAAGTCATCACAAATCAACAACACACTATCAACGTGAGCCCAAGCTAGCCAGATCCGGAACTGGCATTACATTTCTGGTTGACCTCATCCTTGGTTTAATTCACTGTTAGCGCAACAATTAATCGATGAGGCGCTAGACCTCGACCAAGGATGTCAAATGACTGCCGTCAGTTTTTTTCGCTTACTCTGCCTCGCTGCTATTTGGGGTGGCTCGTTTCTGTTTATGCGAGTCGCCGCCAACACATTCGGGCCGGCTTACTTAATCGAATTTCGAGTTACATTTGCCGCCGTCGCTTTGTTATTGATCGCCGTATATTTGAAGAAGAAACTCACGTTAACTGCGCATACTAAACACTTCTTTATTATTGGCTTATTCAATAGCGCAGTTCCATTTTTACTCTTTGCGTACGCAGCCCAGACACTGAATGCATCAACTTTAGCAATATTGAACTCAACCGCCCCAATATGGGGAGCACTAGTTGGCTTTGTTTGGTACCGCAGCCCACTCACAGCGAAATCTGTTCTCGGTATGCTAATAGGCATTGGAGGCGTTGCAGTCTTGGTCGGCTTAGATACTTCAACCATAGGTGAAGAAGCCATGCTCCCTATTGCCGCCAGTTTGATGGCTTCTTTCAGCTATGGCATTGCTACCAACTACACTAAAAATGCGCCACAAGTACCTGCTTTTGACAATGCTCACGGCAGCATGTGGGCGGCGGTTATTTGGGTACTGCCGCTGCTACCATTCTTACCAATGCGTACAGAACCAAGTCATTTCGAATGGAGCTCTGTTGTCACGCTCGGCGTTGTATGCACAGGGTTCGCTTATTTGCTCTATTTCCGCTTAGTTTCTGATATCGGCCCAGCGTCAGCACTGACTGTCACTTTTCTTGTTCCTGTTTTTGGTATCTTATGGGGCTACTTGGTGCTAGATGAGCCCGTCGGCTCTAACACCATCATAGGAACAATTCTAGTGCTTAGCGGCACTATGCTAGTCACCGGTTTCTCCCCAACAGCAATGCTCGCGAAGCGAAAACGAAGCGTGGCTTAATCAGCCTAATATAACTTCCACACCTCGCTTTTTGATTTGTTCAAGGTCGCTTTTCGGAGCGGCTTTGTCAGTCAGCAGCAATGATATTTCGTCAGTCTTACCAATTGATGAGGGATAAATTTGCCCAAATTTACTAGAATCCGTTAGAACAACATTGCGCCTTTTTTTCGCAATGATGGTTTCTGCGATCTCAGCGCGCATCATGTCGCGGCTAGTAAAGCCAGTGTCTTGATGGAAGCCGTCAATACCCAAGAAGGCCGTGCTGAAATGAATGTTCTCAATACACAACTTAGTCAGCGGTCCGACCAAGCTCTCGCCTTGGTGCTGATACACGCCACCAAGCAAGATAATGTTGGCAGAAGTGTTACGGATGAGATGGGCGATATACGCCGATGGCGTAATGATGGTCACATCGCCGCGCTCAGCCAATGTCCGAGCCAACAACGCATTGGCACTGCCTCCTTCAATCAGCACTGTCTCATTCGGTGCGACCAAATCCGCAGCTTGGTTTGCGAGCGATTGTTTAATATCGAAACGTACTTCTAGACGGGCATCAATGTCATCACTTTGCAACGCGGTAGCTGCGCCGTGAACGCGCTTTAGGTAGCCCTGTTGCTCCAGAAAGTTCAAATCCTGTCTGATGGTCACACCCGACACGCCAATGATGTCAGAAAGCTCTGTGACTTGAACGCGTTTACGGTCGTTCACTAATTGCAGGATTTCATTTTGTCTTGGGTTCACAGGTTCGCTCCTTATTGATGAGCTTACAGTATACTCACCTGATGTTTCATATGAAAAGAACTTGAAAGTAAAAAGGAAAAAACGCGTGGTCTGATTAGCCAAGCTGTACCTTGCGAATATCGCTCCCATCAACAGATAATAGGGCAACGAAAATGGGATGGAAGAAGAGGGGTTAACTCCCTACATCCCAACAACGATAGAGACTAGGATCAAAGTAATGGAAGAAATTTACTTCGCAGGCGGCTGCCTTTGGGGCGTGCAAGAATTTATGCGCCACCTTCCGGGCGTAATCAACACAGAAGCCGGGCGAGCAAATGGCACAACGGATAACACTCAATCCGAATACGATGGCTACGCAGAGTGCGTGAAAACCCAGTTCGATGCTGAGCAAGTTTCGGTTGAAACTTTAATGGGGTATTTGTTTGAGATAATCGACCCTTACAGCGTTAACAAGCAAGGTGAAGACGTAGGTGAGAAGTACCGTACTGGTGTTTATAGCCAAAACGAACAGCATCTCACCATCGCGAAAGCGTTTATCGCAGCACGACCGGACGCCGACAAGATCGCCGTAGAAGTACTGCCACTCACAAATTATGTGCCAAGTGATGATGAGCACCAAGACAGACTCACAAACTTTCCGAATGATTACTGCCACATCCCATTAGATTTACTACATAAATACAGGGATAACTCGTAACCATTCAGTCAGCATCGCTTTAAAAGGCAAGATGCATATCAGTTTAAATCGATGCCTTCCACTAATGACAATGTCATTTCTGCCGCCGATATTTCCTTACAACCCGACGAGTTTTGTCCGCACCACAACGGTGTGAATTCATCTCGGTTTTGCTTTTCCATAAGCGCTCTTAGTTGAGCCATTTCAATGGAGGCGTATGGGAATTTCGGCGCAAACTCACTGATGTAGCCTAGCTCCGACATCGCGCGATTCACAATGCCTCTCGCTGGTCGGCCCGAGAAAACATTGGTCACAGCGGTATGTTGCGCGCGTTCACTGGCAATGGCATATCGATGTAAAGACGATGTTTTCGCCTCATCACACAACAAATAGGCGCTGCCAACTTGAACGGCACTCGCTCCTAATCTCAACGCGGCTTCCACCCCTCTTCTATCAGCGATTCCGCCTGCAGCAATAACAGGCAAATTCACCCGTTTGGCGATTTGTGGTAATAACGCAATCAAACTTAATTGAGTAGTTAAATCATCCGATAAAAACATACCTCGGTGTCCACCAGCCTCCAAGCCTTGGGCGATAATACCGTCAACGCCTTTTGCTTCTAGCCAAAGTGCTTCGTCCACCGTGGTCGCTGACGAAAGGATCTTCCCTCCCCACCCTCTAATTCGAGCTAACAGATCATCGTCTGGCAAACCAAAGTGGAAACTGATCACTGGCGGTGCAAATGGTTCAATCGCGTCAGCAATATCATGATTGAAAGGCATCCTTGTCGGAGCGTTTGGCTGAGCCTGAACGGTTGCATCAACCTCGGAAAAATACGGTTGCAGCGTTTTTTGCCACTTTTCGTGCTTGTTGCCGTCATACTCCGGCATTTCATGGCAAAAGAAATTGAGGTTAAACGGTCGGTTAGTTGCCTGCTTGATAAGTTGAAGTTCTTTTACGATGGCGTCTTTGTTCAGCATTCCACAAGGTAACGAGCCAAGCCCGCCAACATTACTGACGGCTATGGTCATTTGGCTGTCTTGCACACCGGCCATTGGCGCTTGAATAATCGGTAACTCTGTTCCCAAAAGTGTATTAAATACCTTATTTATCATGACCTTTCCTTGAAAACTTAACCTTTACCTGTGATGGATTTGCGCCATCGTTATCCAGACTAGACTTTCACATGATTAAACACTTATAAAGTTAAAGTGATGCATTTGTGCGCTATGCACTTTTGATAGAAATGACAAAGGGAGCCTATGGCTCCCTTAATATGCTGAATAACAAGAATCAAAGTGACTATCGTACGACATCTGATTCAAGCTCTAGCTCTGCCACAGACAGCATGGCAAACTCTTCCTCGGCGGTTGCTGCCACCAATTTGTTGCGGCTATATAACCCATAATAAACACCACCGATAAGAAACAATCCCATTGTCATGAAAAAGGCTGAGGGATCAAAAGCATAAACACCTGTCATTGCGATCAAAGAAAGCACCAGAGAAATACTCGAAGTAATTATCCCACCAGGCGTTTTATATGGACGAGTTAATTCCGGCTGTTTAATTCGCAATAAAATATGGCTCAAGGACATTAATGCGTACGATACAGTCGCACCGACAACAGCCATCGCCAAGATTAAGTCCCCCTCACCCGTAAGTGAAACCAAGAACCCAAAAACGCCCGGAACCAAAAGCGCACGAGAAGGCACTTTTTTGTCACTGGTTAATGACAAAGTTTGCGGTAAATAACCCGCGCGGGAAAGCGCAAACACCAAGCGACTGTAACCATAAATGATTGAAAAAAAAGAAGCGATAAGGCCAGCCAATCCAAGTAAGTTCACGGCCATTGCTACCGTTGAATTGCCCGTAAGCTTTAGGGCGTCAACTAATGGCACCGCGCTATCGCCTATGACCTTTGAGCCAACCGCACCAGCCAAAAGGAAGACTACGAGAGTTGCGGTTAGCAATAAAAACAGCATCGCACCAATGATGCCTTTGGGAACATCTTTTGCCGGATTTTTTGCCTCCTCTGCCGCTAAAGGCACACCTTCAACCGCAAGAAACAACCACATTGCAAATGGCAACGCAGCCCATACGCCATACCACCCAAACGGCAAGATTTCTGTTGCCTGAGCCGTCGCCGGAGCAATATCGAATAAGTTATTAACGTCAAAGTGACCAATAAGCACAGCAGCAGTAATTAGAATAGCTAGCACAGCCAAACCGCTGATGACCATCATTACTTTGAGAGCTTCGCCAACCCCTGCCATATGAATAGCGATAAAGACGGCGTAGAAAAGTGCGTAAACAACAGGACCATCGATACCAACCAATTCATTAACTGCTGAGCCAATAAAAATCACTATCGCAGCAGGCGCGAGCGCATATTCAATCAAAACTGATAAGCCAGTGAAAAAGCCACCTGTCGGCCCCATCGCCTGTCTTGCGAAGCTGTAACCACCACCCGCAGCAGGAATAGCCGCAGACATTTCAGCTAAAGACAATACTAGCGTGAAATACATTACTGCCATCGCGATAGCAGCAATAAGAAAGCCTCCCCATCCTGCTTGAGCGATGCCAAAGTTCCAACCGGCAAAGTCACCAGATATAACATACGAGACACCTAAGCCAGCAAGTAAAATCCAACCTGCGGTGCCTCTTTTTAGCTGCCTTTTGGCCAAGTACTCCTGATGTTTAGACATAGTAAATCCTTCTACTTTGATGAAATTAAAAAGTTGTCGCTGTGTTTATCTTCAACGCTTGCGCCACTTGGCTCATTGATATCGGAGCGATCTTTCAGATTCACTCCTGACAGTTGTAATTTTCGAGCCTCCTTGAGCAAGTAAAATGCGCGTTCACAGGCATCGTCATAGTTGAGCCCCTGGGGACGCACATTGGAAATGCAGTTTCTTTGGGAATCTTTAGAGCCTCGTTTAGCCCCCCAAGTGAGATACATACCCATGCTATCCGGAGAAGTTAGACCGGGTCTCTCTCCAATTAAAACCAGCACGGCCTTGGCGTTAAAACATTCACCAACATCATCCCCTACCGCTACTCTTCCTTGCTTTACGATTGTGATAGGTGCGAATTTCCATTGATGTTCATCATCAGCGCTTAAAAGAGAAATCAATCGAGTAACAACAGGCACGGCATGGTTTTGAATTGCGACGGAAGAAAGTCCATCAGCAATAACAATCGCAAGATCAATGTCAGTGTTATGCTCATTTGCTATCAAGTTGAGCGTTTGCCAAGAAGATTCATCGAGTTGCCTTCCTAAATCGGGCCTTTGCAGGTACATAAGCCGATCACTTACTCGGCTGCTCACTACCACTGGAGGCTCTAAGGTATTTTCAAGAATCGAGTAAGAGTCCGACAAACCAGCAACGAGAGACTCAATATTCAAACTGCAATGCACTGCATCCATAGCTTGGGCATGATCCAGCTGAAATGAGAGTAACTCGTTGGTTGGTACACTGTTCCCGCTACGACCCAGAGCGATCCGAGCAGAGGTGAAGTCACGTAACTTGCCCCACGGGTTGTATGTGACAACTTCAGACTCATCTTGTGGGGACTGAGCAATGGTGATTACTTTACCCATGAGAATACCCCTTATTCAGTTGGTTAATTGCTCCCGAAAACGAGCGAGAGATTTGCTCACTTAACCGAACGTCTTGCACGCTCTCGAAAATCTGCATCTCCATTAACCATTGTTCGAACTCTGGTGCTGGCTTCAAACCGAGTACTTTTCTTGCGTAAAGGGCATCGTGAAATGAGGTAGTTTGATAATTGAGCATGATGTCATCAGACCCTGGAATACCCATGATGAACGAGCACTCGGCCACACCTAATAGTGTCAGCAAGTTATCCATGTCATTCTGATCGGCATAGGCATGATTGGTGTAACAGATATCGCAACCCATAGGTAAACCAAGCAACTTCCCACAGAAATGATCTTCAAGCCCAGCACGAATAATTTGCTTGCCATCAAACAGATACTCAGGGCCAATAAACCCAACGACAGTATTAACCAACAAAGGATCGAACTGTTTCGCGACAGCATAAGCGCGGGCTTCACAAGTCTGTTGATCGACCCCATGAAATGCATTCGCAGACAGCGCTGTACCTTGTCCGGTCTCAAAATACATCACATTGTTTCCTACACTGCCTCGATTCAAAGACAACGCGGCTTCATGGGCCTCTTTCAAAATCGACAAGTCGATTCCGAAGGTATCATTCGTCCCTTGCGTGCCGCCTATCGACTGAAAAACGAGATCGACTGGTGCACCCATTTCAATGGCTTCGATCGTGTTCGTGACATGAGTTAACACACAAGACTGAGTCGGTATTTGATAGTGTTGAATCACCTCATCCATTAAGTTCATTAACTTAATAGCTTGAGGTACATTATCTGTTGCCGGATTGATACCGATAACCGCATCGCCATTTCCGTACATCAGACCATCAAAAATGGTCGCTGCGATACCGTTGAGAGAATCAGTGGGATGATTCGGCTGTAAGCGAGTAGACAGGCGACTCGGCAAACCTATCGTATTCCGAAAAGCCGTGACAACTTGGCATTTTTTAGCAACGAGAATCAAATCCTGGTTGCGCATAATCTTACTGACTGCGGCCACCATTTCTGGTGTTAAACCTTGACGAATTTTAGCCAACGTTTCACCATCGGCTTCTTCACTCAGCAGCCAATTTCGAAAATCTCCGACCGTCAAGTGCTCAATCGGCTTAAAGGCTGCAAGGTCATGCGTATCGATAATTAGGCGAGTGATATCGTCGCTTTCGTATGGAATAACCGCCTCGTTAAGAAACGTTTTAAGTGGTAACTCAGACAGCGCCATTTGTGCGACTACACGTTCTGCCGCTGACTGAGCACAAACCCCGGCTAACGCATCGCCTGAGCGTTCCGGTGTCGCTTTCGCCATCAAGTCAGCTAATGACTTAAAGGTATAGACTTTACTTCCTTGTTGCCGACGATAAGTTGCCGTCATTGCTCTTCCTCTTCACTATTTGGTTCGCTTTTTGCTGAACTATCAATAAGCTTTAAGAAAGTATTGCCAAATGTGTTCCGTAGCGTTATCAAAAACTGGCAACATTTATAAACCAATAATAAACAATGAGTTATGTAAACACTGCTCCAACATGACTCACAAAAAAGGAATGAGCATCACAAGGATGAGTAACCAAATGCCCCAAACTGCACCAATGCTGTGCATCCATCACACTAAGGATGCAAACCAACAAGCTGCGAGTCTGATAAACTGGCAACAGGAATATGACCAACTCAGCGATGGTCGATTTTTAGGTCAAATTCGAGAACGACGATTTCCCAATTTCCATGTGTTTCGTGAAGACAGTAACCGCTCGCTAAGACAGCAATGCAGGGTTGAAGAGGGAGGTATTTGGTTGGGTTTGAGTGCGGAAAATAAGCCGCTACACCTAAATCACAGTCAGTTTAATTCAAGCCAACTTTTGCTTAGGCAAGGTGGCGCTGATTTTGAGTTAATGACACCGGAGCAGTTTTCTATCTATGGAATAGTGCTCGACAAAAACTTCGTTCACATCATAGAAAATCAACTTGAGCTTGGGAGTATCCAAAACAACACATTACACTTAACGGGTTTGACGGAAAAACACATTCAACAACTTAAATACTACTTAGGCACGTTACTTGGTTCCGCCGAGCCAAGATGGTCTGAAACCACACATCAAGCAATCTTAAAAGATATTGTGCTGGAGTTGTTCTCACTCAGTTCACTGCACACGAGCCATCCGATATCAATCTCTCATCGTCAACACGTGATGCACCGTATAAAACAACAGCTACAGGATCTAGACTACCGTACACCGATAACCGTCAGTGAACTGTGTGACGCAGTACACGTCAGTCGTCGCACACTACAGTACACCTTTGAACATTGCTGTAATACTTCCCCAAAGCAGTTCATACATCGAATGCGCCTGAATCAAGTACGTAGAGTGCTACAAAGCCCTGAAGATAATCGAACAATTGCAGAAATCGCTTTTGACTTTGGTTTTTTCCATCTCGGGCAGTTCAGTCAAAGCTACAAGCGGCTATTTGGTGAGACGCCAACTGAAACGAGAAAATGGGAGCCCAGCAAATAAAATGACAGGCAGTATATTCTTTCAGATCCTGCGTTGGGGCCATGTTATGCAGTCGCAATGATTTGCTGAAACTTAGCATGAAGCTCTTCAAGTGCCGCTTCAACATCCGGTTCTGCACGGCTCAAGTGCGAGATTAACGTCATAAAATAGCAGTCAAAAATCAGCGGTATTTTTCCCTCAAGGACGGAGCTTCCGTTTACAGATTGAAACAAAGCTTGGTTAAACGACTGATAATAATCCAAATCCCAAATCACTTCTTTCAACAAAGCTCGGCTCAGCTCAACGTTCGCAAAATAGTAGCGATAGTATTTCTCCGTCAGCGCCAAACCAATGTCGATATCGGTTTTACCTTCCACACTGATTAGCGTTTCTTGGCTGATCTGTTGCAGTTGCGCCAGCATCCCTTCGCGCAAAATCGACAGTTTAGTCGGGAAATGGCTAAACACTGTGCCATCGGCTACTCCTGCTTCTCTCGCTATCTGCCTTGTGGTCGTCATGTCATAGCCATTTTGAGCAAAAGATGCCCATGCGGCTTTTAGAATTTTATCTCTGGTTTGTTGTCGCTTCGTCATTGATGTGTCTGCTTAATGAGCCTGAAAGGATCATACCTTGCGTGGTTGAGATTGACAAATTGAGCGCGCTCATTTATAAAAATGAGCATGCTCATTTTATGTAAAAACAAAAGGAATCGCTCATGTACGTATTAAACAAACTAGGCCAAGGATTGATTTTCTTCCCGACCATCTTCTGCTTTTCGTATATTTTAAGACCGATATTAATGGTCATCCTTATTCCAGGAGGACTCGCACTTTTGGCGTTAATCGGTGGCGCAGAAGTCAGAGCAGAACTCAAAGCCATGCTGCTTGAGGAGTTTTTTGGCGTTAGCCCATCGCACACCACCTCGAAAAAGGCGTGAGTGCGCTACAAACGTTGGCAAGGCTAAGTAAAAAAGAAAACGCGCAGATATCGAGATCTCAATGCCTGCGCGTAGATGTGGTGAAAATAAGACTGGCGTTAGTCAGTATTCATGTTCTGACCAGTTCGCCATAAAACGCCACTAGGGTCAAACAAACAACATTCGCGCATGCCCCAAGGTTGCTCGACCAGCTCAGTCAAACGCGAACCAAATTCTTCATGACCCACTTTGGATAAGTGCTGATGCCAGCTTTCTGCGTCTTCTACGAGCAAATGCATCATGAGGTTATTGCCGTGTTCTGGCTCATAAAAATTCTGTAAAAGAAACGCGCAGCTACCTTGAGAGAAGTATGCTACATCACCGAAGTCCGATGCCATTTCAAAGCCAATCGCCTCATAAAAGCGTTTTGATAGCGCGTAATCTTTCGCCGGAACAAATGATTTGATTTCAACAATATTGAGGTTTTCCATTTCCAATTTCCTAAGCCTTTTTCCATAAAACTGACTGACGTAATCTCGCTCTATGCCTTCTATTCGCCTTGCGTAATCTGCTGTGATGACAGTGGCACACACTCTGCCATTTGCGTTTGTAACCACGTGATAAATTTATGTTCGAGTTCTGTACGCTTTTTATCTTGACTCAATAAAACGTAATTGCAACTTGATGGAGAAAACCCAAATGGTGCGACCAAATTACCACGCTTAATATCGTCCATGACAAAAGGATACGATCCCATTGCGACGCCTAAGCCATCCACCGCTGCTTGTATGCAAAAATAAAAATGCGCGAATGATTGCTGAGTGTTGCCGTTGAAAGTTTCACAACGTGTTGATTGCTGCCAATCCGCCCAAGCATTCGGTCTGGTTTGGCTATTCAACAATCGAGCTGCTTTCAAATTGTCTTTAATGGATTGCCAATACTCAGGAGAAAATACCGGCCCCACCCACTCTTCCACAAGAATGGTTTTGTCGTAATCGTGATGCTGCGCAAAATCGTCTCGACGAACCGCCATCGAAAGCCCAGTTGATCCTAATGTTACCGGGCCACCAGCCGTCGACAAACGAACATCAGCACGGTGTTCATCATTAAACGCGGCCAACCTTGGCATCAACCAGCGCATGGTTAATGTCGGTTCACAAGACACTTCAAGATGCTGATGCTTCTCTTGCATAAGCGTATTCACGCCTGTTTCTAGCGTTTGGAATGCCGTTTCTGTGTATGTCTTGAGTAATTCGCCTTCTGCCGTCAACACGACTTTCCTGCCCTCTTTGAAGAACAAAGGTTGAGACAGATATTGCTCAAGTTGCTTGATCTGCTTACTCACGGCTCCGTGGGTAATGTTCAGTTTGTCAGCCGCTTCAGTGTAGCTTGAAGAACTCGCCGCAACGTGGAAGACATAAAAAGATTTCAGGTGACGCATCTGTGAGTTTTTCTCACCAATATGGGAATATTTTTCGATTATAGTCAGTAATAAAGACGCCTACAATTCCGCTACATCCCAGACTTCATCATTCAAACAGGAAATCGATATGGAATTTGTAACTCTTGCGTTATTAGGTGTGCTTATTGTTATAAGCCCTGGCGCAGACTTTGTTTTGGTATTAAGAAATAGCTTAAATCAAGGACGAAAAGCAGGCGCATACAGTGCGATTGGTATCAGCATGGCGATCAGCATCCACATCGCTTACTCCATGCTGGGGATCAGTTACTTAATTTCACAAAATGAATGGTTGTTTAATCTCGTGCGCTATCTTGGGGCCGCTTATCTTGTCTACCTTGGGATTAAAGGAATATTCTCCTCGCAACCTGCATCAAACTCAGAAACCGTTCAACAGAGCGAGTATTCAATGTGGCGATTTTTCATGCAGGGGTTTCTGTGTAATTTACTCAATCCCAAGACGATGCTGTTTTTTCTGAGTATTTTTAGCCAAGTGATTTCTCCCGACTCTAGTCAGCAACACATCGCCTTGTTCTACGGGATTTATATGATTGCGCTGCATGGTATTTGGTTTTCTATCGTTGCTGTTTTATTCACGTCATCCCAGCTACAAGCTTTCTTGTTGAAGATTAAGCATCGACTCAATCAAGCATGTGGGGCGGGATTGATCATTTTCGGCGCGATGCTGGGCTTAAAGGTGTAGTACGCTTGCGGTCCGATTACCCCAATTCAAATTGATCATTGAACAAGTGGCAGTAATCAAATAAAAATCTACACTATCAATACTTTAAATTAGAAAAAAACAGCCAACGTGCGCTGGCTGTTTCGATACAGTTAATGGATGACCCGAGCGTCCCCTTTAAATAACTGAGACAGATCGATAGTGAATATCGTCACTGTCGGACGTTTAGGCAGAGCATTTTCGATCGAAAACTCTGGCCCAGCTGGAACGAGGGGGAAGTGAATAGCAGTCGGCCACGTTGACGAAGCTTCATTACCGCCCGGCTCAGATATTGAGAAAGAAAACGCAGGTAAACGGGTCATAACACTTACCTCAAATGACTGATTAGCGGGCTCAAGCGAGCCCGCTTAGGTTTTGCAATGTTATTGTTGTTTTAACGCTTACTTAATCACTAACGATTGATGACGTTAGATATCAAGTTCTTTGTCTTCAACGTGGTTGGTGATCATCGCTTCAGTGGTGATCATCAAGCCAGCAACAGACGCTGCGAATTGAAGCGCTGAACGTGTTACTTTCGCAGGGTCCAAGATGCCCATTTCGATCATGTTGCCGTATTCACCTGTTGCAGCGTTGTAACCGTAATCGGAGTCACCAGCTTTGACAGCGTTCGCCACAACAGAAGCTTCGTCACCTGCGTTAGTTGCGATTTGACGAAGAGGCTCTTCCATTGCACGTAGCGCAACTCGGATACCCACGTTTTGGTCATCATTGTCGCCTTTTAGATCCGCCAATTCTTTCGCGATCTTAGTTAGGGCAACACCACCACCAGCAACAATACCTTCTTCAACCGCTGCGCGAGTAGCGTGTAGCGCATCGTCCACGCGGTCTTTCTTCTCTTTCATCTCAACTTCGGTTGCAGCGCCGATCTTGATCACCGCTACGCCGCCAGATAGCTTCGCAACACGTTGTTGAAGCTTATCTTTGTCGTATTGAGAAGTGGTTGTTTCGATTTGTTTTTCAATCGAAGCCACACGATCAGCAATCGCGCTTGCTTCTGCTGCGCCACCCACAATGGTTGTTGTGTCTTTGGTAATGGTCACTTTCTTCGCACTACCTAGTTGCTCTAACGTTGCTTTTTCGAGCTCTAGGCCGATTTCTTCAGAGATGACCGTACCAGCAGTTAGTACCGCAATGTCTTCCATCATCGCTTTACGGTTGTCACCAAAGCCAGGCGCTTTCACCGCGGTCGCACGCACGATACCGCGCATGTTGTTCACAACCAATGTCGCTAACGCTTCACCTTCGATGTCTTCAGCAATGATCAATAGCGAGCGAGAAGATTTCGCTACTTCTTCTAGTACAAGCAATAGCTCGCGGATGCTGCTGACTTTTTTGTCCACCAATAAGATGTATGGGTTGTCTAGCTCGACGCTGCCATTTTCTTGGTTAGTGATGAAGTATGGCGACAAGTAACCGCGGTCAAATTGCATACCTTCAACCACAGACAATTCGTTGTCTAGACCTTGGCCTTCTTCCACCGTAATCACGCCATTGCGACCCACTTTTTCCATCGCTTCTGCAATGATTTCACCGATCGCGCGATCGCTGTTTGCAGAAATGCTACCCACTTGGATGATGGATTCTTTGTCGCTGCATGGCTTAGACATTTCACGTAGTTTCTCAACCGCCGCTTCAGTGGCTTTGTCGATACCACGTTTTAGGTCCATTGGGTTCATGCCAGAGGCTACCGCTTTAAGACCTTCATTGATGAAAGATTGCGCCAGTACGGTAGCCGTCGTTGTACCGTCCCCCGCTTCATCATTCGCTTTGGACGCCACTTGTTTCACCATTTGTGCGCCCATGTTTTCGAACTTATCTTTCAGTTCGATTTCTTTCGCTACAGACACGCCATCTTTGGTGATGGTTGGCGCGCCGTAAGATTTATCAAGCACAACGTTGCGGCCTTTCGGGCCTAGTGTCACTTTTACTGCGTCCGCCAGTAAGTTCACACCTTTCAGCATTTTTTGACGTGCGTCATTAGCAAATAATACGTCTTTTGCAGCCATGGTTATCTCCTCAAAAAACTACTACAAAAATAATTACTCAACGATTGCTAACACATCAGATTCGGACAGAATTAAGTATTCTGCGCCGTCAATTTTCTCGGTTTTCACGCCGTAACCGTCATTGAAAATGATTTGGTCGCCCACTTTGACTTCCATCGCAGCGCGTTCGCCATTTTCAAGACGTTTACCTAAACCAACAGCAATGACTTTCCCGCGGTTTGATTTTTTCACCGACTGAGAAGTTAAAACGATTCCCCCTTCAGATTTATTTTCCACCTCTTGTCTTTCAACAATTAGCTTGTCATTTAAAGGACGAATTTTCATTTTTAAGTGCCTCCTACTTGGAACCAAAAATAAAAGACAAAATAAACATCAAGATGGATTTGCGAGTCGACAGCTCGCTTTCGATGAAAATAATAAGGTCGAAAAATGAGAGTTCAAGAGGTGAATTTGATAAAAATTTTTTATTAAATTAAATAAAATTTTCTATCGAATTATCGCATTCACAACCACTTAGCATCTCTTTATGATGGAAAATGTGCTCAATCAAATCTAGAGTGGTTACGTACTCTTAAAAAGGATAATCAAACAATGAAAAAGGCCGTATCTCTATTTCTTGCAACGTTATGCGTTGGCTTCCTCTCACCCAACGTGTCAGCTTCTGAACGCGCTGAACAAGGTTGGCAATTGATTGACGAGGGCGCGATGATTGTCGATGTGCGCACGCCGCAAGAGTTTTCTGAAGGGCATTTGGATAATGCCGTCAACTTCCCTTTATCTGAACTTGATAAACATTTTCAAGACGTCGATAAAGATCAAGCTATCGTGTTGTACTGTCGCAGTGGTAACCGCTCTGGCAAAGCGTATCAATACTTACAATCGCAAGGCTTTACGAATCTGCACAATGCAGGTGGCTTTGAAGAACTACAAGACGCCAAATAGTCGTCTCCGTTCTAATATACAAAGTAAAAGCACAGAGCGCGTCGCAAGCGTATTGTAACGCGCTCTGTTTCTAAATACTTATCTACAACAACTCTACTATCTGGGCCCTGCATCAAATTGAGTCAGGTTATCCGATATCTCGATCCATGGCGCTTTCGATGCGACAAAAATATGGAAATCAGGCTTGTGAGAAGGTGTGTCATCCAAGATACCAAGGCGAATATTGACGATCCCATTGTTCTTTTTCGAATACAGGCTCGATCCGCAGTGGCGACAAAAGCATAGCATGGTATTTTCGCTTTTCTGATAAGTTTGAATATCTTCTTTCCCTTGGATAATAAGCAGTTTATCCAACGCAATACCACCGGCAGATGAATAGTCAGAACCTGTGAACTTGCGGCATTCAGAGCAATGGCAATTTCCCATGTACTTAAATTCATCTGCCACTTCCAACTTTACCTTGCCGCACAGACATGAGCCTTTTAGTACTTCCATTTGAATTCCTTTTTGTTATGAATCTAATTGAATTAGATGGCTATCTCGACACCATGCCATTGCAATACGAAAAATTAAAGACAGGCAATACAGGTTTTCAAAAATGAAACGAAAATGTAAAACTTTCCATTCAGAGGGAAGTGCGCTGACACGTGAAAAATAGAGCTATTTTAGATACAAAAACACCAAGCAATAACGCTTGGTGTTTACCTCACAGAATGTCGCCTCTGAAAAGGCGCTTTCCGCTGTGCTTAAAAAATGCAGTGTTTAGTAAAGCTGGTCGCTTCGTTTGCAGTCCAGTCACCTTTCGGCTTATCTTTCAGGTTTTCACACCATTGCTCGCTGCCGACACCATCTTGCAGAACACAATGCTTTGCAAAGTCTACCGCGTTGTCTGCTGTCCATTCTGTTTTTGGCTTATCGCGCATGTCGTTACACCAGCCTTCAGTGCCCACTTCATCACTACAAGCGGTCAAAGCAGAAGCCGCCAACATCAGCATGACTAGTTTTTTCATAAATTTAAGGTTCCAGTTGCAAACAATAGTAAAATTAAACTCAATCTCTTCAACACGTGCCCATTCAAGTGTCTGAATAAAGGCGTCACTAGCTGAAGTGACTTTTGTATCAACTATAACGAAATTATCAGTCTACGTGTTAAGACATCGAAAAATTATTGAGCGACTCTGTGTAAAGCGCGCCATTCTAAAAGCTATAGGCAGCGCGCTTTTGTTAGCTCACCAACCTTAAAAGAGCCAGTACCAAAGCACGTTAAACGCAGCTCTAATGCCATTTGTTCAAAGTGATCGACGACAGACTGCGTGCTGATCGTCGCAGCTTTTAATACCGCACCAGCTTGCCCAATGAGATTAGCCCCCAAATGAATGGCTTTCGCCGCTTCAAGTCCGTTATGAACACCTCCCGAGGCGATCAAGGGTAATGTAGGATGCAGTGCGCGGATTTGAGCCAAACATGTTGCTGTAGGGACACCCCAATCGCGGAAAAGCTCGGCTGCACGCTGCATTCTCGGATTATCTTGGCAATACCCTTCAACCGCACTCCAGCTTGTACCACCCGCGCCCGCAACGTCAATTGCATCCACACCAGCATCAATTAATCGCTGCGCAACGTGTCCGCTAATACCAAAACCGACTTCTTTGATAATGATAGGAACCTTCACGCGAGATTTAAGCATCTCAATTGCCTGGAAAACACCAACCCAATTGTGGTCGCCATTTTTCTGAAACGCTTCCTGCATTGGATTAACGTGCACAAACAAGGCATCTGCTTGAATCGCCTCAACCGCACGTTGCGCATTATCGAGTTTACCTTTATCGAGCAATTGAGCGGCTCCAAGATTGGAATACAACGGTACTTCTTTCGCCAACTCACGAATGGTTTTACCCAAGCCCGAATGCTGACTTTCTTCTAAGCTAATCCGTTGCGAGCCGACGCCCATGGCAATACCTAATTCACTTGCGGCTTCAGCCAAACGACAATTGATCGTTTCTGCGTCTTTTGCTCCGCCAGTCATCGAGCTAATCAAAAATGGTAGCGCTAATTGATGACCAAGAAACTCTGTCGATAAATCGATCGCGTGAAAGTCACATTCTGGCAGCGCACAGTGTTCAAACTCGACAGACTCAAAACCCGCCGTTTTATGCTTCATGCTCATATCATGATGTAAAACAGCATCTAGGTGTAAATCTTTTCGGTTAGTTTGCGGAGCCATAATGTCACCCTAAAGTAAAACAGTCGCGCAGTATTGCGATCCTTATCAGTAACGTCAATGCGAATTTTGTGAATTTGCCGGATTACTTTTCCGAAACGAGTAATGAGTCTCGACTGCCCCTGACATTATAAGAAAAGAAACTCGCTTTCCGTTTTAAACAAGCCGGCAAGTTTCTCTTCAAATTGAGATAATCAGCGTACGATACCCATGATGCAAATGGATCACATTGCTCTGTAGTTTACTTTACGCTGTCCGACAGAATTAGCGACACAACAGTGCTTGTCGTCGTTGGTTCAAACTGTTCGGGATCATCACAGAATTGAATTTTTCCTTTTTCTTCTACATGGAACAGCGGTACAACTGAACTACCTTTGTGATGCGCTAAATAATCTTGATACGTGAAGTTATCGCTCAATTTCGTGTGTTTAACCTCTGCACCACGACTTAACATACTGGCTAGCTGGGTATAGCTTACATTGCCGCCCATCAGCAATTTACCATGGTACTCCTGAGCCACGGAGTGCTTCTCGCTGCCATTGCTGTTGGTTTTCACTTTTTGTAAGCAGTGAACTTTATCTTCCCCGAACTCGTCGACGAATTGCATGCAAGCCATAATGTTGAAATGCTGATCGGGCGTTAATGCAACCACTTGACCTATTCCTATCAAGTTCAAGTTGTCGTCCGCGTGACTAGAAATAGGGTTGCCGTAATAGTAATCCAGTCCCAACATACGAACCTGACTGATGTACTCCCAGTTTGAGTCAGTCATTAATACGCGACGGTCATAACGCGACAACGCCTGCCCTATTTCTCTTGCTACTCGGTTAGCACCAATCAACAAGAAGCCGCGTGGTGCTGGCTCTGCGATGCCCAACGTCAGCGCTACAGGACGTGCCGTCGCACTTTGTAACACGACCGTTCCTATAATCACCATGAAGGTCATAGGGACCAGTAAAATCGCTTCATCAATGCCGTATCCAGTCAATTTGATCGCGAAAAGAGACGAAATCGAAGCAGCAACAATACCGCGCGGTGCAACCCAAGACAAAAACAGCTTATCTTTGAGACGCAAGTTGCTGCGGAAGGTTGAAAGAAAAATCGATAACGGACGCGACACTAACTGCATAAATACAAACAACAATAACGCACCGCTACCTAGCGCAGCAAAATCATCCAGACTGATTCGAGCCGCAAGGAAGATGAACAATCCGGTGATCAGTAAAATGGTTAAATGCTCTTTAAAATGCAGAATTTGCTGAATATTGATGTCTTTAGCGTTTGCGAGCCACATACCCATTACGGTGACGGTTAGTAACCCAGCTTCAGACTCAATGTGGTTAGAGACCGAAAATACACCTAGAACCACCATCAAAACCGCAAATGGCTGCAAATATTCCGGTAGCCAAGAACGACGCATGATCGTCGCAACTGCATAGCCTGAGGCCGCACCTAGCATGACACCGACAGCAATGATCGTCCCAAACACTTCGACGCTATTTATCGCACTGTGAGATACGATAAACTCGTAAACCATCACAACAAAAAGCGCACCGAGCGGGTCAATCAAAATCCCTTCCCATCGCAAAATGTTAGCAAGCGTACTGTTAGGTCTTACGGTTCGTAGAAGTGGCACGATGACCGTCGGCCCTGTTACTACGGTTAAGCTGCCGAACAACATGGCAAGCTCCCAAGTAAAGCCGAGGAAATAGTGTGTTGCGATACTGGTCGCTGCCCACGAAATGATCGCCCCGATGGAAACAATGCTCCATACCGAACCACTCACGCCACGAATTTCTTTAAAATTTAAGGTCAAACTGCCTTCAAATAAAATCACTGCCACCGCTAAAGAAACCAACGGAAAGAGCAAATTACCTAATATCTCATCAGGATTTAACCACTGCATAAATGGCCCGACGATCAGCCCTGCCAACAACAAAAATAAAATCGCTGGCAAACGCAATCGCCAAGCTAACCATTGGCAACCTAAACCAATAACCCCAACCGCTGACAGCACCAGCGCTTCATTACCCACTTGCATCAATAATTACCTGTTTTTGTCTTTTTTCGCGTGAATGCGCTATACCCGAATACATTCAGCCTTACGGTCAAATAGAAACAACCGAACGTGCAAATCAAACGACTGACCTTCGATGACATCGCTACGAAACGCACATGTTTGAAGTCATTTGGCGATCGCATCAGAACTATGAATATAGTTGACCCCCAATGACTTAACGACTCATTTTTGTTCATCAGGTTTTAAAGTGGCACACAAGTGTGCGACTTTGTCGAATTCATCATTACGCATTGAGTTTCATTATGTAGAATGATTTCTAAAGAAAGCGCGGAACCTAGCACTATATGAGGCTAAGGCATAGAGCATGAACTAAGCTTTAGCGTAAGTGCTCAAAGTTAAGAATCGTGTGTCACGCGACGTACGCAAGGAGAAATGGATTGTACGTAATACTAGCACTGTTCATGGCGTGTCTCGCCATCCTCATCGGAGTGAAAGCCGCCAACCGAGCTGCACTTTTAGAAAAAGAACTAGCCAAACTTCGTGAGGAAGTCACATCACTACGAGCCAGTGTCCATGAGGGCTCAAACCAACAAGCGCACCAACAATTCAGCATCGAGAAAGACACACCATCTGTAGCGACGTCACCTCACATAGAATCACCACAGAAAGATGTCTCATCCTCTGGGGAACATGATCCAGCTACCAACCTAGACTTGGACCAGAGCGCTGCGAATCAAGGGTACACCCAGACAAGAGAAGTGCAACTGGATGTTTTTAGTCAAGAAAATGAGTCATTCCTTCAGAGTAAAGTTCAGAGCCTGCTTAGCAACATTCAAGAAAATTGGTTGGTTTGGGTAGGCGCATTGGCCATGCTGATCGGTGGAGGTTATCTCGTACAGGTGATTGGTAGCCACATCCAGTTTTCGCCATTTATGCGAGTGTCCTTTGCCTTTGTGATCTCATTACTTATGGTGCTTGTTGGCGAGTGGTTTCACCGTAAAGAACAACAGAATCCGCAGCGGGCAGCACGAGCCCAAGGCTTTACGTATGTTCCTGCTGCTGTTACCGGTACGGGATTAACGGGTATTTACTGCACCGTCATTTTTGCCTTTGTGGTTTATCAAATGCTAACGCCGAGTATCTCGTTGATCATTTTGGCTTCAGCCGCATTTTTCAGTTTAGCATTATCATTGCGACAAGGGCCGTTAATGGCCGTGCTTGGCTTAATTGGTGGCTACACAGCACCACTGTGGATTGGAGGTAGTGAACCCAACTACTTTTTGTTAGCCGGATACATCTGCGCAATTTCGTTCGCGGCGACCTTATTGATGCAAAAAGTGCGTAGGGCATGGATTACGCCAAGTATCGCGATTCCACATGTCATTTGGATGTTGCTGTTAATTGAGAGTGTACCAACAGAACTGTTGTTCTCGTGGCTCGCGATTTCTCTCTCCATCACTTTGTATCTCATTTTCGCGGTTCCGAGAATGGGTTGGATGCTCAATCCTCGCTTTCGTCACTATCAAAGCAAGTGGACAAACTCGCCGACCGCTACCGCTCTCGCAACTGCTTTATTGACCTTTTCTGCCGTCACCAGAATGCCGGAGCTGAACACTCTACAAATGGCGTACTGTTATACGCTGCTTGTTGCGATCATCTGGCTACCAGCACTTCGTACAGGCTGGTCATTACGTGTATTTTTGCCATCCATTCTCGTCTCGGCAACCGCGCTGATTGTTCTTACTATCGCTTTTGATGCGCTGTATATGTTAGAGCGAGAAGCTAGCATCCTATTCGCATTGGCGGTGAGTATTGCGCTGATCTGCTATCGAACATATTACCAATCACTTAGTGACCGTTCGCAACTCAGTGGGCTGCTTCTGCTGGTACTGGCTCCCGCGATGAGCTTAATTACGTTGTTTTATATTGACGAATTTATGCAGGGCTACCTGTGGTATTGGGCTGCATTCTGCGCATTGATAGCCACTTACTACGTTGTGCTTGGTCAGCGTGCACGTTCGTTGGCATTAGAATGCTCTGCCGTTATGCATGCTTTAATCATAGGTATTGCTTTTGTTTGGTTGAGCGATACTTGGTTAACAACAGCAATCTCAATACAAGTTGCGATAATGGCCTTACAGGCTCAAGTCGGGTTATTTCGACCTGCGAGTTGGGCGATTAAAGTGACAATGGGAATACTGGTTATCCGACTCACGCTGCTACCTTTCATCCCCGAATGGCAACCGGTAGAAGCTGGGCATTGGGCTTGGGTTCTGGTGAGTTATATGCCTTCTCTCTTCATCTTGTCTTATGCTCGTTCAACACTAAAACAAGTGGACCGAGAACTGACCAACTGGTTTGAAGGGGCGTTTTTACATGTATTCTTAATGGCATTGTTCACCCAAACTAACTACTGGTTAACGGGGCAATATGGTTACTTGGGGCACATCGACTTCACAAGTGCGGCAGTCTTTGCCAATCAAGCATTAGTTATGGGTTTGGTATACAGCTACCGCAGCCAATTTGCGCAACGCTTAAGCCGTATCTACGAAATCTATAGTTACTTGCTTTGGTGCGCGTTCGCTATATTGATTATTTTGCTTAATACGGCAGAATCGCCGTTGGTGACTGATAACGTCTCGGCACAAGCACTTCCCATCTTTAACATGCTGAGTATCGGCTGGCTGTTACCAGCTTGCATCCTGCTTATCGCAACGTTTAAGCGCTGGAATACGTTGCAAGTTCATCGATTTGCGATTGCTAGTCTAGGCTTTTTACTTGCAGCCATTTGGTTGGGGATGTCTATCCGTCAATTCTGGCAAACCACATCGATGATGCTGTATCAGCCAACCAGCATGGCAGAGTTGTTCAGTTATTCAGTGGCTGGCTTGCTCGTAGGTGGATTGCTTACTTGGCGCGGCGTGACCCAACAGGGGCTGATGATGCAGCGTGTCGGTCTAGTGGTCCTTGCCTGTGTCGCACTGAAAGTATTCTTATGGGATGTGAGCTCTCTGGATGGGTTCTGGCGAGCGATAAGCTTCTTAGGCTTAGGTGCGTCTTTGATAGCACTTGGATGGCTATTCCAGAAATTGAATCGTTCGGTGGCAAAAGCACTCGAGCCCTAGACGAGTCAAAGAGAGATTCCCGACAGTGCGCTGTTTTCGTTATTGGGGGACGATAACAGTGTAAAGCCGGGAATCATTGGAGTGTTCGTTACTTCAGTAAAGCGACCACAGTATGACGACGCACGTTTGCTTGCGCATTCAATGCCTGAAAAGTTGAAGTAAACTCGCCAGACTTTTGCATGAATCCATCCAGTTTTGCATTCACCTCATTGACTGAAAGCTGTGCGGTTTTGGTTTGGATAGAACGCATTTGAGTATTCAGTTCACCATGAAAAGCTTTCGCTTCCTGCAAGCTCGTTTGAACTTGTTTCAGATGCTGATTTACTTTGGCAATCGTCTGCTTGATGCCGTCGCGTGAGCCTAGATCAAACCCGAGCTCCGCAATACCATCTGGCTCAGACTTTAAGTTCAAAACGTTAGGCTGTCCCGCAGGGAAGCGGTGCCCTTCCCCCGTTACCATCACCTTTTGCTGCATTTGTTGATAAGCGTTGTCTCTGGCTTCAAACAAAATGCTGCCATCATCGGCTAATGAGGCTCGCATTCCTAACGCAATCAAGCTGCGATCCAGCATTTTGACCGTTCGCTCACCGTCTGATTGTCCATCAAACTGAATCATCACCGCTTGACCTTGAGGAAAATCCAAACGGATTTGCTCGGCCTTGTCGCTTAAGCGATGAACATTCAAACCTGGAATAGAAAAGCGACGAATATCCGCTTTATCCAGTTTTAAGTGCAGTTCGTTATTTAGGACTTTCTGGCCATCGAAACGTGCTTGCTCAACGACTTTTTGGATGGTGGCTTTAGAACGAACCAATGTATCCTGCAAACCAGGAACATTTTGTACGCCTTGATTAATAGCTTGCGTCAAACCACGTTTAATTTGCGTGAGCTCTTTGCCAATCACCTGCAGCGATTTGGACGCGATCTGAACCGCCGTGGCTTGCTGCTGACCCTGCGTAAGCTGAATACCAGATACAGAGTAGGCTGACGCAGTGTCAGCCTGAATTTGCGCCGGGCGCGGTTTAATTGCCGTACTTGAGTCTGCAGAACGGGTCGGCATGATAGAGGCTTGTTCTTGTCCACCTAAGCGTATGCTATGGGGTCTAACCTCTACTGTACTCATTACCATAAAAAGAACTTCCTAACCTTATAAACGGTCAAACAGCGACAAACCATCGATCTTCACATAGCTTGCTTGCGTTGCTTGCAAAGCGGCCATGTAATTACTCAATCGTACCGACGCTTCACCATAGTCCAGAGCAGAGAGGTCTCCAGATACTTTGTCAACGAACAGCTTGTTTTCACTGTGCGCGCCACCAACAAGATCTAAGTTGTTGTGTCGACCACCAATCTCAGTCATGGTCCCTAGTACGTTTGAAAAAGTATCGTCGATAGCGCTGATACTCGCCTCAACTTCAGCTCTGAAGTTGGCGGTAGGGCTCTCAAACTCTTTGATCAGCGCATCAATTTGGTTAAGCACGTTATGGCCTCCCCCAAGGTCCAATATTTCTTTTGCAGTCATATTGGAATCCATCGTGACACCTTTAGCAATTGTTACTACGCGCTTGTCACTATTACCTTCAATTACGTAGCTGCCGCTCGCTTTACTTACAGCCGCAGTATCCGTTTTAGTACCAGAGAAAAGGTAGTGCCCTTCTTCATCCTGCGCGTTAAAAGACGACTCAATAGAGTCACGGTAACTCTTAAGCTCTGTAATCATACCGCCACGACTTTCGTCAGTAAGAGAGCCGTTCGCCCCCCAAAGCGCGATGTCTCGCATGCTTTTTAAGCTTTCTTTGATCGAATCTAAATGGGTTTCTTGACTCGATAGCGTCGTTTTTACGTTTTCAATGTTGTTTTTGTACTGAGCAATCGCACTGGTTTCTCGGTCTAAGTTAAGCAACTTGATCGAAGCCATTGGATCGTCAGACAGCTTGGTCAAGCGCTTGCCAGTAGACATCTGTTGCAGAGCTTCGCCTAATCCCGCGCTATTGCTCTGCAAGCTGTGCAACATCATTTGACTAAATTGATTGTCACTAATTCGCATCTAAACTTTCCTCTTAGAATAACTGCAGAATAGAATCGAGCAGTTGATTTGCTGTGCTGATCACTTTCATGTTGGCATTGTGCGCATTAGCAAACATCATTAGGTTAGCCGCTTCTTCATCGCTGTTTACGGAACTAACATTATCGCGAGCTGCGTGCGCTTGCTTGTTCATGGCTAACTTCGCTTGATAATCAGCATTAGCTTGGCGTGCTTTAATTGCGGTTTGACCCACCATTGAACTAAAGGCATCGTTCAAGCTTACTGAGCCGTAACCTGATACCGCCACTGGCTTGTTGCTTAACTCGATCAATGATTGCAACGCATCTGCGTTACCAGGTGTTCCATCACTTGAGAACGCAAGCTCATCTGGAGTTAGCTTGGTAATATCCAAACTGGCTGCAGGGTTTGCTGGGTCATAGCTGAACAAAGGTTTACCTGGGTTGCCATTTAAGTCTTTGCCAGTCGCAAGCACGGCGTTGTATTCATCCGCGAGAGCTTTCGCCATGTCATTCAGAGCCAATTGGTTTGGTTTCAACACTTCGGTTTGATAGTCATTAATCGCACCTAATTTGCCACCAAGCGAGTCACCAATCGCAAAACTTTGATTCGAGAACGTGACGTGTAAGTCCGCCAAGTAAGGATCACTCGGGTCAGGAATGGCTTCCAGTTTGCCATGGTCCGTACCCATCACAAGCGGTTGACCAGAGGTTAGTGTGACCTGAACACTGCCGTCATGCTGCTGTGTTGTTTTGATTTCAATGGTTTGAGATAACTCACCGATTAACCTATCTCGTTCATCCATTAACTGTGATGGGTTACCACCTGTACCTTGCATCTCTACCAGTTGCTTGTTCACCTTCGCGATATTTTCCATAAGGCTATTCGCGTGGTTAAGCGCTGCATTACGTTGGTCGCTCATGTCTTTATGTTGATTGTATAAAGATTCGGTAAGCGTATTAAAACGGCGGGCCAAAGCTTCAGATTCGTTAATGATCTGCTGGCGGTAAGGTATGGATTCCGGCTTAACGGTCGCATCGTTAAGCGCAGCGTTTAGCGAGTCCAAGCCAGCCGATATACTGAAACCATCGGCACCAAGCGTATTCTCCAGCTGACTCATGTTACTGGTGTATCCAGATGCGTATGCCGCCATACTGTTAGTCGACCACGTTTGCTTAATCAGAAATTGATCAGTAACGCGGCGAATGCTAGTGACTTCTACCCCTAAACCTGGACTTAAGCGATTGGCTTTACCATCATCGACAGACGCCATCAACGCTTGTTGACGACTGTAACCCACGGTATTCACGTTTGCCACGTTTTGCGCGGTTACGTCTAGGGCCACACGGTTCGCGCCTAAACCTGAAAGGGCAATATTAACTAGGTTCATTTACAGCTCCATTTTTCTGATCAACGGCTGAGAAAACGCGGTAGTCATACCGGCCTCACCGAATACCTGTTTAACAGAGGCGACGGCTTGAGAAGCGGTATTAAATAGGCTTGAATTCTTCTCCACCTCTTTAGAATCTACTTGTGAGATAGATTCAGAATTCGAACCTTTACCATCGTTAGCGGATGAGATGTTGCGCGCAGCATCGAAAGCAACCTCACGCATAGACGGGCTCAGCTGCTGGATGAGCATATTGGCAATGCCTGAGCTCTGTTTCTTTGCTAGTTCCATCGCCAGCTGACCGTCATACATATCACGGAACACCCCTTGTTGCTGACTGGCAAACGGGCTGTCTTTATCAGCAAGAGCGTCACTACTGCTACGCATTTGGCGTAACACCATTTGTAGGAACATTGCCTCAAATTGACCTGCGACGACTTCAAGTGCGCCTTCTTGATCACGACTATGCTTGATGTTAGCCAATGCACTGTTGTCGTGATAAAGCATCGAATTTAACTGAGTTTGTTCATTGGTACTGTCTAGCTTCATCCTTAACTCCTTATATCACGACCAATTCAGCGTTCAATGCACCCGCTTCACTCAAAGCTTGCAGGATAGACATCAAGTCTGTAGGCGTGGCACCTAAACTATTTACCGCATTAACTATGGTGTTAAGTTCCGTGCCTGGAGGCCAAATCACCATCTGAGCGAGATCTTCATTCACATCAAGATCCGTTTGGTTAACGACTTTCGTATCGCCATTTGCAAACGCATTAGGCTGACTAACTTGTTGTGATTCAGAAATTCGCACGGTTAAGTTACCGTGACTTACTGCTGCTTCACTCACTTTGACACTCTTACCGATCACCACGGTGCCAGTGCGAGAGTTAAAGACAATACGAGCAGGTTTACGGCCTTCAACAACGCTCATTTCTTCAAGCATCGACATCATGACGACACGCTGCTGTGTATCTTTTGGTGCACGCATATCAATGCGCGCTTTATTGATCGCAACTGCAACGTTAGGTCCAAAAGTGTTGTTAATTTCACGCGCAATATTTTTTGCTGTAGTGAAGCTAGGCTTGCGCAGGTTTAGGGTGATTTCATCACGTTGGTTGAAATCGGTTTTGATTTCTCTCTCTAAAGTCGCACCATTCGGAACGCGACCCGCCGTTGGTGTGTTCACTTCTACTTTGGAGCCACTTCGCCCCTCTGCAGATAAGCCCCCCACAACCACGTTGCCTTGCGCAATCGCGTACACTTCGCCATCAATACCACGTAAAGGCGTTAGCAATAACGTACCACCGCGAAGGCTCTTTGCATCACCGATTGAAGACACAACCACATCCAACGTTTGTCCTGGGCCTGCCATTGGATCAACGGACGCTGTCACACTCACAGAAGCCACATTTCGTAACTTAGGGTTCATACTGTCATCAATTTGAACCCCAAACTGACGTAGCATGTTGGTAATAGATTGAGAGGTAAATTTCACTTGGTTTCGGTCACCTTGGCCGGCTAAGCCAACCACCAAACCATAACCAACCAGTTGGTTTTCTCGAATGCCGCGAACATCGACCAAGTCCATGATCGGAATTTCCGCTTCAGCACGTGAAGTGCCTGGTAGTCCCAAGGTCAACACCAATAGGAGAGACATAAAGAAAGATTGCATTGTCTTCATTAGAAAGGTACCCATGGGCTGTTGAAGAACTGAGTTAGCCACCCGGCTGCGTTGCTGTCAGCTAGGGCTCCGCGACCTGCGTAGGTAATTCTTGCATCAGCAATTCGTTGAGAAGAAACTTGGTTACTGCGGTTAATATCATCCACACGGACGATACCGGTTAGGCGAATAAACTCGTCGCCTTGATTAAGACGAAGCCATTTTTCACCGCTGATACGCAATACGCCATTAGGTAATACTTCGTGTACCGTTACCGTAATGGCACCTTGAAGCTTGTTGCCTTGTGAACTTGATGCACTGCCATCGAAGTTACGTTTGCCATCCACGCTAACCCCTAACTCATCGATAGTTTTCGTGCCTATGGTCGGCGCCACAAAGTTAATTGCTGAACTTTTACCGAACTTAGTACCCGCATTTTTACTCGATGAGGTTTCTTCTGATAGTTGAACCGTTAATACATCGCCAACTCGGTAAGCACGACGATCCTGAAACAGGGTCATCGTGTATTGGTGACGATAAAGGCTACCAGATTGGGTTTCCGGCAGCGTGTAATCGAGCGTTGGTGGTGCATATTCCTCAGCATTCGGCTCAGGCGGAATAAATTCCTGACGGCCAGCACATCCCACCAGCAACACGGCGGCTACTGCCCAACTCTTAGAAAGCCATTTCATTGCTTTTTCCTTCATCATCACCAATTTCATACTTACATTGATTGCGAAACAAACTTCAGCATGTCATCTGCAGCAGAGACCACTTTCGCATTCATCTCATACGCACGTTGAGTGGTGATCATGTCGACCATCTCTTCTACTACTTGTACGTTTGACCCTTCCAGTGCACCTTGCTTGATAATGCCGGCACCATCAGCTCCTGCAATCAGCTCATCAGCTGGACCACTGGCTTCCGTTTCACGGAATAAGTTGCCACCCATGGCCTCTAAGCCTGCTGGATTGATGAATTTTGCAAGTGTAATTTGACCAAGCTGCTGAGGTGTTGGATCGTCTGCTGTTGTTGTAGTCACGGTGCCATCAACACCTACAGAGAAAGAGACCGCATTGTCTGGGATCTGGATTTGAGGCTCTAAAGGCAGGCCCTGACTGTTCACCATTAAGCCTTCTGAGTTTCTATGAAACTGACCATTACGTGTATACATGATCTGTCCGTCCGAGTTTTCTATTTGAAAGAAACCCTGACCCATTACAGCAAGATCCAACTCTTGCGTTGTGTTTTGGGTATTACCTTGAGTGAATACTTTTTGTGTGCCAACAACGCGAACACCGCTACCTAGCTGAATACCACTTGGTAGTTCGTTAACTTGGTCTACTTGAGCGCCTGGTTGACGCTGAATGCTGTAGAAAAGATCTTCAAATACAACTCGGTCACGCTTAAAGCCAACCGTGTTTACGTTTGCTAGGTTGTTAGAAATGGCAGTCATCTTCGTGTCTTGCGCTGCCATGCCTGTTTTACTTACCCATAATGCTGAATGCATTTTTTACTCCTTGCGGGGCGAGACTTAGCTCGCCGCCATTAATTTGTTACCAGCTTTTGCTAAAGTTTCCGCCGTTTTCATCATGCGAACTTGCATTTCAAAGTTGCGCGTCAGCGACATCACACTAACCAATTCATCAATAGCAGATACGTTACTGCCCTCAATGTGCTCAGGAGAGAGTTGCACGGTTTCATCTGCCGCGAATGGCACGCCATCTACGCTGTGCAGCAAGCTATCGCTCTCTTTTTGCAGTTGATTAATTTCCGGTTTAACCAACTTCAAAGTGCCTGCCACAATTTCTGCACCGCCACCTGGTGGGATCACTGAGACTTGACCACGCTCGCTGATTTCAATCTTTTGATAATCCGGCACAACCAAAGGACCATTGTCACCGAGGACAGGGAACCCATTGATTGTTAGAGCGCCAAAAGTATCGACCTGAATATTGCCTGCACGGGTGTAAGCTTCGTTACCCGCTGGGGTTTCTACAGAGAGATACCCCTCCCCCATAACCGCAACGTCCAACGGACGTCCTGTTTTCACAATATCGCCAGCGTCGAAACGTGTTGAGGCAGAGTTGGTCACAACCATAGTGCGACCATCAAAACCTGGGCCTTGCATCTCTACACTACGCACACGCTCCATATCCGCTCGAAAACCTGCAGTATCAGCATTTGATAAGTTGTTTGAACGAACGTGCTGCGCTTTAAGAACTCGGCTGGCACCCGACGTTGCCGTAAATAACAAACTATCCATGCAAAACTCCCATTACACCGCGTTAAACAAAGCTTGAGTAAGCTTGTCGCTGGTAGAAATTGTCTTTGCGTTTGCTTGGTAGTTGCGTTGTGCAGTCATTAGAGCAACAAGCTCGCTGGTTAAGTCAACGTTAGAACCTTCTAATGCACCCGGAGTTAGGTCACCCATCGTACCTGACCCCGGAACACCCATAATTGGAGCACCTGAGCTAAAGCTTTGAGTCCATGATGTTCCACTCACTTTCGCTAAGCCTTGTGTGTTTGCAAAATCAGCAAGAACAACCTGACCTTGTAGCTGTGATTGGCCGTTAGTGTAAGTCGCGTAAACCATGCCGTTACCTTCAACGCGTACACCTGCAAGCTCACCTGATGTGTAACCGTTAGGACTATTAGTACTTACGCCAAAAGCTGCACCAAATTGCGTGCTGCCTTTCAGGTTAATGTCTACACTCATCGCGTTCGCGCCTGCAGCAGGGAATGAAACATTAAACGGTGCAGTCGGTGTTGAAAGCGAGCCATCTTTACCAAACGTTACAGGCACAGTTGCTACTGGCGTCGTACCGCCATCTACTTGAACGTTCACTTCCCACGAGTTAGAAGCAGTCTTAGTAAAGTACTGAGTTACCGTGTGCGAGTTACCCAATGAGTCGTAGACTTTTGTTGTGTAAGACGAGTTAAATGAGCTTGGATCTTTTGGATTGAATGGCGTTACGGCTTTATCAATAACAGACGCGCTTGCGTCGAAGTTCGCAACAAAATCTAAGCTGTCTGTTGCTTTAGCATTCAGTGAGGAAGTCGATACCTGAATATTACCCACAGAACCTGTCATCAGGTTGTTGTTGCTATCGACACTGTAACCTTGAAGCTTTGCACCGCTGTTAGCCGTAACAAAGTTGTTCTTATCCGTTGAGAACACACCTGAACGTGTGTACAACATTTGGCCCATATTATCTTTAGTAACAAAAAAGCCACCGCCATTAATAGCTAGGTCCATCGCACGGCCAGTTCCTGTGATACTGCCGTCTTTGTCGAAGTTCTGTGAAATTGACGCGACTTCCACACCACCAGGTTGCATGCCGTTATATACAGCGGAGAATTCTGTACGGCCACCTTTAAAACCATACGTTGATGCGTTAGCAATGTTGTGACTGATTGTGTTTAGCTCTGTGTTGGTCGCGTCCAGACCACTTAGTGCGATGTTAAAACTCATAAATAGACCTCTGATTTCCGTATTTGGTTAAGCACCAAACTGAGTGATTTGATAGAAAGGAACGTTGCCAACGCCATGGACATTGACTAATGCTGCGCCACCGGTATTAGGAATGCGCACTTGCTCAACAGTGCCTGCCATCAGCACATTTGGACTTGCTTGCCCTTCTTGCACTTCTACGGCCACTGAGTATTTGCCTGGTTTAAGACCAAGTTCTTCAGGATTAATTGAAAAGTCGACGTCACCTTTGCCGTGAGCACCTAGTGGCACTTTAGTTGATTGACCAAATTCATCTTTAACAACTAACGTGACTTGGTTTGAGCTATGAGCGAGTTCGATTTTTCCGTTTTGTACGTCTTCACCAAGCTGAAATTCATCCGCGTTGACGTAAACCGTTTGCCCAACAAGGCCCGCTGTTGACAGCACTTGCATGTTGTCCAGTAACACCATGCTCTGTTGCATTGTCTTAGACATATTCTCGGTACTTTGTACCTGCGAGAACTGAGCCAATTGACCAACGTATTCCGTACCATCAAGGGGATTAAGTGGGTCTTGGTTTTGAATTTGAGCCACCATCAAAGAAATAAACTCATTCTCCAATGAAGAAGCACTGTTCATGTCTTTAGGGTTTGGTGAGATACCGTTGCTGTCTTTTGCTTTTGTATTTACTGGAGCGTCAGACGATAAAGGGGTGTATTGTGCAATACTCATTAGCTACCCTGCCCTAATCTAAGCAGACCTTGCTGCATACTTTTTACATTGGCTAATACTTCAACATTCGTTTCGAAGCTGCGTGTTGCGGACATCATGTCTGCCATTTCAGCAACTACATCAATATCTGGGTAAAACACATAGCCTTCATCATTAGCCAGTGGGTTGTTCGGCTCAAAACGCTTCTCTGCATCTCCAGCATTTTTAACAACGTCAACAATGCGAACTTCTGCATTGGGATAAGCTCCATTTTCTGTTGTCATTTGCGTTTTTTGGTACACAGTCGCAAATACTGGCTTAAGCGCTTTATAAGCATCTTCTGGATTTGCAGATACTGCATCTGCGTTTGCTAAGTTACTGGCTACCGTATTAAGACGCACAGTTTGTGCTGTCATCGCGGAACCAGTGATCGAGTAAATATCAGTGAATGACATAATTAACGTCCCTCAATCGCTTTCGCTAAGCCATTAAATTTCATGTTGAGAAACGTCAGGCTAGTTTGAAAGTCCATGTTGTTTTGCGTGAATTTTGCTTGTTCAACACCAAGCTCTACGGTGTTGCCATTTTTGCTATTCTGGTAAGGCACCGAGTATTGGGCCTGAACCTGGAGCTTTGGCACCGGTTTGTTCACACCACCTGCCGTTACTTGGTTCATTACGGTGGTGAAACTTAGGTCTTTCGCCAAATACCCAGGGGTGTCAACATTTGCTAGGTTACTGGCGAGGACTTTGGTACGCTGAACGCGAAAATTAAGTGCCTCTGGATGTACTCCTAAAGCATTTTCAAATGTGATCGCCATGCATCTTCCTTACAGTTGGCTCGAATACGCCAACATACAAACAAGATACGTGCCATAAAAAATAGCTATATATATCAATGACTTACAAACAAGGATGGAAGCCAAACTTCCGGCTCTCGGAAAGCATTAAAAACAAGAGGAAAGTGTCCACTTCCTCAACAATAATGCTGACGTTACTCGCTTTGACATCAGAACAAGCATTCGCCAACACCAATGACAAAACCCTAAGCGTTGAAGAGATAAGGTCCGTTGTAGCAACGGATTTCGAACAAGAGGTGGATCGCGTAGCGCTCTCCAATCAGTGGGGGGAGTACAAACTAGACTTCGACATATGGGTGCCCGGTTCAGCCAATCACTTGCCAGAATGTGAATCGCCTTTAGTTATCACAGGTCGTGACAACAACACGTTGCCAGTCGGTAACCTCAAGCGCTCAGTCAGCTGCGACAATATCGCATCACCATGGCGAATTAACGTTACGATAAAGTCTTCGCTGACTCTGCCTGTTTTGGTCGCGACAACCACGGTTGGCCGAAATGAAGTCGTAACGGCTAAACACATAAAGCTTGAAACCCGAACCATCTCTCGCCAAGACGATTTTTATACTCGCCCCGAGCAAGCAGTAGGCTTAGAAACCTCTCGTCGTTTGCGGGCTGGACAAGTGGTTAATCCATCCAATTTGTCGGCCCCACCTCTAATCGAGAAAGGCAATGAAGTCATAGTCATTGCGAGCAAAAATGGATTTAGTGCCAGCACAAAAGGAGTCGCCTTAGAAGATGGAGCGAAAGGGCAACAAATTGACGTGGAAAACCCAAGTTCGGGCAAGGTCATAAGAGCAGTCGTAACTGGATTAAACCAGGTTCATACTCAATTTTGATTTTTTGACTCGGGGTAACATTTTTTAATTTTGGCTCTCGTCAGTAACACTGAACTTCGAGTACAAAAAAAATATTTAATGTTTATCACATTCTAACCGCCTACTTAATTTAGAACATGATGATGAGGACCACAGCATGAAAATCGACAAAGTCGCGGGCGGTCATGTCCCACAAACAAAATTACAGCAAGCAAGCAAACAGCCTGTCGACGTCGTCGAACAGAGCAAAGTACACGAGCCTGCATTTCAAGCGAATACCGTAGCGATAGATCGCGCTCAAGCTGAAATGGCATCACTACCTGATGTTGATATGGAAAAAGTAGAACAAGTACGCAACGCATTAGCGCGTGGTGAACTTAGCCTAGATACAAAAGTGCTATCCAAGGCAATCATGCAGTTCCATACAGGTCACGAGTAATAAAACGCTAGGAAGACATCATGGCAAGCGCAGTATCGCAGCGAATTCAACAATTTGTTCGCTCTATATCTGAGGATATTAAGCTTTATCAACAACTGCTTCCTTTGCTTCAGCAGCAAAAGGTATTGTACTTAAAGTTTGATGGAGAGGCACTGAACGACAATGTTCAGAAACAAATGCCGATACTCAATAAACTCAGCCGCTCCGCCAATGACAGAAGCCAGTGTATGCGAGCGCTGGGGTTAGCGTGTAATGACGCCAGCGTAAAACGAATTTTCAATGCTTTGCCTGCCCAAATAGGTATGCAAGCTAGAAAACAATGGGCGCTATTGGAAACGTTGGTAAGTCAGTGCCAACAATACAATCAGAGCAATGGCCACAGCTCTGCGGCGTTCCATGAGTTGGTCAGTCAACTCAAACAACCTGTGCAACACACTTATGAAGATAAATCGTTCTAAACGATGTTCGTCTTGCCTACAGATTCAGTCGCCATCTCGGCTGAGTACTGTAGGCCTTTTTATTTTTATTGCCTTTCTGTCCTACCTTCCAATCACATGCCAGGCAAAACCAAATGCTGTCGATATTCAAACGCAGTATCAAGTATTAGCACCATACAAGCCACAAATTGCCAAGCGTCTCGATTCATCCAAACCGGTAATTAACCACATTTTCAAACAGCTTCAAAACCACTCATTACCAAATAGCCTAGCCTTAGTGCCAATGTTAGAATCTTCTTACAACCCCAAAGCCGTTTCTCACGCTAACGCCGCCGGACTTTGGCAATTGATACCAACCACAGCGAAACGATTCGGATTAACGATAAATACAAAACAAGACGATCGCTTTGACACAGAAGCCAGCACAACGGCCGCGCTCAAGTACCTGGCGTTTTTATACAACAAATTCGATCAAAATATGGCTCTCACTTTAGCTGCATACAATGCCGGAGAAGGACGTGTTGCACGTGCTATTCAGCGAGCAGGAAGTCGAGATTTCCAACAACTCACGCTGCCTAACGAGACTCGTCAATACGTCAGCCGCTTCTATGCATTGGAAAAGTTGATAGATATCGGTCAGTTACAATCCTCATCATTTCAACCTTTACTCTTGTTTGCTCCAGACGCTCCTATGATTTCACAACCGCTGGTCGACTTTAGCCGACTGCCTCCGCTAGTTAATTTGTGATAAAAGCTACGACAGAGCTCAATGTCAGAGAAACGTAAAATTACAAGATCCTGTTCGGCGAATTTGAAAACTCGTGATCTCTATGCAAACGTGTGCAAAAAAGTTGAGGTAAGGTATCTCAAAGATAAGAAAGAGTAGTGGTTTACTAAAAAGCGCCCCAATTGCGCTTGGCAATTGGGTAGATATGCGTCACATTGCGTTTGCAAAAAAACATGAAAACCAATGGTCAGACCTAATAATTATTTACACACTAAATGTAAAACAGCTATTGTTTTCATAGTTCGAAACAAATCTAACATATCAAGATGACGCTTCGCTTGCGCGTCTGGAATAAGTCCGGGTTCCGGGGGGGAGTCCGGACTTTTTTATTGCTCTAAAATCTTTGCCCACAATAGAGCCAACAGAAGCTAAGTCGTAATGATGCAAACTAACTGTTTATAGTAATTCTTTAGAAATCAACTGAAGTAAAAACGTTTCGCGCTCAATGCTCATGCCTTTTTTCGGGCTTTCTGCCATCGTTTTTTCATTGTGTGCAATTGCTTCGTGTATGTTCATCCATACCGGGTGCATTCCATTTTTAACTTCGTAATCTTCATACGCCGTTTCGCCTAGCTCACGTTCGATTTTACATGTATAACAATACGACACCATGTGCATCACGTCAGCGTCATCCTTGTACCACGGACGAAACTCCTCAAAGATTCCGAAAGGCTTAATACCATGTATATTTTGGGCGCCCGTTTCTTCCTCTAATTCACGGACTAATCCAGCAATGACATCTTCACCATCATCAATACCACCGCCTGGTAGCGTGTAGTCATGGTAACGTTCTGTATAGAGCAACAGCACATCTTCACCATCAAGTACAATGGCTCGCGCTGCATTGCGCTGAAAAACAATTTTGTCATCCAAATGCTCTATGTCTGGATGAACGGTCGATTTTAAATGTCTCATCGAAAATACCACGGTCAATGTTTTGTGCGCATATTACCGAATTTCACACTTTAAATCATTGTTGTAGGCCAGGTACGTTCGAGCGCTTGTCAGGAAGTGATTGATATGACCTTCACAACAATACGCCAAGAACAGAAGTGTGACGTGCTAATCAGCAATAAATGAGAATATCTAAATTCTTATACGTCCCTCTTACTTTTAACATCGATAAGACAATAATCTCTTAAAGTTGCCTATAATCAATACAATACTCGCCCACCCCATGCGGAGATAAAGAATGAAAAAGACAAATTTAATGATGGCTATGGCTGCAACATTGGTACTGGCTGGTTGTTCAACTTACGAGGGAGCGACCCGATCAACTGAGTATACCTCCGTTGCAAATCCCGCAGCCGTATACTGTGTTCAGCAAGGTGGTGAGCTGGATACCGTGTCGGAAAACGGCGAACGTGTCACTTACTGTGTGCTGTCGGACAATGAACGCGTCGAGCAATGGGAATACTATCGCGAGAATCACAAAGAAAATGAGGGTGACAACTACTAATTATTTTTATCGATACGTCACCTTCCCTCTATCACTTAGGAGCCTTTGGGCTCCTTTTTTATTTGATTTATCAAAGTGTTCTTACGTTGTTTTTACATATCTCTGACTTTACCGCACATCGACCCTATATCGAACAGTGTTCTATTCTTGACATTCCCCTGACATAACTTTCCACTTGGACAATAAAATTCCAAACACAGATCACACTAATTCACATTTCTTCCACATTTTCTGGGACAGGTGAGCAAGATGAAAACACAAATAGTAAAAGAAGCCGAGTCAGCCCCAAGCAACGTTGTTACTGAAAAATCAAAGCGCATTATTTATAAATCGAGTTTAAACGCCTTGATGATTGTCGCTATAAGTATTCTCGTTAACCTTAGTCTTCGTCTTGATTATGTCGTGTTGGGATCAAGCCTTGGCGAGCTTTCCGTTACAGAAACGCTCCAGCTTGTGATGCTTGCTATTGCATCATGGTCGTTTTTCAGCTTATCGAAACAACAGCCTCAGCTAAAGCATGCGGCTATTTTGATTGCAGGATTTTTTGCAGTACTGATTATTCGCGAAACGGACTATTGGACAGACATGATTCATCATGGCTCTTGGGTTTTCCCAGCACTTGCTGTCACCGCACTGGCTTGCGCCAAAGCTTACCAAGGTGGTAAAGGTACCATGAACGAAATGGCGACCATTTTAACGGTGCCACATATGAAGCTATTAGTTGGTGCTGTAATGCTATTATTAGTCTTCTCTCGTTTGTATGGTATGGGTAGTTTTTGGCAACAAGTGATGGACGAAAATTACATCCGTGATGTTAAAAATATCTCAGAAGAAGGTATAGAACTGCTTTGCTACTGTTTGATCGCATTAAGCGCCGTCCGCACAAAACGCGAGCTTAATGAATAGACTCTGGGTCAAAGCGACGGTTCAATGCCGTCAGTATCGGATGGAAGATACTTAATGCCTTTTCCGCAGCACCTACAGATTCATCCAAGGCCGTCATTTCGACGGCCTTTTTCATTTCTTCAATATGTTGCAAAGCCTCTTTATCGAGCGGTAAAGAGAGCAATTTGTGAATAGTATCTCTTGCGATCATAAGTGGCTTTTTTCGGACAATTGATAAATCTCGGAAAAATACGCCATGCTTGACCCCTTCTAAATAAACTCGGTAGGTTGTGAGTTCATCGAGTAGCAAGAATGTGTCCGCCATAAGCCCTTTATGTGGGTAAGGCACGCTAATATGTTTGCTGATATCCAGTGGAATATTGAGGGTCACCCCCATGGATTCGCAATCGGATTTAAGTACTCGTAATAAGCCTTGCTCATCCATCAAATTCTGGATATCAATGATTCGTTCGAGGTGGTAGTCATTAGACAGCAAGATAACCTCAACCGGATGCCCCAACCATAACTCGAACAACCCACTTTTGCACAAAACTTGGGAAACATAACGCATGTTTTGAAACGTGTTCAACGACTCCGTTTCTAAGAGTATATGACGTTCAGGGAACGGATTCACAGAGTCTGCGTTTAGGGTTCTAAAATACGCGTACATCGCCTCTGCTTCAGAAACACTTTGTCCTTGCGTTACTCCGCCACAAAAAACAATCACCGTTCGCTCTATCGGTAGTGATGCAGTCCTACAAGACAAAGCTTCGACTCTGGTTATGCCCTCAGAGGTCAACCTGTTATTGACGAGGCGTTTACCTAAAACGATGACGATGTTGTCTAACTTCATTTTAAAATCTCGCGCTTAGTTGGCAGTGTTACAAAAATCTTCTTTCACTCCCGACCCACAAGCTTTAACATCTAGTTAACAACACTGTTCTAGAGACCTTTATAAAGGTTCACTGCTAAAGGAAGTCAATTATGCTGTCGATTTTCGATATATTTAAAATTGGTGTCGGGCCATCCAGCTCCCACACTAATGGTCCTATGCTTGCCGGATTCCATTTCACTCAGCTAGTTAGCGACTCTATGGCGAAAGTGCATCGGGTGCAAGTGGACCTTTATGGCTCATTGTCACTGACAGGTCGAGGGCACCATACAGACCGAGCCACGGTCCTTGGTTTGATGGGAAATAAACCTGATACCATCAAAATGAGCAGTGCCAAAAGTGCGCTACAAAATACCATAGACAATAATACGCTCATGCTCGCCGGTACACACCAGATTGAGTTTAGCTACGACCATGACATCGTCTTTCATAGCGACAACCTTCCCCTGCATGAAAATGGTATGACGATTACGGCATTAGACGCAGCTGGAGATCAAGTAGCGTTTGAAATTTATTACTCCATTGGGGGCGGATTCATCGCCACCGCCGACGAACTAGAGAACGGCACGCAACAAAATGAGGTCGCAGTACCATTTCCGTTTACATCCGCAGATGAGATGCTGGAAAAAGCCGAGACGAACGGTTTCAGCTTGGGAGGCATGATCCTCCAAAACGAACTCGCATTTCGCTCAGACGAAGAAATTAACCAAAGAGCAGAGCAAATTTGGAAAGTGATGTCGCTCTGCATGCAACGTGGCTTCGATACGGAAGGGATTTTGGAAGGTGGTCTAAATGTCACTCGTCGAGCACCAAACCTTTTGAAAAAGCTCGAAGCCAACGCTGCAGTTGAAAACGATCCGATGGAGATCATGGATTGGATCAATCTCTTTGCCTTTGCGGTTAGTGAAGAAAATGCAGCAGGAGGGCAAGTCGTCACTTCTCCAACGAATGGTGCAGCAGGGGTGATTCCGGCGGTATTGATGTACTACCATCGCTTCATCAAAGAGCTCGATGTTAAACAGCTAAAAGACTTTCTCGCAGTCGCCGGCGCTATCGGCATCTTATATAAAACTAACGCGTCAATTTCTGGTGCAGAAGTGGGGTGTCAGGGAGAAGTTGGGGTTTCTTCATCCATGGCTGCCGCTGGCTTAACAGCGCTAAGAGGGGGCAGTAACGAGCAGATTTGTATTGCTGCGGAAATTGCGATGGAGCATTCATTGGGTATGACTTGTGACCCGATTGGCGGCTTGGTTCAAGTACCTTGTATTGAAAGAAATGCCATGGGAGCAATGAAAGCGATTAATGCATCGCGTATGGCATTAAAGCGCACAAGTAAATGCTTAATTTCGTTAGATAAAGTTATCGAAACCATGTATCAGACTGGTAAAGATATGAATAAAAAATACCGTGAAACCTCTTTGGGGGGCTTAGCTGTCATTCATATGGCACCGCCATGCGAATAATGGCAAGTGGTCATTGCGCTTAGCTTCTCACCATACGCTTATCTGGTAATTATGATCTGATGATATTACATATAGAAATGCCGCGTTCTTCGCGGCATTTTCTTAACAAGAAACTATTCGATTAATCACGTCGACCACGAAGTTCAATTTTTTGAGTTGCAGCATCCGAATGGATTGTTACACCGCCATAGGCCATTTCATTGCGACCCTTCAGCGTCAATTGAGAATCTGCACGCTCTACGTCAACCTGATTTTTCGTTGCCATCGTCATATCAATCGTGCCCGTGTATGACCCATCGCCAGCAAATGCTACGTTTGTTGAGCAAACCATCAAAACAAGTGCGATTAGTTTTTTCATACATCACCTCTATTATCGTTCTTACTTTCTTTCGGTGGAAAAACTGTAACAACAGAAACGCGCTCATACGAGGAAAGCCATTATTTACCAAATGGAAATCCATGCTAATAAACTGATGTAACCAAGAATAACTTATCGTTACCTTCAATAAATCAGGGATAAGGCAGCGACTTAAATTGACCGAGCGTTGTCTTTTCTTAAGAAATTCAGCGATATGATTTGTCGACAAAAGCCAAGCGAGAGAATGTATGAGCGTTAATCTGGATATTCAAAATATTTTGGTATTAAAACGGATGTATGAGCTACGTAACGTCCGGTTAGTCGCAGAATCACTCGGTAAAACGTCAGGAGCAATCAGCAAAAATCTGACTAAGATGAAAACTCAGCTCAATGATCCGCTATTCGTTCAGACTAAAAATGGCTTTGAACCAACAGCTTTTGTGGAAGCGAACATTACGCATTTTGAGCAAATACTCAACAGCATTAATTCCATCAAACCACAGCATTTTTCACCAGCTCATTTTGACGGCTCAATCACTATTTATGCCAACACATTGTTTTGGGAGTACTTCGGTGACAAGTTTTACTTGGAGTTACTAAAGCACGCCCCAAACGCAAAATTCTCATGTTTGCGCTGGGGTAGAGAAGCAAAAAAACGATTAATTAACGGTGAAAACGCCATTGCGATTCATTACTTTGATGAAGATCTGCCACAGTCAATTGTTCAGACCGAACTAGGGCGAGGAAAAGCGGTATTTTTTGTTCGAGAAGATCATCCCGCTCAAAACTCCCAAGAACTAGAAGAATACCCTTTTATACTTTTTAAAACGCCGGGATGGAACGACTACCGATACCCTGTGTTGGAAAGGCTCAAACATATGGGTTTTAGAACCACACCTAAAGTGGAAATTGAGCATCCAGCGATGATTCAAAAAGTGCTTCTGCAAACGAATCATTTTGGCATAACGATGAGTGGACATGTTCCTAAGGGTTGCCGAAGTATCGCGCTTCCTGCTGGGCTAGAGCTTGATGTTCGCTACGTGATGAGCTGCCGTCGCTCTCAACAGCAAGCTCCGGTAAATCAGTGGTTATTAGATGTCATTAAGCATGTCGCTCAGTCCTAGACTGATGACTTGCCATTGCTAATAAGAGCCAAACCACACATGCGCTCTACTCACTCGCTGAACGAACATTAAAGACTCTGTATTAACCATTGAGCAAAGGTGTTTACGTGTGATTTTTCGGATGCTCGAACCATCATATAATGTGCACCAGAACTTGGCATATGCCAATTTCCAACCTGGACTAATACGCCCTGTTGCAGCTCATCCTCAACAAGAAAGTCTCTTACCAGCAACACGCCAAGTTGATTAATCGCAGCATGAATAGCAAGCAATGAATGCTCAAACTCGGCGACGACTTTGCTCACCTTCCCTTGATAACCTTGGTGCGCAAGCCAGTCTTGCCAAGATTCATGATAACCGCTAGTACAGATTTTAGGCACTTTAGCTAACTGCAAGAGGTCATTTATCGGGTTTAAATGCATAAAGCCCGGGCTTGCGACAACTATCCAGTTTTCTTGGGTTAATCGTATGGCTTCTTGCTCTTGCCAATCTCCATCTCCGTTAATAATTTCGATATCCGCAATCGCACTGGCGTTTGGAACTGTATTAGCAGTTGTCGAGACTTTAAAGGAAATGTCTGGGAATTGTCGCTGAAAATCAGCCAATCTTGGCATTAACCACTGAGAGCAAAAGCTGTGAGCGACATGTAAGTTAACTTGCGTATTCTTGGGACGAGTAAATAAATGCTGCGTCGTGGTCGATAATGTTTGAAGCACATGATTAACCACAGGCCAGTATTCTTGTGCGGAGCAGGTCAGCGTAAGGTGAGTGCCCTTACGCTCGAATAACGTCGCATTGAGCTGTGACTCTAGCGATTTCACCTGTTGGCTGACGGCCGCACGAGTCACATTTAGCTCCTCTGCGGCTTTTGTAAAACTCTGTAGTCGCGCCGTGGCTTCAAAAGCTCGGAGCAAATTGAGCGGCGGTAAACTTTGCATATCATTCTCCCAAACACTTGGCTGTCATGCTATGAACTGGTGATGACAAATTGATGAAGGTGCTGAGTTTACGTATGTTGAGCACATGTCAAAGCGTCCCGATATAACTATGTTTCTACACAACTACTTAGTTAGTTAAGCGGGATCAAAAAAGCCAGCGTGATACACGCTGGCTTTTGGAACTTTATCTTAAGCAGGAATTATTCTGCTTTTTCAGTTGTTTGGTATTCAAACGCAGGAACAACCACTTCAACACGACGGTTCATTTGACGACCTTGACGTGTCTCGTTGCTTGCCACTGGGTTAGCTTCACCCATGCCTTTCACTGTCATACGCTCAGCCGCAATACCTTTTGCTTGGAACTCGTCAGCAACGGCTTTCGCACGTTTTTCTGTGAGTTGCTTGTTGTAAGCAGCAGAACCTGTCGTATCGCTGTAACCCGTGATCTCAACTTGAGCTTGTGGGTAAGTATTCATCAAATCAACGGTACCAGAAAGGTTCGACGCGTCTTTCACTTCTGCACTTTCTAAGTCGAATTGTACTGTCGCTGTTGTTTGAGCAGGGTAAACGTGATCTACAATGCGTGTTGCAGGACGTGCTTCTACCACCTCTTCAACGGCTTTTTCTTGAACGACAGGCTCAGAGCCAAACTTGTAGTTGAAACCGATACCGAAGAAATCTGAATCCATGTCTTCAATTACATCATCAGACATATCTTGGTAGCGTTGGTATTCAGCACGTAGGCTCCAGTTGTAGTTGATTTGGTATTCAGCACCCAGAGAGCCAGTTGGTACGAAATCTTTCTCGTCACCAGCTATCATGTATGCAGCACCAACTTTCGCGAATAGATTCCAAGAATCCGTTAGCGGTAGGTTAAATTTAGGAGCAAGCGTCAACGCCCAAAGATCACCATCAACGGTGTTTAGGCCAGGCTTTTTGAAGTTTGCAGTGAAGTCACCAAGGTAATCAACACCATACTCTGCTGCAACGTACTTGTTGAAGCTGTAGCCTAAGTGCATAGATGCTGCAAAACTGTCGTCGTCACAAGGTTCGTTTAGGTAACACGCATCGTTTAGAGAGTTGTAACCTACTTTACCGCCCATGTAAGTGTCAGCAAGTGCAACGTTTGAGATCACACCACCAGCAAGTACAGTAGCCACTGCTATAGCGATTTTTTTCATTATTCTTTTCCTTTTTCTTGTACACAAAGCAACACACCGCGGCAGCATACTGCCGTAAAATATGAAGCCGTAACTTTCTCTTTTCTTCGAATAGAAATAGCTAAATAGCGTAGGAAAGAATCAAAAATGATATTCAAACGCCAATGACGTAAAACGGAAAAAGGTAACCTCAAGACCATCTATTCATGAGCTTCATCCGCATACCCAACCGAAAAATAAAGTTCGTTGCGTTGGTTTAGCCATAGTCAATTCGTTGCGGAGAATATCACAAAGAAGCCAACTTTCTGTGACGCAAATCACCATAAAAAGCCACTTTCTCAAATTTAAGAATCATCATTTAAGCTTGTGAATGGCAACAAATTTTTACAGGGGAGCGTGGATATGGAGAGCACAAAAAAACAGCTCATTTAAAATGAGCTGTTTTCGAAATAATGAAAAAGCGTTAACTCGTCGCGCTAAATTTTATCCGCTACGGTTAACGTTGCAGCTAATACATCTTGTCCAAACAAGACACTACGCTCAGGAGACCAACCGTAAAGTGGATCTGGGTGATTGTTGTTATCTTTAAATGGCATTTCGATTGTGTAAGACAAGCATTTGAACTGCTCTGCAACCCAATTTGAACCGACCGTCAAATTCGCTTTACCAGGCTCATCTTTATCGTAACCAATCTCATCTTGGAACTCTGGCGTAATAGTCAGTAACGCTTGCTTAAATGATGTCTCTAAAGCGGCAAGATTTTCATCGTAAGAAGGAATACCTTCTGAGCCAGCGACGAAGTTATACGGAATCGCTTCATCGCCATGAATATCTAAAAACATGTCAACACCCGTTTCCAGCATGCGCTGACGCACAAGGTAGACTTCTGGGCTCTTTTCCATTGATGGCGTTTGCCATTCACGATTTAGGTTTACGCCTACTGCGTTGGTACGCAAGTGACCGCGAATACCACCGTCTGGGTTCATGTTTGGTACGACGTAAAGCACCGCTTTTTCAAGCAATGCACGCGCAACCGTGTCGTTTTCATCTAACAGACGTTGGATCATACCTTCCATGAACCATTCCGCCATTGTCTCACCTGGGTGCTGACGTGCAATCATCCAGATTTTCTTTTTACCTTCTTCTGGCTCACCGAAAGTAAGCAAGCTCATGTCGTTGCCGTCTAATGTGTGGCCTAGTGTTTCAAGTTGGCAGTGGTGCGCGCTTTGTGCCATGTGTAACAAGTCTAAATGACGATCGTACGTGTATGGCGCAAAGTACGCGAAGTTAATTGAGCTGCGCTCAGGGATTACAGTGAAAGTCAGCGTGTCGCCATCGAACTCTGCCGGTACTCGGAACCATTCTTCACGATCGTAAGACGCAACCACATCGTAACCTTGCCATCCTTCTGGATAAGCCGATTTAGCCAAATCAAGCAATTTGATGGTGTGCGATTGCTCAGCTTCTGTCTCAAGACGGAAGTGGAACCACTGGTAGAATTCCGACATATTGTCGTTAGGAATTTTGAGTTGGATGTCGTTTTTGTCGTCCGCTTTCACTACGTGAATGCTGCCGCTATCGAAGTTGCTGAATACTTTCATTTTATGACTCACCTTTTAAATCTGAGCTTGAAAGACAGAGGCTAACACAAGGCTTCATCGCGCCCCAATGACTTTCACTGCAAACTGTCTCGTTTGTGGCTAAAGTCTTCAGTTTAGTCAAGCTTATCCGCTTTGCCTGCTGGTCCTGCAAGTTTTGCTAGCCGCTTATCCCAGATAAACGGCGTTTTCTCGTTATCTTCTGCTTCCTCTTTTCGACGTACCGCGTTGCGCACTATCATAGCCCCGGTCCAGCGAAGCGGTTCTGGTGGGAAACACCCCAACGGTCCTTTGGCTAAACCACTGTTCGTCCACTCGTTATCGATTCCCAATATCAATGAAGATAGGATCTTTCCGCCCATGCGAGTCTGCGCTACACCATTGCCTGAATAACCAAATCCGTAAAAGATATTGCTCTGTTTATCTAGCTCGCCGAAAAAAGGGAAACCAGTAGCAGAACGATCAGAGCCCCCCGTCCATGAATAAGCAAACTCCTCGCCTCTCAAACGAGGAAACAACTTATCGAACGACTTACGCAGTAGACCTTGGTAGCGTGTTGGCTTGTTAAACATTACGTCAACTTGGTTATTGAAAGAAAACTGATTGCCGCCTTTCCCCAACATCAAACGGCCATCTGGCGTATCTCGGTAATAGTGCACAAAAATACGAGAATCCAACACACTAGAACCTACCTGCCAACCAGATTGAGGTAGTGCGTCACCAAGCGGCTTGGTGATCACCATGTCGGAAGAGACCACCACGATACTGTTTTTAAACTGTTTAAACTGCTCCACCATCCATGCGTTCAATGCCAACACCACCTGCTGCGCTTGAACATTTCCTTTAGGTGTACAGACAGTGGCAGGTTTTCCATAATCTAAACGCGTCATCGGCGTATTCTCATAGATTTCAACACCCAACTCCATTGCGACGCGTCTTAATCCTCTCGCCAATAAAGCAGGTTGAACGCTGGCTGCAACTGGAGAGTGAAAGCCTTCTATATTGCGCGGCGATCCCGCATTGGCACGCAGTTCCTCCACCGAGCAACGACGCCAACTGTTCACTTCTAATCGCTTTAACTCGTCCACAACTGGCTGCATTCCCCCAGTTTGAGCCGGATTGGTTGCAGTGTAATAAACCCCTTTTAACGATAATTGCGCATCGATGTTGTGCTGCTGACAAAAGTCGTCAATCTCTAGCACTGCTTGTTCCGACTCTTTTACTAACCAAGCAGCATGTTCTTCACCGAATAACCGTTTCAATGTCGGGAACTTGGTAGACCAAGTCAGCATACAACCGCCGTTTGCGCCCGATGCACCACTGCCACATAAGCCCTTTTCGATAACAACCACCTGTTTTGCCGGAGATTGCTGCTTAATCATAATCGCGGTCCAAAGTCCGGTGTATCCGCCACCAACAATCGCAACGTCAGTATTAATGTTCTGCTGTAACGGTTGTGGCGTTTCTGGTTGCTCAGCTTCAATTGCCTGCTTGAACCAATATGAATGATGTGTCATCGGGTATCCTCGTTAGTGCGTTACATCCATTTCCGCAAACACTTTACAAACGATGATGACAATCAACGAGCAAGAAAATCTAACGCTGAGCGATAGAAAATGTTGCACTGAGAGTGTGAAAATTTTCGCTTTCGACAAAAACAAAATGGGGAGCTCGTGGCTCCCCAAAACAAACAGCAAAAAATATTAGTGGTAAACAATTCAAGTCCGTCTTACTGGTTAGTATTTACCGGTATCACGCATGCGGTACTCGTATTGAACATTGAGAATAGGCTGGTAAACAACTTGCCCGTCACTTTGCAAGAACTCATTTACCATGACTTTTGAGTCAGTGATAGAAAACGATTGGCGATCAACATACGTTGTAAGGCTCGTAAACTCATCACGGAGTTGTCCAGATGATTTATTTTGGTAGCTTTGGATCATGTCTCGGCCCATTTCATAAGCCGCTTGTTTGCTATCCATTACGTCGCCATGGATAGTTTCGGTATCGTTTGTCCACTGATAACCACTAGCAAGAGCCATAGAAGGTGCAGCAATCAGAGCAATCGTACTTGCTAAAGTTGTTAAGCGTTTCATAAACCTCTCCTTACTTACCTTTACATCGGGCCAAAATTGGCTCGATACTTATAAGGTACGTATAAAGACCTAAAACACGTCAAAACAATTTCAAATAATGTTCAATTTTCGTTCAACTTATTTCACATTAACTTAGCAACTCAACGTCATATTCAGCCGACATTCGCATTTTCTTTCTTTTGAACAATGGGTTTCAACCTGACACTTCCTTACCAAACCATACAATACCTAAGGTCAATTTTCTCTTAGAATTCCAGCAAAAGAACAGTGTTCAAAACCTTACACAAACGTCGGACACAGCAAAAACCACCTCTTTTCAGTCGTGCTTTGCATTCCTCCTTTTCGGGTTCTTCGCTGCTCGTCCGTCGGTTCTTAATTGTCGCTATTGAGCACAAGTTAATCTGGAGTGAAAATGACCGCGAACAAATCCATTTTTTACCATAGCAAATCGATTTACTCAGATGATTATGCTGATGTCTACAAGCCAATTTGGACCTACAGAGCTAAGTTCATCTTACGTGCGCTTTATTACAAACGTGCATTTAAGCACCTTTCAGACAATATTGAATCGTCATTGTTAGAGTTGCTTTGTACACGTACGCATCGGTTTTTAGAGAAACCGTTTCGTCCGTATATCATCAAAAACAACTCAGCGTTCGATCGTTCTAACTTGGTAGTTGATCACTATAAAACTATTTCAGAACTGTTTTCTAAACAAACAATCGAAGAAATCTACACAGACTCGAAAGGCCTAACATTAGCCTCTTTTGAAATTGACGAAATACTGTACTCGGTGAGATTAGTATACGAAGCACGTTATCAAAAAGAAGGCGACATGAGCCTAGTGCTGCACAGCGCTGAAGATGGCAACTTCTACACGCTCTCTTTTACGCTAGGTCACATCGAATCTGGACGCAGCATTATGATTGGCGGCTTACAAGGACCGCGAAGCAGTGAAGAAAACAACGCGAAAATTAAAAAGCTAACTCGTAAGCTTTACGGACAGAGACCAAAAAGCTTGATGGTGAGCTTGCTCACTTTGCTCGCACAAATTTGGGAAGTGAACACGATTCTAGCAGTGAAAACGCAGTCCCATACTTACGCAGCTAAGCGCTACAGCAAAGGGCGAATCAAAACAGATTACGATGCACTCTGGCAAGAATTAGGCGGCACCGAATACAATCGTCATTTTTACTCAATTGATGTAAATGCACCCCGTCGAGATATCGAAGGCATGTCGCGCTCTAAGCGTTCGATGTATCGTCGCCGTTATGAATGGCTAGACAACACCAAGATCACTTTCGAACAAATATTAAAAGGCGAGCAAGCTAAAAGCTAAGGAGAAGCGTTCATGCGTTATTCATTCATTACTGCTTTAGTGTTGTCGGCTTTTTCTTTGTCAGCCAATGCAGAAACCAGTGAGCACATCATAGGTACAAACATTGGCTATGGCGATGTGAACTACGATGCTCCGACAAGCAAAGAATCAGGCGACATGTTCTTAGGGGAAATATATTACCGCTACATGCCAACACATAACTTTGGTATCGAAGCAGGTTATAAAGGCGCGTTTGATGGTATCGGCTCGATACTCGTGAGCCCGATTTCAGAAGTCACCGATACGAGCTTCTCCGGACCTCGCTTGAGTGGCTATGCTAGCTATCCCCTGGGTTCAGGTTTCGAACTGTACGGCAAGGCAGGTGTCACTCTCTACACTCTCGAATACACTTATAAAGTGAACGGTCAGAGCAAGAACATCGAACACTCAAGTGTCGGAGGTGAAGCGGCTGGCGGTATCGGCTGGAGCTATAAACACTTTGGTTTGAATGCAGAATATGTATACTCAAAAAACAGCGATTTTGACTCTAGCGGCGTGATGTTTGGTGCGCAACTGCGTTTTTAAACAAGGCTTACAAGTTAATACAAAAGGCAGCGAGAGGCTCATTCGCTGCCTTTTTTCGTGAATATAGGTCAATACGCAAGCGCGAGAATGATCCCAGCCACGATAGAAGTAACGCCAAGCCCTCGGGTGAGATACCATTTCTCAGACAGAAACCAAATCCCCATAAACAATCCAAACACAATGCTGATTTGCCTTAGTGCTACGACCAAGCTCACGTTGTCTGTCATGGTCATCGCAAACAGTACCAAACCGTAGGTGGATGCCATCATTACCCCCGCCATGCTGGCTGTTTTGCGGATCTGCCACGCAGTCTTAATCTCATCTGGCTTGCCTGTAACCAAGCACCAAACAAGAGCAGGAATACCAATTGCCCAAAACTGCACGCCTAAGTAAAAGATCGCACTGTACTGATCATTCAAGATCTCTGACGCTTGCCCTGTGAGTAAACTCAGCGCTTCTTTATCGACCACCGAGTAACCCGTTGTGCCTATTGCGGCAATCAATGCCCAGAACACACCAACGTTCAAATAAGAGCCCAATGTCATTTGACGAAAGTTCGTCAGTGGTACCAGCATACAACCAAGGGTAATCAGCAAGAATCCAAGCCACTGCTGACTGGATAATTCATGCCCCAATGCCACACTGATTGCGCCGACCATCATCACTGGCAGTGCCCGAGCAATTGGATAAACCACCCCCACGTCCGCGTGCTTATAAGCGACAATCAAACCGACCAAATAAACCATTTGTGAAATGCCGCTAATGAACAGCAATCCCCAAAACTCACTCGGTAATGATGTCCAGCCAATGGTTGCCAAATACCAAATCAAATAAGGGGTAAGAATGAAACATGCAGAAAAGCTGGCCGCCATAGTAAACGCGAGTCCAGAGCCTGAGTTGCTTTTACCAAGGATATTCCAACCCGCATGGAGAACAGCAGAAAAAACGACGAGGCCAATCGCCAACAAATCCATTTCAATGTTCCTGTTTGAATAAAATAAAGGCCCCGAGATGGAGCCTTAGATGATGAGAAAATCCACTTAGCGATTGAGTTCCGCCAGAGATTCAATGCTGATGGCATCGTGTCGCCAATACTCGATATCGCAATCAATCAACTCACCGTGTTGGTTGTAGTTGATGCGCTCCACCACCATCGCTGGCGTGCCGGCTGTCGCGCGCAGTGCTTGAGCCATTTCACCCAACAAAGTGCTGGTTGAAATGCGGTAGCGAATCTTTTGATATGTAACGCCATAATGATCGCGATAAATGTCCGTCAGTGAATTTGATAAATCGTAGTCCAACAGGTTCGGAAACAGCTCTGGGCGAATGTAGTTTGTTACGAATACCACAGGCCTGTCTTCAAGGTATCGCACACGGTCAACTCGATACACATCCGAGAAAGGCTGCAAGTCCAGCAAGCGCGCGGCTTGTTTGTTTGCCAACGTCCCTTTTGCTGCGACCAACTCCGTTTTTGGCACACGATTTTGCGCTTTCGCCATGTTCGGGAAGTTCAGCGTTTGGGTTGGGTCGTAACGCAATGGCTCAGGTGAGATAAACCAACCTCGGCGATCTTCGCGATAGATTCGACCTTCTGCTTCCAGCAGTGATAACGCTTCACGCAAAGTGACGCGTGTAGTATCGAACGACTCCGCCAACTTACGCTCTGCTGGCAGTTTTTGACGCGGCGATAGCATGCCCGCTTCAATCTGTTCAACAATCGAATCTTTAATTTTTACGTATTGCACGAAGTGTCCTTATCTTTTGCGCCAAGCTTGTGTGCGATTTTCTAACAATTTACCCAAAGTCATCTGAACAATCTTCGCAATTGCGGCAGCCATCATGATCATCACAGCCATCGCTGCTGCAGCGCCAGTTTGACCTGCATCGTCCATGTTCAGAATCGAGACCGAAGCCGGAATCGTATAGGTTGAGTAAAGGAATACTACCGCAGAAGTGGTGGTCAATGCATTAACAAACAAGTAAGTCGCAATGTCCAAAATCGCAGGTAAACACACAGGTAATGTCACTTTAAAGAACAACTTGTATTGAGGGAGCTTCACCGATGCCGCCGTGGCTTCAATCTCCGATGGCAACTGCTTTAGCGCTGTCAGGGCTGTCATGTGCCCCACTGTGTAGTAATGCACTACCGTGTTAATCACCAAGAATGCCATGGTGCCATAAAGCACGTTCAGAGGATTGTTCGCATCGTTGAAGTAAAAGATGTAGCCCAAGCCAAGCACCATACCCGGAACTGCCATTGGCACCACGCTAAGCATTTGCATTACCTGACGAATTGGACCAAACGCACGCCCTTTCTCAATGCAGTAAGCACCGACAAAGATGATGGCTGTACCAATAACCGCTGTCCAACCTGCCAGCGTTAGCGAGTTGAAGAATGGGCTCCAACCGTAAGTGCTCATTTCGGCAAAGTTGTAGTTATTTAGCGTCAGCGCTTTGTTCCAAGGCCAGAATGTAACTAACGAGCCATACACCGCCATGCCAAGCACAGCCAGCACTGCAATAGAAATGATGCTGCAGTAAACCAAACAGATGCTGTCGCGCGCTTTGTTAGGTTCTGGCTGATAAGGCACCGAGCGAGTGTCAAATAAGCTTTTTTGCTTTTTCTGAACCCAGCGGTCTGCGCCGAACGCCATTACCGCAGGGAATAGAAGCATAATGCTTGTCACCGCACCCATGGCAAAGTTTTGCTGTCCCACAACTTGTTTGAAGATGTCAGTCGCCAAAACGTTGTAGCTGCCCCCAATCACTTTCGGCACACCAAAGTCCGTGATAACCAGCGTAAAGACGACAATAAGCGTACTGATCAAACCGTATTTCGCCGCAGGTAACGTCACCATAAAGAAGGTTTTGATGGGTGAGGTTTTGAGTGCGCGGGCTGCTTCATACAAGCGGGCATCTGAAGTGCGCAGCGAAGTGGTCAAAATCATCAATGCATGAGGGAAGGTCCAGAAAATCAAACCCATCGAGATACCAATCACGCCGTAAATCGAGTTTCCTAACAGCATCTCTTTAGCAATGCCTTGATTACCGAAAAGGAAGATCAAACTGATCGCCGGCAACAACGAAGGCGCGAGAATCGGCGCAGTACCTAGGATTTGGAACAAACCTTTAAACGGCATGCATGAACGCGTCAGCGCGTAGGCATAGCCAAACGCAAGCACACCCACTACTGAGGTCACAATCACGCCCAAAGTGAAGGTGTTTCCCACCGACACCCACAAGCTTGAAGAGGAAAAGTACGTCGCAAAGTTTGCCAATCCGACAAATTCGCCATTGGCATTTTGCACACTCTTGGTCAACATTGCCCAAAGCGGCATTAAAATGAACAGCACCATCATGGTCGACAAACCAGCGAGCAAACCAAACAACACTAGGTTATCGCGGCTGACACGTCCGAGTAGGGATTTTGCTTTGTCTTGTGTGGTCAGGCTATTCATCGTCATTGTCTTCGCATCCATGTTTACACCTACGCTGCTAGCGCTTTATCAACCGAGGGCACGGCGTAACCATGCAGCCCTTCTTCAGCAAACTGGATGTAACGTACATCGCCCGCCTTGATATTGAGTTTTTGAACCTTTTCCACAGGCACATCCACTACGATGGTTTTCGTTGAGCTGTCGTTTTGCAATACGCAATCAATGCGGAAAAACGCCCCCAAAAACTCGGTAGCCGTAACTCGCACAGGTAAAGAGTTGTTGTAGTTTTCAACGAACTTGATGCTTTCAGGACGCACCGCAAGGTCAAAGCGGTCACCACGTTGAATCTTACGATTGGTCAAGCTTGGCGCTGGCATCAAGGTTTCAGCAATGCGCACTTGGGAGTCCGTTGCAACTGAGGTTTCAATAAAGTTCATGCTGCCGACAAACTCCGCAACAAAGCGCGTTGCTGGTTGTTGGTAGATCTCTTGAGGTGTGCCAACTTGCTCAATCACACCATGGTTCATTACCACGATACGATCCGCCATCGACAACGCTTCGTCCTGATCGTGCGTAACCATGATGGTGGTGATGCCCAGCTTGCGTTGCAGCTTACAAATCTCGTCACGTAAGTGAACACGTACTTTTGCATCCAGCGCTGACAGCGGCTCATCAAGCAGCAGTAGACCCGGAGACAACGCCAATGCACGAGCCAAAGCAACACGCTGCTGTTGACCACCAGAAAGCTGGTTAGGGAATTTCTCGCCAGAGGTTGGAAGACCAATGGTTTCTAGCCAGTAATCTACTTTCTCTAACGCTTCTTTGGTCGACATGCCTTGGTTCTTCAAACCCACCGCAATGTTCTCTTGCACAGTTAGGTTCGGAAACAGCGCGTAAGATTGGAATACGATGCCGAAATCGCGCTTCTCTGGTGGCAAGAATGTTGTCTCTTGACCGTTTTGAAAAATCGCACCAGACGTTGGCAAGTCTAAACCTGCAATGGCACGTAATAAAGTGGTTTTACCGCAGCCAGAAGGACCAAGAAAACAAACGAACTCGCCCTTTTCAATCGCTAGCGAGATTTTCTTTAATGCAGTGAACTGTCCGAATTGCTTCACTACATTTTCAATATTTAGGTAATGTTGGTTAGTTGACATAACACACGCTCCAAATGGTATATACCAACTTTAGTTTTGGAGTGTTACGTTCCAATGACAAATTTATAGCCAGAAGATGACAAATAGATGAAGGGAGATGAGAGTGGTAATTAGAGATTCCCAACTTTCTTAAGTCCGTCATTCCAGCGAACCTAGGTGAGACTAGGAATCTACTTTCAACAAACTCTGAAATAAAAGAGAAAACAAAAAATCCACCTCAACCGAGGTGGATTTCAACATTCAACTCAAAGCAAATTCCATTAAGACTTTGGCTCTGATTTCGCGTCGAACTTCTCAGACCATGCCGCTAGGATCTCTGCACGCTTGCTGCCCATTTGCGCGAAGTCCATCTTCGCCATGTTCTCTTGAACGTTAGGGAAGTTAGATACGGTCGCTTTCACGTCTTTATGTGCAACCACTGGGTACATTTCTACGTAAAGCTCGTTTGCCTCTTTAGAGATTGACCAGTCCACAACACGTTTCGCTGCATCCGATTCTTTTACTAGACCAACCGCTTCTGATTCCCAGCCGATGCCTTTTGGTGTGATAACCGCTAGTGGTGCACCTTGTGTTTTCAGCTTCGCGCCGCGGCTCGCCATCGAGATACCGATAGCCACTTCACCCATACCCGCTTGAACACATGGCTTAGAACCCGAGTGCGTGTAGTGTGCAATGTTCTTGTCTAGGTCACGCATGTAGTTCCATGCCTGATCTTCACCCATGTTTTGTAGCCAAGCAGAAACCTGCATGTAGCCAGTGCCTGAAGAAGCTGGGTTAGGCATTGCAATGTGACCTTTGTAAACCGGCTTTGTTAGGTCTTCCCAAGACGTTGGTTTCGGTAGGTTAAGTTGTTTCGCTACCGCTTCGTTGAAACAAACTGCGTTAAAGAACGCATCGTTACCGAACCAAGCTTGGTTTGATTGAGGGTCGTTTAGATTCGCGTGCAGCTCTTCCAAACCTTTTGGTGTGTAAGGCTTAAGAAGACCTTCATCTTTAAGCAGTGCCATTGACGAGCCAGCAAGACCCCAAACCACTTCCGCTTGAGGGTTGTTCTTTTCTGCCAGCAATTTCGCCGTCATGATACCGGTTGAATCGCGAACCCACTTAATCTTGATATCTGGGTTATCTTTCTCAAACGCAGACTTGTATTTCGCAAGAATGTCAGTTTCGAAAGCGGTGTAAACCGTGACTTCCTGTGCTGCCATTGCATTCGTAGCTAGCAGAGAGACAAGTGCAGCCAGCGATCCTTTCATCAAACGGTTTTTCATCATTTTCTCCAGTTAATTTGGCTAAGTTTTAATTTGGTCTGTACCAGTTGACGATATACACCCTACTGAGCCTTTGTGACGAAATCATGACCATTAAATGGCAGTTTTACGAAAATTATCGATGAATAATCGTTCAATTGATCCGCCATTTTCTGGATATTAAAGTTTTATGAAATTGGAGACTCGCCTATTTACTGCCCTTTTCTTCCTCGCTAGAGTGAACTTGAAATTTGGTGTAGACCAATTAGCCTATTCTGATGGAAATCGAGATGAAAAACGAATACCTACTACTGACTCCAGGTCCTCTATCTACTTCTGAAACAGTACGTGAAGCCATGCTAAAAGACTGGTGTACTTGGGATGATGAATACAACAAAGACATTGTAGAAGTGATCCGCACTAAGCTTGTAAAACTGGCGACGGAGCAAGACGGCTACACCAGCGTACTAATGCAAGGTAGCGGCACCACATCAGTAGAAGCGACGATTGGCAGCGCCATTGGCAAAGATGGAAAATTGTTGGTTGTCGACAACGGTGCTTACGGTGCGCGTATCGCTCAGATCGCTGATTACCTAAATATTCCATGCCATGTAGTTTCCCCAGGCGAAACATCACAGCCACACTTGAACGAGGTGGAAACTGCATTGGCATCGGATCCTGCTATCACACACGTGGCAATTGTTCACTGTGAGACAACCACTGGCATGCTTAACCCAATTGAGGCATTTGCTTCTGCGGCAAAAGCACACGGTAAAGTGGTGATTCTCGATGCCATGTCGAGTTTTGGTGGCATTCCTATCGATATCGCAGAGCTTGGCATCGATTTTATGATCAGCTCTGCAAACAAATGTATTCAAGGCGTACCGGGCTTTGGCTTTGTGATTGCGAAACAAACTGAGCTAGAAAAGTGCCAAGGTCAGGCACGTTCTTTGAGCCTTGATCTGTACGACCAATGGCAGTGCATGGAAGTGAACCACGGCAAATGGCGTTTCACGTCTCCAACGCACACGGTGCGCGCTTTCTACCAAGCCTTGTTAGAACTGGAACAAGAGGGCGGCATTGAAGCGCGTCATCACCGTTACCAAACTAACCAGAAAACACTGGTTGCAGGAATGCGTTCTCTGGGTTTCGAACCACTACTTAGTGATGACCTTCATTCGCCAATCATCACTTCTTTCTACTCTCCGACGCACAGTGATTACCAGTTCAAAGCGTTCTACACACGTTTGAAAGAGCAGGGCTTCGTGATCTATCCGGGTAAGGTATCGAACGCAGATTGCTTCCGCATCGGCAACATTGGCGAAGTTTACCCAGCAGATATCGAGCGCTTAATCGGTGCGATTGAAAAAGCAATGTATTGGCAAGTTGCGTAAAGCAACCTTCTGATTGAGAGAGCGTTATGACTCAGAATATCAAACCGACCCATTTTCGCAGCGAAGGCGATGTCAACACGACACCTGCGCGCCAAGCTTGGAATGCATCGATGGATGACGAACGCACGCAAGCATTACTGAAGCGTGATTCGGAGGTCTTTCTTCATCAAGCCATGTCAACGCCTTGCTTAGATACCTTGGAAGCAGCAGAAGGCATCTACATCCAAGATGCTACCGACAAAAAGTACATGGATTTCCATGGCAATAACGTCCATCAACTGGGCTACGGTCATCCGCATGTGATTAAACGCGTGCAAGAGCAAATTGCCAAACTTCCGTTTTCACCACGCCGTTTTACCAACGAGACCGCGATTGAATGTGCCGAAAAACTCACCCAAATCTGTGGCGGCGAATTGAACCGCGTGCTGTTTGCTCCGGGTGGCACATCTGCAGTTGGCATGGCACTTAAACTAGCGCGCCACATCACGGGCAACTACAAGGTGGTGTCTCTGTGGGATTCTTTCCACGGCGCATCGTTGGATGCCATCTCTGTGGGCGGCGAAGCGTGTTTCCGCCAAGGCATGGGACCATTAATGGCAGGCGTTGAACGCATTCCACCAGCGGTGTCTTATCGTGGTGCTTTCCCGGTCGCGGACGGCAGCGATGTGCATTACGCCGATTACCTCGAATACGTGATTGAGAAAGAAGGCGGCGTGGGCGCGTTTATCGCAGAAGCAGTTCGCAACACGGATGTTCAAGTGCCAAGTAAAGCCTACTGGAAACGCATCCGTGAAATCTGTGACAAACACAATGTCATGCTGATCATCGACGACATCCCTAACGGAATGGGTCGCAGCGGCGAATGGTTTACCTACCAAGCCTACGACATCGAGCCAGATATGCTCTGCATCGGTAAAGGTTTGGGTGGTGGCTTAGTGCCTATCGCAGCCATGGTAACCAAAGACAAATACAACACCGCCGAGCAAATCTCCATGGGTCACTACACTCATGAGAAAAGCCCTATCGGTTGTGCTGCGGCACTGGCAACCATGGAAGCCATTGAGCAAGACGGCTTGCTAGATAAAGCCAAAGCCGACAGCCAGTTCATGCGTGAAAAGCTGCTAGAGATGAAAGCCAAGTACCCTGTGATTGGTGATGTTCGTGGCATTGGCATGTTGTGGGGTATTGAGTTGGTCACTGACCACGAAAGCAAGGCACGCGCGTATGACGAAGCGGAAGCTGTGTTGTACCAATGCCTCAACAATGGTGTGAGCTTCAAGGTATCGCAAGGCAATGTGATTCAACTCAGCCCACCGCTGATCATCACCCGCGAACAACTAACAGAAGCGTTGGCGATCTTCGAAGAAGCCATCGCCAAAGTGTGTAAAGACTTTAACTACTTTTAGGGTCAATAGACCTCAACAAAATCAATTTATTCAGAGCGCGGTTCCAACGAGTGGGCAAGCGCTCTGGCAAGCAAGAAAAAGGATTGAACATGAGCAACTCACCAATTCAAGCAGTGATCTTTGACTGGGCTGGCACTATCGTCGATTTCGGCTCTTTTGCGCCAACCAGCATCTTTGTGGAAGCATTCAAACAAGGCTTTGATTTTGAAATCGACCTTGAAGAAGCGCGCGAACCAATGGGACTTGGTAAGTGGGATCACATCCAAGCTGTGGGTCGCATCCCTGCGGTTGATAAGCGTTGGAATGAGAAGTTTGGTCGCTCAATGACCAGCGAAGACATCGACGCTATCTACGCAGCATTCATGCCTCTGCAAAAAGCAAAAGTGGCAGACCATGCAGACCCAATCCTTAATGTGATTGAAGTTGTGAACGGTCTGAAAGACAAAGGCATCAAGATCGGTTCTTGTTCTGGTTACCCTCGCGAAGTGATGGATGTGCTGATTCCTGTTGCAGCGGATTACGGCTACAAACCGGATTACGTGGTAGCAACGGATGACCTGCCTCAAGGTGGTCGCCCGGCACCATTTATGGCACTGAAGAATGTGATTGAGCTGAATGTAACTGACGTTAATGCGTGCATCAAAGTGGATGACGCAGCACCGGGCATCGATGAAGGTCACAACGCCGGTATGTGGACCGTTGGTTTGCTGCTTTCTGGTAACGAAGCGGGTCTAACGTTTGAAGAATACCAAGCCGCGGACGAAGCAACGCTTGATGCCGCTCGTGAAAAAGCGCGTGCAAAATTGATCAAGAGCTCGCCGCACTACCTTATCGACACCATTGCTGACTTCCCAGAAGTGGTTGCAGATATCGAACGTCGCCTAGCAGCAGGTGAGCGTCCTTAGTCGACAGTCACTATTCTCACGCATAAAAAAACCTCTCAGCATCGAGAGGTTTTTTGTATCACGTATTAGTTTCTAACCAAATGAGGTTAGTTGATCGCAGTACTAGCTCGGCGTTTTAGCTTAAAGCCCATGTCCGTTGCATGCTCTACAGGCTCACCTTTAATGGCTTGCAGTAACTTGTCTGCGGCTTTCGTCCCCATACGTTCGTAATCGAATTCCGCGCAGGTCAAACTTGGGTAGGCGTGCTCACCCATGGAAGAGCCTTCCAAACAGATAATCGCAATGTCGGTCGGGACTTTCAGCACTCGGCGGTGACACTCAAACAACGCGCCAATCGCAATCTCTTCATGGCTACATACCAGAGCATTCAAACTTGAATCGCGCAGCAATAACTTTGCCAACCCTTCCGCACCTAATTGTGAAGATGGCGCTTCGTGGGTGGTTAAGAAATGGTCCGGTGCAAGGTAGTTCTCAATCATCGCGCTTTGCCAGCCGTGTAGCTTACGTTGCAAAGTGGAGTGATCGCCACGCGCACCAATGAAGCCCACGTTCTTGAAGCCTTGTTCAATCACATGCTTGGTACAGGCTTTACCCACCTCAAAATGGTCAACGCCGATATTGAGGTAACTGGCTTTCGAGCTTAACTCAGCAATTTCCAATACTGGCGTGTTCGAGGCTTCCAAAAGCTGATTAGTACGTTGGCTGTGTTCATTACCAAACAACACCACTCCGGCTGGACGGCTCTCAAAAAATGTCGAAAGCAGTTTCTCTTCTTGCTCTACCGAGTAGTCGCTGTAACCAAGCAGCAATTGATAACCCGCCTTGTTCAACGCTTGTTGAAAGCTCGGTAAGAAAAGCGCGCACGCTTTTTCAAACAGGGAAGGAATGATAAGAGCGATGGAGTAACTTTCAGCAGACGCCAAAGCCCCTGCCGCTTTATTCGGGATATAGCCGAGCTCATCAACCACTTGTTGAATCTTTTCTCTCAGCTTGTCAGATACTAGCTCGGGCGTTCGTAATGCTCTCGACACCGTCATGGTGCCTACGCCGGCTTTTTTAGCGACGTCCGCCAAGGTGACATTGCCAGTACTTCTTCGTTTGCGAGGTTCGCTCATTGTTCTTATTTAGTGTTCTCTATTTTCTGCCGCGACATCTTACCACAGCGTTTTAGTGGTTTTGATATTAGCGCATTAGAACTCGATCACAAGCATATGAAACTCGGATGACTGATAAAAATGGTAGCGCTATCACAATTTATGATAGCGCTATCAGATAGCGCTACCATTTGTGATCATTCTCAGGTTTTTCTGACAAATTGATCGATAAAGTACCCATCAACAAAACAACAAACCGGAAAGATCCAATGCTACGTGAACTGATTACCTCTGATGTGATTCGCATCCATTCTGATGCTACTGACTGGAAAGATGCGGTGAGCAAATCCTGTGAAGTACTGATTGAAAATGGCGCGATTGAGCCAAGCTACGTGGACGCTATTTACCGCTCACACGAAGAGCTCGGTCCTTACTACGTGGTAGGTCCTGGTATGGCAATGCCACACGCTCGCCCTGAAGATGGCGTTAACCGTTTGTCTCTTGCAATCACAGTGATTCAAAGCGGCGTGAACTTCGATTCTGAAGGTAACGATCCAGTGAAAATGCTGGTTACGCTAGCCGCGACAGACAGTAACTCGCACGTGGATGCGATTTCTAAACTAGCTGAGTTGTTTATGAATGAAGAGCATGTAGAAGCCATCTGCACCGCTCAAAACACACAAGATGTTCTCGCGGTCATCGAAAAATACTAACTCCTGATGTGCCCTTCGAAATGGGCATACACCCCTATAAAAAGAAAAGGTCTGAATTATGAAAATTATGGTTGTTTGCGGTCACGGTCTTGGTACTAGCCTAATGATGGAAATGAGCATCAAAGGCATCGTGAAAGAATTGAATGTAAACGCAGAAGTGGATCATATCGATCTAGGTTCTGCAAAAGGTACGGATTGTGACATCTTCATCGGTACTAACGACATCGTTGAACAGTTGAATGCACTTGGTGTTGAACCACGTATCGTTGCGCTTGATAACATGGTCGACAAAGTGGCAATGAAAGAGCGTCTATCTGTAGCACTTCAAGAGCTTGGCGCTCTATAAGGTGGCGTTATGGAATTTTTCAGTTTCTTAATGAACGATGTCCTATCAGAGCCGGCGGTTCTGGTAGGTCTTATCGCCCTAATCGGCTTAATTGCCCAGAAAAAACCGGTCACCGAGTGCATTAAAGGCACGGTAAAAACCATTCTTGGTTTCATCGTGCTTGGTGCGGGTGCGGGTCTGGTTGTAACTTCTCTGGGTGACTTTGCGACGATTTTCCAACACGCGTTCGGCATCACTGGCGTGGTTCCAAACAACGAAGCTATCGTCTCTATCGCGCAAGAAGCGTTTGGTAAAGAGATGGCGATGATCATGTTCTTCGGTATGTTAGTGAACATCTTGATCGCTCGCTTCACGCCATGGAAATTCATCTTCCTAACAGGTCACCACACGCTATTTATGTCGATGATGGTAGCGGCGATCCTTGCTTCTAGCGGCATGAAAGGTGTTCCACTGATCGCACTTGGCTCTCTGGTTGTGGGCTCTGTGATGGTGTTCTTCCCTGCGATTGCTCACAAGTACATGAAGCAAGTAACAGGTTCTGACGACGTTGCGATTGGTCACTTCTCTACCCTTTCTTACGTACTAGCGGGCTTTATTGGCAGCAAGTTCGGTAACAAAGAACACTCTACTGAAGAGATGAACGTACCTAAGAGCTTGTTGTTCCTACGTGATACGCCTGTAGCAATCTCGTTCACTATGGGCATCATCTTTATGGTGACGTGTATCTTTGCTGGCGGTGACTTTGTACGCGAAGTTAGCGGTGGTAAGCACTGGTTCATGTTCGCGCTGATGCAATCCATCACATTCGCTGGTGGTGTGTACGTTATCCTTCAAGGTGTACGTATGGTTATCGCAGAAATCGTTCCGGCGTTTAAAGGCATCTCAGACAAACTAGTACCAAACGCGAAACCTGCGCTTGATTGTCCGGTTGTATTCCCATACGCACCAAACGCAGTATTGGTTGGCTTCCTATCGAGCTTTGCGGCGGGTCTTCTGGGCATGTTCCTACTTTACGTGATGGGGCTTACTGTGATTATCCCTGGTGTCGTTCCACACTTCTTTGTAGGTGCAGCGGCAGGTGTATTTGGTAACGCTACAGGTGGTCGTCGCGGTGCAATCTTGGGTGCTTTTGCACAAGGTCTACTGATTACCTTCCTACCAGTATTCCTAATGCCAGTGCTTGGTGACCTAGGCTTTGCTAACACAACCTTTAGTGACGCAGACTTCGGCGCTGTTGGTATCTTACTGGGTCTGATTGTTCGCTAAGTAGCCTGAATATGACTAGCTGATAACTGACTTGATTGATGCGGGAATAGGCTCATCGGCATCAATCCTAGAAAATCTATAGTCATAGCAAATGACTGACTTTAGAAGAAACCAGTTATAGAAAGTAATCGTAGAAAGAAAACAAACGCCCCTCACGTGAGGGGCGTTTTTCTTTTTGGCACTATCTCAAGGAAGTTTGGCTTATTGAAGCGTAGTTCCGTTAGATAGCAGCTTTCTTGTCGGCTCTTGCTCAGTGTATTCGACCGCATCGTGATCCGCGAGCTTATCGACTTCCGCCTGTTCACCCACCACAACCAACACGTGTTGTTTCACCAGAGCGTCGACCACTTCAATGTTGTGCTGACGAAGAAGCGCTCTCACCTCGCTCTCTTTTCCTTCATGATACTTAACAAAGTAGCGTGCAGGTTGCTGCTCGGCTTGATCTTGGCGTTCATCCACGAGAGGAAATCCTTGATTGTTTGCCAAGCTGCTTGAGCTCAGTCCGATTGCCAATAGTGCGGTAGCGCCTACCACAGACAAAGAAAGTAAGGTCAACTTCTTCATAGTCACTCCTTATTGAAAGGTCAGAGTCCAACTGTTGATGGTGCCTGTGTCTCTTCTGGCACTGTCCACCGCTTTTAGTTCCCATGTGCCTTGCGATTCAAAACCAGAAAAATCCGCTTGGAACGTGTTTTTTATATCGTTAGCGCTGCCGCCAGTATTATTGTGAAGTACAACTTCTCCACCAGTCGGTGACGTTAAAGTCACTCGTAGATCACCGATGTAAGTGTGGCTAATATCAACGTCAATACTTACTGTGCCTGAATCACCAGAGCGATCGACTTCTACTGCACTGATTGCGCCAGAAGATTTATTATCTGGAATCGCAACAGGGCTGGTATTTGAGAAGCTAGAGTCCGAAGAGCTACCACCATCAGGTCCATTACAGCCAGCGTCCAAGAACAGCTTCGCCGCTTCAGCATTAACTAGGCCGTGGCCAGTACGGTTGTCTCGACCAGCAACATCAATATCTGTTGCAGTTTTCACTAGGGCATTACGTACTTGCGCTGCTGTACAGGTTGGGTGGTAACTCCACACCAAGCCAGCTACGCCCGTTACGTGCGGTGTCGCCATTGATGTACCATTGTAGTACTCGTAATCTTCACCAGAGGTTGTTGCAACAGTAATTTCCTGACCAACATACCCCAATAGCTCTTGACCAAATGCACGATCAACCGTTACCGAAACCATACGATAAGCGTTGTTTGTGTCTACCAAGAAAGGGTTTTGTAAACCAGGTAGTTCAGAGTTGCTGTATACGATTGCAGCTCGCGCACCCGCATTGTAACAAGCCTGAACCGCATCTACTTCAGGGTAGTTTCCTGAAGACTGGTTGCCGATACGCTCAGTCAAACAAATTTTGCCCGACATATCACCACAGTTAACGTTACCGCCAGATACATCACAGCTATCTAGCGTTGCAGTTACTGAACCCGCGATTGGATCCGGAACATACGAAGAACCGTTATTGATCAAACGATTGTGAGGAACAATCCCACGATCAAACTGACTGACACCATTCAAGGTAATATCAGAAAGTTTACCTTCACCTACCGTAACCGTTGATAAGATCGCCACACCCGGGCCTGAGATCTCAACTTGATTAGTAGATTGTGAGAACGCTGCATGATCATTTTGATTATCAACAGCCGCAACAGACATCACTGAGTCATAAGAAGCTGGATAGCTGTGCGCTGTATTGCCATCATTACCCGCTGCGGCGATCAATAGAACGCCTTGATCGTAAATATTTTGCAGTGCATTTTGCTCAGTTCGGCTTGATTGACTACCACCAAGGCTCATGTTCACAACGTTAGCACCATTATCGGCACAGGTTTGGATTGCTTTAACAAGCCCAGATGAGTAACCCCAACCCGATTCGTTAAATACTTTCACGATGTGCAAATTCACATTCTGGTTTGGCATCACACCCTTTACACCTTCGGTGTTGGCAATCGCAGCAATCGTACCCGCGACGTGAGTACCGTGGGCATTGTTGTTACCCGGATCACTCCATGATCCCGTACCACTATCGTTAGTACCAGCAACGCGGTTTCCGCTTAGGTCGTTGTGCGAAATGTCGTACCCTGAATCGATAATACATACAGTGCGATTACCCGCATTGAAGTCAGCTAACAGTTGAGCATTAACCGCTTCATATCCCCATGGAGTCGTTTCGCTGAGCAAATAGCGAGGTGGATCGACTTCCACGTATTCCACATCACTACGGTTGCGAAGCGGCTCTAAGTCATCGCCATCCAATTCAACGCTGTAAATGGCGCGATTACCCAGTTTTTCCACCTTACGTGCCTTCACCTGTTCTAGAACAGACTCCTGCGCGATTCGTGGCCCCCAGAATGAGTTACCACCCATTGAAGAACGGCTGACTGCATCTTCTTTGAATTTGACGATGTACTTCGTCGGTAACTTAGATTCATCAAATCCCATTGGTGGAGCCGCAAACGCTGACATCGAAGTGGTCAGTGCTATTGCTACGGCAGACAACGAAAATAAGCCTTGTTTTTTACTTGTTGTGTAGTGCATTTGCCCTATTCCTTATTTGAGCTAATTTTTATTCACTATAT
>NZ_JAWOTK010000010.1:5003-149301 GCF_033338855.1 Vibrio sp. Vb0937 | reverse complement strand
AACTTGCACGAATTCTTTTTGACACGACATTGCTCACATTGCTTCCAGTGTAATTTATAGCTTCTTGGTTAAGCTGCTCTATTTACAGAATTTGCTTTACCACTTCTGCTAGGCGACCCCATTCGGGTCGCTTTTTTCTTTTCTACGATTTCTATTTGACGTCACTATTAATATCTTTTCCACATGCGATGATCATTTTAGGATCGTTGATCTTCTCGCCGTTATGCGAATTTGTTGTTATTAATCAATGGTTTGGGTTGGTGTTTTCTTGTGTTTTTTGTTATTGGATAACCAGTGGATAATTTCTATAAACAGAGTTATCCACAGGAGGTGGTGTTTTCGTGAATAAAGTCGGAAAAATTTACGCGACCTAGATCGAGCGAACAAGATAGATTCAGATCAGCAGTCATGGCATCCTAGGCAGATCTCTCAAGTACTGAATTGGATACAGACAATTATGGCAAGTATTCCTGAAAATCCGTTGATCCTTATCGACGGCTCTTCTTACCTATATCGCGCTTTTCACGCCTACCCGGGCACCATGAGCAATGGTGAAATTCCAACTAATGCTGTTTACGGCGTCGTGAACATGTTACGCAGCATGATGCGTCAGTTTGCGTCTGAGCGCATCGCGGTGGTTTTCGATGCAAAGGGAAAAACCTTTCGTGATGATATGTATGCAGAATACAAAGCGAATCGTCCGCCAATGCCGGATGACCTGCGTTGTCAAATTGAACCATTACACAATGTTATTCGTGCAATGGGTTTGCCGCTGATCTGTGTTCCTGGCGTCGAGGCGGATGACGTCATCGGTACGTTAGCATACCAAGCATCACAAAAGGGCATGCCTGTATTGATCAGTACTGGTGATAAAGACATGGCGCAGCTAGTGGATGATAACATTACCTTGATCAACACCATGACGAACGTCGTAATGGATCGTGAAGGTGTGGTTGAAAAGTTTGGCATTCCACCTGAGTTGATCATCGACTACTTAGCACTGATGGGCGATAAAGTAGATAACATTCCTGGTGTACCGGGTGTCGGTGATAAAACAGCGACCGCACTACTGCAAGGTATTGGTGGTCTGACGAAGTTGTATGAAAACCTCGATGATATTGCAGGGCTTGGTTTCCGTGGTTCTAAAACCATGGCGAAAAAGCTCATCGACAACAAAGAAAATGCCATGCTTTCGTATGAGCTCGCGACCATCAAATTGGATGTTGAGCTTGAGGAAACGCCAGAATCATTGCTGAAAGCGGAACCAAATAAAGACGAATTAGTGAAGCTGTATGGCCAACTGACGTTTAAATCTTGGTTGAATGAACTACTTGAAGGCGGTTCTGGATCTGTGGAGGCCGTAGAGCTTGCAGGATCTTCACAAGCTTCTTCTTCTCAAGCCGAGATGGAAACTTCTGCGGTAACAATCGATCGCAGCCAATATGAAACAATTCTGGATAAAGAAACCTTCAATGCTTGGCTAGATAAACTTCAAACGGCTGAGCTGTTTGCATTTGATACGGAGACCGATAACCTAGATTACATGCTAGCGAATCTAGTTGGTTTGTCATTCGCTGTCGATGAAGGTATTGCGGCTTATGTGCCAGTTGCACATGACTATTTAGATGCGCCTGAACAGCTTGATCGTGATTGGGTACTAGAACAGCTGAAGCCAATTCTTGAAGATGCAGCGAAAGCAAAAGTCGGTCAAAACTTAAAGTATGATGCGTCTGTACTCGCTCGTTACGACATTGAGCTAAAAGGTATTAAGCACGACACGATGTTGGAATCGTATATCTACAACAGTGTCGGCGGTAAACACGATATGGACAGCTTGGCGCTTCGCTTCCTACAGCACAGCTGCATTTCTTTTGAGCAAATTGCAGGTAAAGGCAAAAATCAGCTTACGTTTAACCAAATCGAACTGGAACAAGCATCGCCATACGCGGCAGAAGATGCGGATGTGACCCTTCGTCTGCACAATCGCTTGTTTGCTAATATCGAGCAGGATGAAAGCCTGAAGACAGTTTACGAAGAGATTGAAATGCCGTTGGTGCCAGTTCTTTCGCGCATTGAACGCACTGGGGTCTTTATCGATGAAATGAAGCTGAGTGCGCAGTCGGTCGAGATTACCGCTCGCCTTGATGAGCTTGAAAAGAAAGCGTACGAAATTGCAGAGCAAGAGTTTAACATGAACTCGCCAAAGCAATTACAAGCCATCCTATTTGAAAAAATGGGTTTACCGGTTGTGAAGAAAACGCCATCAGGCACACCATCGACGAATGAAGAAGTTCTGCAAGAACTCGCGCTAGACTACCCACTACCAAAACTGATTTTGGAATACCGTGGTTTGGCGAAGCTAAAATCAACTTACACCGACAAACTGCCGAAGATGATCAACCCATCAACGGGGCGCGTGCATACTTCTTACCACCAAGCAGTGACTGCAACGGGTCGTCTATCTTCTACTGATCCGAACTTACAGAACATTCCAATTCGTAACGAAGCTGGCCGTCGTATTCGTCAAGCGTTTGTCGCGCCATCAGGGCATAAAATCTTAGCGGTCGACTACTCGCAAATCGAACTGCGCATCATGGCGCACCTTTCTGGCGACCAAGCTTTATTGAATGCATTCCGTGATGGCAAAGATATCCACGCGGCAACCGCAGCAGAAATCATGGGTGTTTCTATTGAGGACGTTTCAAGTGAGCAACGTCGTCGTGCGAAAGCGGTTAATTTCGGTCTTATTTACGGCATGAGTGCGTTTGGTTTGGCGAAGCAATTAGGCATTCCTCGTGGTGAGGCTCAAGCGTACATGGATACATACTTTGAACGTTACCCAGGCGTGATGCAGTACATGGAAGACACACGCAGCACAGCAGCAGATAAAGGGTATGTTGAAACGATTTTTGGTCGACGTTTGCATTTGCCAGAAATCAAATCGCGCAACGGGATGCGTCGTAAAGCTGCTGAACGTGCGGCAATCAACGCACCAATGCAAGGTACGGCAGCGGACATCATTAAGAAAGCGATGCTGTTGGTTGATCAGTGGATTCAGGAAGAAGGCAATGGTCGTGTGAAGTTATTAATGCAAGTACACGATGAATTGGTCTTTGAAGTTGAAGAGTCATCATTGTCCGAAATTGAAAGTAAAGTACAGAAATTGATGGAATCTGCAGCAGAGCTAAAAGTACCGTTGGTTGCAGAAGCAGGTCACGGTGATAACTGGGATCAAGCTCATTAGTCACTTTTAGACCAAAATAACCAATTAATTATGAGCCAGCGCACAAACGCTGGCTTTTTTTTGAGATTAAAAAAGCTAGCGCAAAGTTAACTTTGATGTTGCTTAATAAAAATTTCATGAAAAAAAACTACAAAAATTCTTTGCAATTCTGACCAATTGTTGTACATTAATACTCGTAGGGTACAGAGGTAAGATGTTCTATCTTTCAGACCTTTTGTTTCACGTTATTGGATTAGGCTGATTCAGCCGCCCCAGTCAGTTTTTGACTGGGGCGTTTTTTATTGGGCGAAAGAAAATTATTCTTTTGGATCAGCAGCTTAAAGTTAGCCTTCAAAAACCTTCTTTTTTGACCTTTCTAAGTCACTGCAAAATCTCGATTTTTCCTTCAAATTTATTGCGTTATTCATCCTGTAAATTTACGCCAGTCACACTATTATTTTTTCTTGAAAGAAACTAAGTTACATCTTTTTGAAGATTTGCTTGGCTTAACTGTCTGAATTGTAACACTATTGGGTGTTTTTGGAGTGAATGTTTGGTGATACACAGGAAACAAGAGCGCTTTTTAACCTATTGAAATCGAATCTCAGTTCAGCAATGCTTCGTCACATAACAATAATTACCAATTTTTCTCTCCCGTTATCCCTGCCAGGAAGGCGGGGATTTTTATTGCCTGTTATTTAGTTCAGATAAACAAAAGCCCCACCAAATGGCAGGGCCGTGTCGAAGAAATTTAACAAATATTGTTAATTATTCTTCATCGCTCGCTGGTATCTCTTGTTCGTCTTCTTCTATCAGGTGTGCTAGTGCTGGTGCAAACCAGGTATCCAGTTTTGCACGTAGCTGATCGACACCTAATCCTTTCAGTGAAGAGAACACATCAACAGAAACGTCACCACCGAAAGTTTCTACTTGCTTACGAACTTTCAGTAGAGTTTGTTTGCGTGCACCACTTTTTAGTTTATCTGCTTTGGTTAGCAAAACTTGCACAGGAATGTGGCTATCGATGGCCCAGAAAATCATTTGTTGGTCGAGATCTTTCATTGGATGACGAATGTCCATTAGAACCACTAAGCCTTTTAGGCACTCGCGTTTCTGTAGGTATTCACCCAAAGATTTCTGCCATTTGTTTTTCATCTCTACCGGTACTTGAGCAAAACCGTATCCAGGTAGATCGACAATGTGACAACCTTCTTCTACTTTGAAAAGGTTGATTAATTGCGTACGACCAGGTGTCTTTGATGTCTTGGCTAAGCTTTTTTGATTAGTTAGACGGTTAAGTGCACTCGATTTACCAGCGTTTGAGCGTCCTGCAAACGCAATTTCGACACCTTCGTCTTCCGGCAGGTGACGAATATCGGGTGCGCTGGTGATGAAATGCGTATTTTGGTAATGAATTTTTACGCTCACTGTTAACTCCATCTCGACTTTGTGTAGTCGATTGATTACTTTTTTGTGAAAATGTGTAAAATAACCGTGCTCGGCATAAGGTCGCCTATTGTACCATGAGTGTACGCGGTATGTTCACATTCCGTGGTACTGGAAGCTTGATAATTATAATGGAATGTCATGAAGAAATTAGCGCTAATTTTGAGTCTTTTAGCCAGTTGCTCAGTATGGGCCCAAGGTAATATTGAGGCTGGTAAAGCAAAATCACAAACCTGTGTCGCCTGTCACGGAGCAGATGGCAACAGTGCAATAACAACGTACCCGAAACTCGCAGGCCAACACGCTAAGTATCTTGAGAAGCAGTTAAAAGAACTTAAGCTAGGCATGACAAGTGGTGGTAAACAAGGTCGTTACGATCCTGTAATGAGTGGTATGGCAATGCCACTGAGCGATGAAGATATCGCAGACCTATCTGCTTACTACGCTTCGCTACCAGTTTCAGAAAACTCAACACCTGAAGATGTAGTAGCAAAAGGCAAAACGCTTTATACCGCTGGTGATGCCGAGCGTGGCCTAACCGCATGTATTGCATGTCATGGTCCTCGTGGCAATGGTACTGAGCTTTCAGGTTTCCCGAAAATTTCTGGTCAGCATGCTGACTACATCAAAGCTCAGCTAGAAAAATTCCGTGATGGCGACCGTGGTAATGATATGAATGCCATGATGCGCGACATCGCGAAGAAAATGACAGACGAAGATATCGAAGTGCTGTCTAAATACGTTGGCGGTCTGCACTAATATACCTAAATCGCTCAAGATCCTGCATCTTGAGCTGGTTGGGTAGATGTCCCTACGTCGTTCGAGCAACTTGTACAAAAATGCCCTAGTGAATCCACTAGGGCATTTTTGTTCGTGACAGATATCACAGTCGAGTTTGGATGCGAAAGCGATAGTTGGCTCGGCAGTTTGTGAGACATTTGCCATACTTGATGTTGGCTTTTTCTTGTTAGTGTTTTTAAGTTTTTGATTAAATGATAATTTTGATTTTTTAGAAAAATAGGCGGATTATTTTTTCAACCCATTACTTGTGAGCATAACGGGATGGCGTAAAGTAGAAGTCGTTCACAGGGAGTGAATGTAAGGATTTAAGACCACGGTTTAGGTCTCCAAGGATGTAGCTCGGATGCTTGGTGATTTAGAAAGGGATTTAGATAGGTAGGGAGCCTATCAGATAAGGATGGTCATCTCGTCTGACGGTTAAGACAGTGAAACGGATCAGGCACAGGAAGTTGCTCAGTAGACAGGAAGTAAACGGATAGCCAAAACTCATCAGGAAGATGAAAAACAACTCTTTTTGGCAGGGAAAGCTCTAAAAACAAAGGGATCATTGGTGCACCAAATGTGTGCAACACAGTTTCGCCAATTGATGGCACTTAGAAAGCGACAGTCTGACTGTCGCTTTTTTTATATCCGTTGACTTGCTCAGTCGTAACTTGAATTGAGATTACTGCACTTATTTAGCTTTATAGGTTGTAAACAAAGTTTTTTAATAAAAATTGCTGAAAAAATACTCAACAACACTCCAATCCGAGTTCACTTTCTGGTATGTTTCGCATCCCTGTTTGAGGAAGTCAGCATGCATACCTGTCCTTTATGCCAAAATCAGCGCACTCACCATTATTTTGAAGATAAGCGTCGTGAATATCTTCAATGTGAGCAGTGCAGCTTGGTATTCGTAAACCCAGACCAACGTTTGGATGCGGAAAGCGAAAAAGCTCACTATGATTTGCATGAGAACAACCCTGATGATTTGGGTTACCGACGCTTTTTGTCGCGTATTGCTGACCCGATCACAGAGCGAATTTCTCCACAATCAAATGGTATCGACTTTGGTTGTGGTCCTGGCCCAACGCTCTCCTTGATGCTGGAAGAGGCGGGGCACAACATGGCGTTGTACGATCTCTATTACCACCCTGATACGTCGGTTTTAGAAAAAACGTACGACTTCATGACAGCAACAGAGGTGATAGAGCACCTCTACCACCCAGATTTGGTGTGGAAGCAATGGTTGAATTTAGTTAAGCCAGGGGGCTGGATAGGCCTGATGACGAAAATGGTCATCGACGTGGAGGCTTTCAAATCATGGCATTATAAGAACGATCTCACTCACGTAGTGTTCTTTAGTCGTGACACGTTCCAGTTCCTAGCAGAGCGGGATAAGCTCGAACTCGAATTTATTGGTAATGATGTAATTTTACTGAGGAAACCCCAGTAATGAGCCGTAGTAAAAAATCTAGAAAACCGGGTGCCGCTGGTGCACCTGAGTTTGTTGTAACTCGTAACCGTACAGAATCTGATGTGGAAGGCCGCTTACGCAAGCGTGCTAAAAAGCGTAAAGGTCTGAAAACGGGTAACCGTAACTCAGAAGTTAATGAGCAGAAAAAGCAAGCTGCTGCACAAAATCGCGACCCGCGCTTAGGCAGCAAAAAGAAAATACCTCTGATTGTTGAACCTGCGAAGAAAATGACGAAGCAAGAGCGTCGTTTGTCGGCAGAGCAAGAACTAGAGATGCTAGAAAATGACGCGCAATTGAACGTGTTGCTAGACCGTATTGAAGCGGGTGAAAACCTGGGCACAGGTCTACAGAAATTCGTCGATGAGAAACTCGATCGCATTGAGAAGCTAATGGACCAACTAGGTTTGTTGGAACCTGAAGAAGAGGAAGACTTCACTGCACCTGCTGAGAAAAGCACGCGCAACGATGATGACTTGCTGGCAGATTTCGACGACATTAATTTCGACGACTATAAAGGATAATTAAGCTATGAATGTAACCTTATTAGCTATTGCTGGTGTTGTGATTATCATCGCACTCGCTTCTTATGCAGGTTACCTTCTGCTTCAATTGAAAAAGCAAAAGGAATTGCAGCTGAAGCATCAAAAATTGGCGATAGACAAACGTAACGCCAACATTTTTGAGAATGTGCATACCTTGTGTCAGGCGGGCATTCAAGGCCAGTGCGATTTATCTGAAATCAGTATCCGTGTGTATAACATCATGGATTATGTACAAGGTGAAGACCGCGTTGATTTCGATAAAACGTACCCTGCGATTTCTGAGCTTTACCACATCGTGAAAGATATGGCGCGTGGCGAAGAACGCCAACAACTTGCCAAGAAAGAGCGTATGCAACAGAACTTGACGCGTCATAAAGCGGAAAGCCGCCTCACTGATGCGATTATTGAGGAGCTCAAAATGTTGCAGAAAAACGTCCAGCCACTGAATAATCAAATCAATATTCAGATGATTTAAGCGCGACCCCCAATAGTCTCCTTATGGCTAATGGGGGTATCGTGATCACGCTAGCACTTCTTTAGTTTTATACTTAAAAAGCCAGTCGGCGTTGCCACGCTTGTCATCGTCGTATGGCAAAATAGTGGCTCTGAATATCGGGTGACGGCTTTCGTTGCCCTAGCATTTAACGGAAAGTACCACCATGTCGAATCAACACACTGAATCGAAACAGCAAATCGTCTGGGATCAAGCGGTATTGGATAAGTACAACTATTCCGGGCCTCGTTATACGTCGTACCCAACGGCGCTGGAGTTTCATGAAGCGTTCACCATTTCTGATTATGATATGGCATGCACTCAATACCCAGAACGCCCATTATCGCTGTACGTACACATTCCGTTCTGTCACAAGCTTTGTTACTACTGTGGATGTAATAAAGTCATTACGCGCCACTCGCACAAAGCGGATGAATACCTCGACGTGCTTGAACACGAAATTCGTCAACGTGCTGCATTACTTGTGGGTCGCACCGTGACGCAATTGCATTTTGGTGGTGGTACACCGACGTTTCTCTCTGAAAAGCAAATCACGCGTGTAATGAGCCTGCTACGCCAAGAGTTTACTTTTAGCTGCGATGCTGAAATCAGTATCGAGGTTGACCCGCGTGAAATCGAGCTGACCATGCTGGATCATCTGCGTAGTGAAGGCTTCAATCGCTTGAGCATCGGTGTTCAGGACTTCAACAAAGAAGTGCAAAAGCTGGTGAATCGTGAGCAAGATGAAGAGTTCATCGTTGCGATGGTTGCGCGCGCAAAAGAGTTAGGCTTTCGTTCGACGAACCTAGATTTAATTTACGGTTTACCGAAGCAGACCAAAGAATCTTTTGCCAAGACTCTAGAACAAGTGCTAGAGATGCAGCCGGGCCGTCTATCCGTGTTTAACTACGCGCACATGCCACAGCTATTTGCAGCGCAGCGTAAGATTAAAGACGAAGATCTGCCAAAGGCAGAAGAGAAGATGGCGATTCTGCAAGACACCATCGCGACACTGACCGGTGCTGGCTACCAATTTATCGGTATGGACCACTTTGCTTTGCCGGACGATGAACTTGCTGCTGCCCAGCGCGAAGGTATTTTGCATCGCAATTTCCAAGGCTACACCACACAAGGTGAATGTGACTTGGTTGGCTTTGGTGTTTCTGCAATCTCGATGATCGGCGATGCGTACGCGCAAAACCAGAAAGAGCTGAAGAAATACTACGCTCAAGTCAACGAACTTCGTCACGCTCTATGGAAAGGGGTCTCTCTGGACTCCGATGATTTGCTCCGTCGTGAAGTGATTAAGCAGCTGATTTGTAACTTCAAGTTAGACAAGAAAGCCATTGAGTCTGAGTTTAAAGTGAAGTTTGAACAGTACTTTAAAGAAGACTTACAGCTACTTCAGACCTTCATCAACGATGAGCTGGTGGAAGTGGATGACAATGAAATTCGTGTGACGCTGCGAGGTCGTTTGCTGATCCGTAATATTTGTATGAGCTTCGATAAGTACCTGCGAGCAAAGGCACGTCAGCAACAATTCTCTCGTGTTATTTAATCAGAGATACAGATTCAAGATATAAAAAATGCCAGCAGATGCTGGCATTTTTTTATGTTTTCGCTGGATTTAAGCGCGATCTTTTACTTTTTCTCTCAGTTCCGATTTTTCTGCTTCTGAAAGGAACGCAATCTCAAGGCCATTGATTTGCGCTTGGCGAATCTGGTCTTGGCTCAGGCCAGCGGCTGGTGCCGCTACTTCGTATTCGTATGGCAGTTCGATGCCTTCAACCGCTGGATCGTCAGTGTTCAAACACGCAAGAACGCCATGCTCTAGGAACTGCTTGAGAGGGTGGTTTTCTAGCGTTTCTACCGTACTTGTTTGGTAGTTTGACGTCAGGCAAGATTCAATACCAATGCGGTTTTCTGCTAGGTAATCCATCAGTTTTGGATCGTGAATCGCTTTTACGCCGTGACCGATACGAGTTGCGCCCAGCTCATTGATTGCTTGCCACATGCTCTCTGCACCTGCTGCTTCACCAGCATGGACCGTTACCCCAAGGCCAGCATCGCGTACTTGCTTGAAGTGAGACACAAAGCGATCACCCGGTTGGCCTAGCTCGTCACCCGCAAGGTCGACGGCAACGATGTGATCTTTCTGGCTCAGAATGCCGTCCAGTTCTTGTTGACATGCGTCAGTGCCAAATGTACGACTCATGATACCGATCAGGTTGGCTTTCACGCCAAAATCGCGCATACCCGCTTGCACACCGTCCACGACGGCTTCAACAACCCCCGCTACTGGTAGTTTGTGTTTCATCGCCATGTAGTAAGGAGAGAAACGCAGCTCTGCGTAATCGATTTGTGCGTTTAGCGCGTCTTCTACGTTTTCGTACGCGACACGACGACACGCATCTAGATCGCCCAGTACAGCAACACCCCAGTCGAGCTTAGAAAGGAAAGCAACAAGAGAGGGTTCCGCTTCGACAATTTGAACGTGAGGAGTGAGAGACTCAATATCGTACGCTGGTAGGGCAATGCCAAACTTTTGGCCTAGCTCAAGAATCGTTTTAGTACGAATGTTACCGTCGAGGTGACGGTGCAAATCAGTAAGAGGAAGGTTCTTCGTTATCATTTTGTCGATCCGGATAGTTATGAACTGGAACAGGGCCCAAACATCATCTGTGACAATACATGGGTAAGATTTGCAGTTAAGTATAAATAACAGTTGGGTAGATTGTCAGTAGAGGATGACTAGGAAATCAACGATTCTCGCTCTTTTCTACTTCATGTTCACCAAATGTGTTGGCCATTCTTCTAGTGGCATAGGGCGGCTGTAGTAGAAGCCTTGCACCTGATTACAGCCTAAAGAGCGCAGTAATTGTGCTTGATTGCTATCCTCGACACCTTCCGCGACGACATTAGTTTTGAGACCTGCTGTGATATTGATGACGGCAGCGACGACTGAACTGTTTAAGTTTTCTTGTGTGAGTTGATTGATGAAGGTGCGATCAATCTTCAAGCAAGTAAACGGTAGAGAGTGGAGGTAACCCAGTGATGAGTAACCGGTGCCAAAGTCATCTATCGCGATACCAATACCCATTTCACGCAGTTTAGTCATGTTTTCTAGTGTGGTCGGTGCGCTATCAATGATGCGTGATTCTGTGATCTCTAGTGTGAGGTTACTTGCTGGTAATTTCGTGATATCCAATACGCTTGTCACCGTATCAACAAAACTTGGGCAGGATAGTTGATTAACAGAGATATTCACATGCAGTTGGAAGTCCGACGGCCACTGTTTGCTTTCGATCGCTTGGTAAGTGTCGCGACAAGCTTGTAACAGAATCTGTTGGCCGATGGCTTTGATCATGCCGCTTTCTTCCGCGATTGGGATAAAATCTAATGGTGACACCATACCTGAGTCGCTATGCCAACGCGCAAGTGCTTCGGCGCCACACACTGTGCCACTGACGAGATCCACAATCGGTTGGTAATGAGGAATAAACTCTCGGTTTTCAATGCCAGTTTGGATCTTGGTCAGCATTTGTGTACGAAACTTTGAAGCGCTCGCTAGTTCTGGGCTGTAGTGACAAACACCAGTCAGTGAGTCTTGTTTGGCGTAACTTAATGCGATGCTGGCGTTGCGTAACCATAAAGGCATGGTTTCGTTTGGCTGGGTTTGTACAATACCAAGTGAAATCTTCATCACTACATTCTCGCCTTCCACCATAAATGGGGTGGAAAAGAGTTGCTGTAATCGACGCTCGGTTTGTTTAATTTTGGTTTCCGTGTCGACATTTGAGAGAAACACCGCGAATTCGTCACCACCAATCCGAGCCAATAATGCGTTGTCACGAAACTGCTGTTTTAACCTTTTAGCGATGCTGACCAACAACTGGTCGCCGTTGTGATGACCCACACTGTCGTTGATATCTCTAAATTTGTTGATGCCAAGTAAAAATAAACTGCCGTGACAAAGATGAGACTGATTTTCACAGATTTCGACCAAACCCTGACGACTATATAAGCGTGTCAGAGAGTCATAAACCAACTGTTCACGCAATGCTTTGAATGAAGCTCTTAGATTGTTCGCCATTTCATTAAAAGCATGAACCAGTACGGTTGTCTCATACACATAACCAGGCTTTGGCATGCCGCTATCCCAATCCCCATTTGCCAGGTGCTGAGCGGCGGCGGCCGTCGCGTTAATTGGTCTAGTAACTCGGTTGAAAATGATCCAACTGATGGCGATCCCAAATAGGCTTACAATAATGCCAACGAGCCAACTCTCTTGCTGGCTTTTCGGTAACAGGCCGAGAAGCTCGGACTCCGAAATGGAGGTGCCAATAAACCATGTTAAGCCATCTTGGTCTCGATACGGGGTTAGCCGACTGAAAATACGTTGGCCATCATGTTCAAATGAAAAAGTATAAGGTTGCTTGGTGTTGTTGAGATCGAAAGACCGGACGCGGCTCGCACTGATTTTGATGATCGGGTCTGCGTTTTCAGCGGCAAGCAAACGCTGCCCTTTATCCGAAAATTTTGTGCCCCATGAGATGACGCTTCCCGGGCCTGAGTGAGCGATTAAACGATGATCTGGGTCCATGATGTAGACCGACGCTTTAGTGTTGTATTTTAACTCGCGCAGGAACTCGTTGAATGTATTGATACGAATGTCTGTCACCAAAACACCAGCAAATTGGTCGTGTTTGTACACCGGCGTCATGGCTGATAGCGTAATATCCTGGCGTTCATCAGCGTTGGTATAAATTTCAGACCAAGTGGCGTCTTGGCTATCTGCAACGGGCTTATACCATGGGCGAGTGCGAGGATCGTATTGGGAGATAACCGTTCGAATGTTGTTACTCACATGGTTGGTTCCATAAATAACCAGATCACCATCGGTGTGGCGATCTTGCACCATTAAGGTGTAATCGTCGGAAAGCTCGCGGCGAAAGCCTGCAAAGTCGCCGTTTTCTGAACCAAATGCGATTACATCCAACTGCGGTATCGATTGGTAAAGATTTTTGAATGCACTCAGCAGGTAGTTTTGAATGTCTGAGGTATCGTGAGGGCGATAAAGGTTGTGATAGCTGACGTTGTGCGCGAGAGCCATAACCGCAGTAAAAGGCTTACGTAGATAGCTATTGAGGTGGTCGTGGACGCTTTCGGTTAACACGGAAAGTTGCTTGTCACTGATATCCGTGACCACTTCTTCGTAACTTTGTTTTTGGACGTAGACAATGACACCGATCGCCAGTAAGAAGATCATGACAAATGGAATCAGAACAGCAGTACGCAGTGTAATTTGAGTCGTAGCAGTAGACATCGCCTAATCACATAGATGGTGGTGCGCCACAATTGTACTGATGTTTTTATTAATATCGAGTGACAAACGACGCTCGTTGTTAACGCACCACGTAAGTGATTGTCAGTACAATTCTTTTAATTTTCTGGTGAGTGTATTTCGCCCCCAGCCTAATACTTTAGCGGCATCTTGCTTATGACCTTTAGTGTGCTCTAAGGCTGCTTCTAATAAAATGCGTTCAAATTCTGGTAAAGCGTAAGAAAGTAGTTCTTTATCTCCTGCTGCGAGTGAATGCCGCGCCCAATCCGCCAATTGTTCTTGCCAACTACCATGTGCAGCGTCTGAAATGGATTTTTTCTCTTCGAGTAGTTCGCTTGGCAAGTCATTTGGTAACACTTCGCTACCACTGGCCATAACGGTTAGCCAACGGCAAATATTCTCTAATTGACGAACGTTGCCAGGCCAATCAAGGCGGTTAAGAATCTCCACGGTCGATGGGTGGAGAGTTTTTGTTTCCACACCAAGCTCATCAGCCGCACGGATAAGAAAATGCTGTGTAAGCTTTTCAATGTCTTGCTTACGCTCACGCAGTGCCGGGATCTGCACGCGAATCACGTTTAAGCGATGAAAGAGGTCCTCACGGAAGTCACCTTCGTGCACCAGCTTTTCTAAGTTCTGGTGTGTTGCCGCGACAATTCGTACATCGACACTGATCGGAGAGTGACCGCCCACTCGATAAAACTGCCCGTCAGCTAGAACGCGTAGTAAACGAGTTTGAATGTCCAATGGCATGTCGCCGATTTCGTCTAAAAATAGAGTGCCGCCATTGGCTTGTTCGAATCGTCCTTGACGAACATTGTTTGCTCCCGTAAACGCGCCTTTTTCGTGGCCAAACAGTTCTGATTCAATCAAGTCTTTGGGAATCGCCGCCATATTGAGCGCAATGAAAGGTTTGTTAGCACGTGGACTGTGACGGTGCAGTGCATGAGCAACGAGTTCTTTACCCGTGCCCGATTCACCGTTAATCAAGACTGAAATAGAGGAGCGAGAAAGACGACCAATGGCGCGAAACACCTCTTGCATCGCTGGTGCTTCACCGATAATTTCAGGCGTTTCTGCTGGAATGTCTTCTGGAGAGAGCTGCTCGCGTTTGTTTTCGTGGCTGTGTGCAATGGCTCGTTCAACCAGAGTTAAAGTTTCATCAATATCAAAAGGTTTTGGTAAATATTCAAAAGCACCTTTTTGGTACGCATTCACTGCCGCATCTAAATCTGAATGCGCGGTCATGATAATCACGGGAAGGTCTGGGTAATCGCGCTGTACTTGCTTTAGTAGCTCCAACCCATCAATACCTGGCATGCGAATGTCTGATACTAGAACATCCGGCACTTCGCGTTCGAGCGCCATTAACACGCTTTCTCCATCGGCATAGGTTTCACATTTGATGTTGGCAGAGGAGAGCGTTTTCTCCATTACCCAGCGAATTGAACTGTCGTCATCAACGACCCAAACATATCCTTTACTCATGTAGTAATCCTTGCAGCAAACCGAAAAACTGACGCGACTTGAAGTCCATTAGCGCAATCAGATCGGCAGATAAATAGTAAATGTTGTGTGACCAGGCCAGCTTTCTACGTCTATTTTTCCATTGTGCTGGTCGATCAAATTTTGCGAAATAGATAGCCCTAATCCAGTTCCTCCCTCGCGGCCACTGACCATGGGATAGAACAGCGTGTCTTGTAGTTCCGGTGGAATACCTGGGCCGTTGTCTGTGATTTCGACACGAGCAGCGAGTTTACAGCGTTTGCCGTGAATATTGGCTTGATGCACCGTTCTGGTGCGAATGGTTATTTTCCCGTGTTCTTGATGGCTAAGAATTTGTGCGGCGTTGCTGACGATATTAAGCATTGCCTGTTCGATTTGGTCTGTATCCATCAAAATCTCTGGCAAGCTTGGGTCATAATCTCGTTCAATGATGATTGAGCGTTGTGACTCTAATTCAACCAGTTGGCGAACCTTTTCAAGAATTTGGTGCAGATTCTCTTGTGTCTTCTTACCTGGCTTCTGCGGTCCTAGTAATCGATCCACGAGCGCCCTTAAACGGTCTGCTTGCTCAATGATGATGTGTGTATATTCGGTGAGAGAGGGCTCTGGCAGCATTTTTTCTAGCAATTGCGCCGCACCGCGTAAGCCGCCAAGCGGATTTTTAATCTCATGTGCAAGCCCTCGGACTAACAGCTTCGCCGCTTGTTGTTGGGCGTGTTGATTCAGTTCTTGAGAGAGTCGGCGCTGCTGATCAATTTTGCGCATCTCGACCAGAAGCATCAACTGCTTTTGCCAAGTGATAGGGCTAACCGTCACCTCTAGCATTAAAGGGCGGCCATCAACAACGAAAGTGACGTCACTGTCGGTGATGCTTTGGCCACTTTGCAACGGTTGAGTGAGCAGCGCGAGATCCAGCGACGCATGCTGAATCAATTGAGAAAGTGATTGTTCAATAATTCGTTTGGCGCTTTGAGAAAATAGCAACTCGGCAGCCGGATTGGCATAACGGATGGCCAATCCATCATCAAGAATCAGCGTTGCTGTCACCATATTGTTGAGAATGGCACTAGGAAGACTGGTATCCACATTACGTCCTTGTTTTGCTTTAAGATTGTGCGATGCACAATAATGGTGCAATTGAACGTTAAGTATGGCGAATAAATCTTAGAAGAAAAAGTGAAAAGCACCGCTGTGATGTGATTTTTTTCACCAGATATTCTATTTTGCCCCTTTTACGGTCGGCTTAACACTTGCTCTATGTAAATGCACCGTTATAGGGCTAGTAGATGCAATAAGCTTGCCGCTTCTTTTCGCGTGCACAGCAAGTGTGTGAGTGCCTCGGTCAATATTGTTTAACTGCCACACTATATGGCTTTGTGGTGCACCATAAGGTTTTCCATCGAGTAACAATTGCAATTGCTCACCGATACCAAGCTTGCGATTGGTTTCTAATTGAATATTGATGATGCCTCGATTGCTGCGGATGGTCTCGTTGTGCTTGGGAGTCAGCATCGAGAGTTGTAATGGAAGAGGCTTCTCGGTTGTTTTCTCTGGCTTGTTTTGTGATGCAGTAGATGGCGTAGTCTGAGGTGCGAGCGATTCAGTACTTTCTACCTCAGGAGCTGGTGCGCTGGCTTCAAGGTTTGGCAGTGCGATCGCTTTTGCTCCTTTGTTTGGCGTATCACTAAAGTGAACCACGCCATTTTCATCTACCCACGTATACGCGACCTGCGCGAAGGCGATAGAGGCGATTAACAATCCGCTGAGTGCACACAGTGATGGAATAAGCTGAACTTTCATTGCTCACCTTCTCTTGTTCGATGATTTCACGTTTCAATGGCTTAGCTCTTTGACCTGTAAGGAAAAATTCTAAGCGTATTTTTATTATCCCCTCATGTTAAACGTCGAAGCTTGAGTGGCGAATACAAAAAAGGCCCGCCTGCGAGGCGAGCCTAATATTTTATTGCTGTGTTTACATTTTACACAGTGTCGACCTTACACAGAGTAGTAAAGTTCGAACTCAACAGGGTGAGTTGTCATGTTCACACGCTCTACGTCCTGAGACTTAAGGTCGATGTATGAATCGATGAAGTCGTCAGAGAATACGCCGCCCGCTGTTAAGAACTCCCGATCAGCATCTAGCTCTGCTAGCGCGTCTTTTAGTGAGTATGCAACAGTTGGGATTTCTGCTGCTTCTTCAGCTGGAAGATCGTAAAGGTCTTTATCCATCGCTTCGCCTGGGTGGATCTTATTCTTGATACCGTCAAGACCAGCCATAAGCATTGCTGCGAAACATAGGTATGGGTTCGCCGCTGGGTCACCGAAACGAACTTCGATACGACGTGCTTTCGGGCTTGGTACCACTGGGATACGGATTGAAGCAGAGCGGTTACGCGCTGAGTAAGCTAGCATTACTGGTGCTTCGAAGCCTGGTACAAGACGTTTGTACGAGTTTGTTGATGGGTTAGCGAATGCGTTGATTGCACGAGCGTGTTTGATGATACCACCAATGTAGTAAAGCGCCATTTCAGATAGACCGCCGTACTTGTCACCAGCAAATAGGTTTACGCCATCTTTTGCTAGAGACTGGTGAACGTGCATACCGCTGCCGTTGTCGCCAACAAGTGGTTTAGGCATAAACGTCGCTGTTTTACCAAACGCGTGAGCAACGTTGTGTACAACGTACTTGTAGATTTGGATTTCGTCAGCTTTGGTTGTTAGCGTGTTGAAACGAGTTGCGATTTCGTTTTGACCCGCCGTTGCCACTTCGTGGTGGTGCGCTTCAACAACAAGACCCATTTCTTCCATTACTAGACACATAGCAGAACGGATGTCTTGAGATGAATCTACTGGAGCTACTGGGAAGTAACCACCTTTAACGCCTGGACGGTGACCTTTGTTACCTTCTTCGTAGTCAGAACCTGTGTTCCATGCCGCTTCTACGTCGTCGATCTTGAAGAAAGAGCCTGACATGTCCGTCGAGAACTTCACGTCATCAAATAGGAAGAATTCTGGCTCAGGACCGATAAGTACAGTATCTGCAACACCTGTAGAACGCATGAAGTCTTCAGCGCGTTTTGCGATAGAGCGTGGGTCACGGTCATAGCCTTGCATTGTTGCAGGCTCTAAGATGTCACAACGGATATTTAGTGTTGCGTCTTCCGTGAATGGGTCAAGCACAGCAGAAGATGCGTCAGGCATCATTACCATGTCTGATTCGTTGATACCTTTCCAGCCAGCAACTGATGAACCATCGAACATTTTACCTTCTTCGAAGAAGTCTGCGTCGATTTGGTGAGCAGGGATCGAAATGTGCTGCTCTTTACCTTTTGTATCAGTGAAGCGTAGGTCAACAAACTTAACTTCGTTTTCTTGGATCAGCGATAGAACGTTTTCTACTGACATCTTGGATAACCTCCAGTGTTAATAAGCGGTAAAAGCTCGATTTATGAATTATTCATGAAACCTGGCATTGATTAATCAATTTGACTTTTCATTAATCGATGCTGTTTTAACTAAAGCCAAAACCGTGCCAAAAAAAATATTCCATTAATTTCAAGCAATTGTGTTTTTGAATGCTAGTTTGGTGCACTTGCTTGCACCAAAATGATCTTTGCTTGCACCATTATGGTGCCAAAAATCATTGTTGCACCATAATGTGACAGGTACATTGCGTATTCAGCCCAGTTTTTGAGCAAGAGTCAATTTGAATTATGCATCGATTAGAATAAAGTTGCGTTTAATCAATTCGTTCTGAGGAAGAAAATGGGCATTAAGCGTAAAAATTGCAGAAATGCTCGGGAGTAGATCACATATTTCTAGGCTTTTTGCTAAAATCTGGTACATTATGGCCGTTTTTTTAATCAGCAAATGTCGCCAGAGAGCACCCGTTCTCAGCGTGGGGGCATTTCATCTATCTAAGTGAATCAATATCCATGGCTACTCCACAGATTGATAAATTAAGAAATATCGCGATCATCGCGCACGTTGACCACGGTAAAACCACGTTGGTTGACAAGCTGCTACAACAATCAGGCACGCTAGAGTCTCGCGGTGAAGCTGAAGAGCGAGTCATGGACTCGAACGACATCGAGAAAGAGCGCGGTATTACAATCCTTGCTAAAAACACAGCAATTAACTGGAACGATTACCGCATCAACATCGTAGATACTCCGGGACACGCGGACTTCGGTGGTGAAGTAGAACGTATCATGTCGATGGTAGACTCTGTACTACTTATCGTTGACGCGGTTGACGGCCCAATGCCACAAACGCGCTTCGTAACGCAAAAAGCATTTGCGCACGGTCTTAAGCCAATCGTTGTAATCAACAAGATTGACCGCCCAGGCGCTCGTCCTGATTGGGTTATGGACCAAGTGTTCGACCTATTCGACAACCTAGGTGCAACTGATGACCAGCTAGACTTTAAAGTGGTTTACGCATCAGCACTTAACGGTTGGGCTTCTCTAGAAGAAGGCGAAACTGGCGAGAATATGGAACCACTATTCCAAACTATCGTTGATGTTGTTGACGCGCCAAATGTTGACCTTGATGGTCCACTACAGATGCAAGTTTCTCAGCTAGACTACAGCTCTTACGTTGGTGTTATCGGCGTGGCTCGCGTAACTCGTGGTAGCGTTAAACCAAACCAGCAGGTAACCATTATTGGTGCTGACGGTAAAACTCGCAACGGTAAAGTGGGTACAGTAATGGGCTACCTTGGCCTAGAGCGTCACGAAGTGGAACAAGCTAACGCGGGTGATATCATCGCAATCACTGGCCTTGGCGAGCTGAAAATTTCTGACACTATCTGTGCACAAAACGCAGTAGAAGCATTACCACCATTGTCTGTTGATGAACCAACAGTAACAATGACGTTCCAAGTAAACACGTCTCCATTCGCGGGTAAAGAAGGTAAGTTCGTAACGTCACGTAACATCCTTGAGCGTCTTGAGAAGGAACTGGTACACAACGTTGCACTACGCGTTGAGCAAACAGACGATCCAGATAAATTCCGCGTATCAGGTCGTGGTGAACTTCACCTTTCTATCCTGATCGAAAACATGCGTCGTGAAGGCTTTGAGCTTGCGGTATCTCGTCCAGAAGTAATCATCAAAGAAGAAGATGGTCAGTTGATGGAACCGTTCGAAACGGTAACTATCGACGTAATGGAAGAGCACCAAGGCGGCATCATGGAGAACATCGGCCTACGTAAAGGTGAGCTGAAAGACATGTCTCCAGACGGTAAAGGTCGTGTGCGTATGGACTTCGTTATGCCATCACGTGGTCTGATCGGTTTCCAAACGGAATTCATGACACTGACTTCAGGTTCAGGTCTTCTTTACCATACGTTTGATCACTACGGCCCTCACAAAGGCGGTAACATCGGTCAACGTGTAAACGGTGTACTAATCGCGAACGCGATGGGTAAAGCGCTAACTAACGCACTGTTCAACCTTCAAGAGCGTGGTCGTCTATTTATCGGTCACGGTGTTGAAGTTTACGAAGGTATGGTTATCGGTATTCACAGCCGTGACAACGACCTAACGGTAAACGCACTGAAAGGTAAGCAGCTAACCAACGTTCGTGCATCAGGTACAGATGACGCACAGGTTCTTACTCCGCCAATCAAGATGACTCTTGAGCAAGCACTAGAATTCATCGATGACGACGAGCTAGTAGAAGTAACGCCTGAAAGCATCCGTATCCGTAAGAAGTTCCTAACGGAAAGCGACCGTAAGCGTGCTTCTCGTGGCGCGAAATAATTTTCGTTAAGCGATTCAATTAAGAAGAAGCCTCGAGTTATGCTCGGGGCTTTTTGTTTTCTGGAGTTGAATATGAACCCGATTATTATCACCGGTGGGCCAGGTGCGGGAAAAACAACACTGCTGAATGCGCTAGACGCGTGTGGTTACGCCACGTTTCCTGAAGGGTCTCGCGACTTGATTGAGCAGCAAAGCCAGTTAGAAAATGGTATTTTGCCGTGGACGAATTTACCTGAGTTTGCCAAGTTATGCCTTGGGTTGATGGACAAGCAAAAGAGTGATGCGCGTTGTCATGATGTTGCGTTTGTTGATCGCGCCATCCCCGACATCATTGCATACCTGCAAGTGGGCGGCTGTAAGGTTGATCAAGCTTTCTTAACCGAAAGCGCTGGGTATCATAGTCAGGTGTTTACTTGTCGACCTGAAGCATCCATTTACGTACAAGATGAAGTGCGTCCGCACAGCTTTGAAGAAGCATTGGAGATTCATCAGTCGTTATTGAGTGTCTACACTGAGTTGGGTTATGAAGTGGTAGAAGTACCATGGGGAACTGTGCCAGAGAGAGTAGGCTTTGTTCGAAGAGTCATCGGTTTACTCGGTGAGGTCGCCGACTAAAACCTCCTCACTAGGAGGAGGTCTAAATCATTTACTTTTGATTGAGCTTTTGTAGGAATTTATCGGACTCTGCAATCGCTTCGTTCATTTGTTTGATCGCAAACTGAATGTCTTTCTCTAAGCTGGAGAACTCACCTTGCAAAGAACCAATCGCACTGGCGTTAAGGTTGTGTTTTAAGTACAACGTGTTGTCACGCAGCGTGTCCAGTACCGGTGTCATCTTTTTCTCTGCACGCTTCATAGCGCTAAGCATGGTTTTGTACGAGGCTTTGGTTTCACGTAGCTTTTGCTCGCTTGAACGACGCAGTTTCGCACTCGAGTACAGCTCTAGCTCATCTTGCCACTCATCAAACAGTGCGCCGGATACGTCTTCAATCGCAGCAATACGGTCACGTACGTCTTGAGCCGCTTTTTCGCTATCTTCGTATTTGTCATTGATGTTGTTGTAGACATTTTCTAGCTCACCACCATCAAAGTTGGTGATCGCAGATAAGGCTTCAAGTGCACTGGTGAATTCTTCTTGTGCATCTTGTTGAGATTCTTTGGCATCTTCGACGCGGTCGACCATAATATCTCGTTTATGATACCCAACCTGCTCCATTGCTGAGTAATAAGCAGATTGACACCCTGTTAAAGTGAAAATTGATAGTACAATTGCTAATAAATAAGGCATTCTTATGTCCTCGGCGCTAATTATGGGATGAACTATGAACCAGTTATCAGAGAGTTACAAGGCGAGATTAATCAATCTACTGCCAAGTTGCGTCGCGTTTTTTAAGTATCTTCTTAAGCGATTAACGCATGACCGTGTGAATGTGAACGCGGGCTATCTTGCCTACATTACCTTGTTATCCATCGTGCCAATGCTGACGGTATTGTTATCAATATTGTCGAAATTTCCCGTTTTTGCGAACGTTGGTGAGGTGCTGCAAGGCTACATTATTGAGAATTTTGTGCCGGCTTCTGGAGAAGCTGTACATACGGCATTACAGGAATTTGTGGCGAATACGGGCAAAATGAGCGCGGTTGGCGGTGGGTTTTTATTCATCGCAGCGGTCATGCTGATTTCCAACATTGATAAGAACTTAAACTACATTTGGCGAGTTAAAGACAAGCGCCGTTTAGTCTTTTCATTCTCTATGTATTGGATGGTACTCACGTTAGGGCCTATCATGGTCGGTGCGAGTATTGCGGCGACGTCGTACGTGACTTCGCTGCAAATTTTAGAGAACGAGACATTATCTGGTGCGTTTAATTTATTTCTGCGTTGGCTACCGTTGTTGCTGTCCTTTTTTGCTTTTCTTGGTTTGTATATTCTAGTGCCGAATAAAAAAGTACACCTCGCTCATGGTGCCATGGGGGCAGCAGTCGCCGCGATACTGTTCGAGTTAAGTAAAAAAGGCTTTGCACTCTACATCACTCAGTTTCCGTCTTATCAGCTCATCTACGGCGCGTTAGCGGCGATTCCTATCTTATTTGTTTGGGTGTATTTATGCTGGATGATCGTGTTATTGGGGGCGGAAGTTACGGCTGCGCTTGGTGAGCGAGAGCACTGGAGTGAAGATTTAGACATGATACACTCGACCGCTGAATCTCAGTTAACAGATGAAGGAAGCGAGAGTAGTGATAGCGCTAATTCAACGAGTCAGTGAAGCAGCCGTCCGTGTGGATGGTGAAGTCGTAGGAGAAATTGATCGTGGTCTGCTGGTCTTATTGGGCGTAGAGAAGGACGACGATGAAGCTAAAGCAAAGCGTTTAATGGAGCGTGTTACAACCTACCGTGTGTTCGAAGATGACGAAGGCAAGATGAACCTAAACGTTAAACAGGTGGAAGGTAAAGTGCTGGTGGTTTCTCAATTTACGCTGCCTGCGGATACAAAAAAAGGCACGCGAGCTGGCTTTTCTCGCGGTGCGCATCCTGTTGATGCAGAGCGCTTGTATGATTACTTTTCTGACTTGTGTGAAGAAGTCTTACCCACACAGCGTGGCCGCTTCGCTGCCGATATGAAAGTGTCTTTGGTGAATGACGGTCCAGTGACGTTTTGGTTGCAGGTCTAATCTGGTAACACAGGCGCCATAGTCTAAGCTTTAACTCCAAGATCATGGAATTGGCTTGGAGTAATTTTTCCGACACTGATTAGTGTTGTGCTTTCAAAGGATTGATATGTTCAAACTCATTACTCCCAAAACCGATAATCAGATAAACAAGTATTATCAGTTTCGCTGGCAACTGCTTCGTGAGCCATGGCGTATGCCGATCGGCTCTGAGCGCGATGAATACGACGAAATGAGCCATCACCGCATGATTGTTGATGGTCGAGGTCGTCCTATGGCGATTGGCCGTTTATACATTACGCCGGATAATGATGGCCAGATCCGCTACATGGCGGTTAAAAATAATCGCCGTAGCAAAGGAATGGGGTCGCTGGTTTTGGTTGCACTAGAGTCGTTAGCGCGCCAAGAAGGAGCGAAACGCTTGGTGTGTAATGCCCGTGAAGATGCCATCGCCTTTTATGAAAAAAATGGCTTTGAGCGTCGAGGCGAGCTAACCGATGAGCGTGGCCCTGTGCGCCATCAGCAAATGGTGAAGCAACTGGATCCGATGGCCAATGTGTTACGTCGCCCTGAATGGTGTACTGAGCTTCAACAGCGCTGGGAGCAACAAATCCCAATTAGCGACAAAATGGGGATCAAAATTAACCAGTACACGGGTTACCAGTTTGAATGCTGTGCGCAGCTTAATCCTAACCTTAATCCCCATAACACCATGTTCGCCGGGTCAGCTTTTACCTTAGCAACCCTGACAGGGTGGGGGATGACGTGGCTGCTGCTTAAAGAGCGTGGGTTGCACGGGGATATTGTGTTGGCCGACAGCTCGATTCGTTATCGTCAACCAGTCGAACAAAACCCCGTAGCGAGTACTTCGTTGGATGGGATCAGTGGTGACCTAGACCGATTGGAGTCGGGACGCAAAGCACGCATCGTTATTCACGTAGTAATTTATAGTGGTGACACGCCAGCTGTGGATTTTGTCGGTACCTATATGTTGATACCGAACTACTCGCAGTTACTCAGTTGCTGATGGGGTAAGCGCCGACTGATCTGCTGGGCGCTTATCTGTTTCACCTTCTTGCTCTGTCGGTGAGAGGGTTTGTTCTGCTGCGGAATTCGTGTCGGGTACTTCATCTTCTTCGATAACTTCTTCGTAAAGCTCTTCCTCTTGAGTCTCCAAATTGATGTTATCAATCACGATAGGTTGCTCGATGGAAGGCTCATTTTTCTGTGGAGTCTCAATATCAGTAGGCTCGGCCAGTTTTGATGCGTTCACGCACTCATTACGGTGGGTTTCACCACTTAGTAGATCGCCTTCAATGTTTCCGCACGACTCTTCCAATTGATAAGTAATGCCACTTAGCGGGTTGTTGGCCATATCAAATGTTCCCCAAACCTTACCACTTATGGCTTTTCCTGAGATGGTGACCGGCTTTATGGCAACTTCCCCTCGTTGCGCGCTTAAACGCAGTGGACTTAAGGTAATGGCTTTGAGCAAATGATCCGCTTGGGACTTCAAGCGGGTATCTCGGAGGTTGGCTTCCACTTCACCCGACAAGCTGTAGGCCAGCATGTTGCGATCACCTGACAACCCTTGTAGATCGAGGCTGAGATCGGAAAAACCATCAATAGCCAGTGTGTCGGGTAAAAAATAATCGTGGAAGAGCGATAAGGGAATACCATCAGCATTGACGTTGAGCGCCCAAGGTTGGCTCGGGGTACTCAAATCTATCTGTCCGATGCCTTCTACGTAGCCTTGCTCGAGTGGCGCAAAAAGGCGAGTCAATTGCCAAAAGCCATCTTTGCTTTGCATGGCAAGTGCTGCGTGAGACGTGAGTATTTGGTCATAGCTGGCGTTGACAACGCTGACTTCCAATTCGCCTTGCCAAAGGCCCCAACGTTGAGCCGACTGTTTAATATCAAGCTGTTGTCCTTCGATATTTAAACCGGAAAGTTGCCAATAAGGTTCGTGAGATAGCTGGATAATTTGGCTGCGCTCAATGTCGAGTCGTTCGATTGCAACATGCTCTAACTCGCTGGTGGCGGCGTGCCACCAATTTAGGTTGTCTTCTGGCTGTGTTGCCCACTTGAGGCCTTGAATAGAGGCTTCTTTGAGCTTCCATTGTGTTGGCGTGAACAATCCAGAAACTTGCACTCGACCTTGCTGCCAATCTAAACTGAGCTCGTTGAGCTGGATTACTCCTGGCTCGATAGCGGCACTCAAACGTGGCTCTATTGCGGTTTGCTGCTGGAATCGAACGCTATCCGCCTGCAATGACACTTGAGCTTTTGTCTTCCAGAGAGACAGTGGCAGTGTGGCGTTTTCCACAGAAAGATCCAAGTTCTGCCAGTGCCAGTCGCCCCATTCAATATCGGCGTTAAGCAAATCTAAGCTATTAATATGATTAATGTTAAATGGTAGATCGTGCCAAGGTTTTGCAAGCAGTGATTGGCGCTGCGTATTACTCAGTTTCAGCTTGTTGATGGTCACATTTACTAAAGACCAGCCTTGAGGATACTGCTCCCCTTGCCCAGATATTTGACTGTTACGCCAGTTAAAAGAGGTGCCATAAAGCGTACTGTCTTGCGGTTTGTAGTCTATATCGACTAAGACTTGATTAAAGGCTTCGCCATTCCAATAGAGTTGGTCAGCTGCAAGTTGAACTTCGCCATATGGTATTAATTGACCATTCCATTGTGGTGATTGAATTTGAAGGTCAATGCCATTGGCAGAGAACTGCTCGTCGGCGTAATCAATATTTTTGAGCGCGATTTGATGGAATAAAACGTTGTCTAAAGGTGGGAGCTTTGGTGCGCCATACTGCAAGCTCATACCATCAATCAATAAACTATCAACGATCCATTTACCATCGCGATAAACATCGGGATTCATCCATAAATCGACTTGCTCGATGTAAGACGCATCGTCTCCGCTGGTGTTCACGCGTTGTAAAGTTAGGTGATAGGGAAAGCCATAACGCACGCTTCCGGCCCGGAAGGGAAGAGAAAAGGTGTTTGACAGCAAGCGCCAGGTTGCGTCCGCGTAAGATGTTGTTAGCAGCGCAATCGTAGCGGCTGGAATGGCAACTAAGATAACCAGTAACAGAAGTAAAACTCGACGCGCTGTTTTCATCTTTGCTAGAACCTACGTGTGTTATGAAATAAAACTAGATAGGCTTTAGCTTGTATCAATATTCTGTGGTATTCAATAAAAAGCCCCTCAAAAGAGGGGCTTGAAGCAATTTTTGTAACTTGGCCTACGTAAAGGTGATAAGTTAATGCCAACTTTTCACTGCGTTTACGCGACGTCGCTGTTACTCGATTTAATCAATCTGAGGACCAGCCGCAACCAGAGATTTACCTTCAGCGTTGTCTGTGTACTTATCAAAGTTATTGATAAAGCGCGCTGCTAAATCTTTCGCTTTGCTTTCCCACTGAAGTGGGTCAACGTACGTGTCGCGAGGGTCTAGAATGCTAGGATCCACACCTGGTAGTGACGTTGGTACTTCAAGGTTGAAGATTGGAATGTGCTTAGTTGGTGCTTCTTCAATCGAACCATCAAGAATGGCATCAATAATTCCGCGTGTATCTTGAATAGAGATACGTTTGCCAGTGCCGTTCCAACCAGTATTCACTAGGTAAGCCTCAGCGCCTGCTGCTTCCATGCGTTTAACCAGTACTTCTGCGTATTTAGTTGGGTGAAGCGTTAGGAACGCCGCGCCGAAACAAGCAGAGAAAGTTGGTGTTGGCTCAGTAATACCGCGCTCTGTTCCCGCTAGTTTGGCGGTAAAGCCAGACAGGAAGTGGTACTTAGTTTGCTCGGGTGTCAATTTAGATACTGGAGGCAGTACGCCAAATGCATCGGCTGATAGGAAGATCACTTTATTCGCGTGACCGCCTTTTGATACTGGCTTAACGATATTATCGATATGGTAGATAGGGTAAGAAACACGTGTGTTTTCTGTTTTCGAACCATCATCAAAGTCGATAGAACCATCGCCACGTACTGTTACGTTTTCTAGCAGTGCATCACGACGAATTGCGTTGTAGATGTCCGGCTCCGCTTCTTTCGAAAGTTTGATGGTTTTTGCGTAACAACCACCTTCGAAGTTGAAGACACCGTCATCATCCCAGCCGTGCTCATCATCACCAATTAGCGCACGTTTAGGATCAGTCGACAGGGTCGTTTTACCCGTACCAGATAGACCGAAGAATACCGCTACATCGCCATCTTTGCCCATGTTAGCGCTACAGTGCATTGATGCGATGTCTTTTAGTGGAAGGAAGTAGTTCATCATCGCGAACATACCTTTCTTCATTTCACCGCCGTACCAAGTACCACCGATAAGTTGCATGCGCTCAGTTAGGTTAAATACGGTGAAGTTTTCTGAGTTCAGGCCTTGCTCTTCCCATTTTGGATTAGTGCATTTTGCGCCATTCATTACTACGAAGTCTGGTTCAAATGTCGCTAACTCTTCTTCTGTCGGGCGAATAAACATGTTTTTAACGAAGTGCGCTTGCCATGCGACTTCTGTGATAACACGAATGCTCAAACGTGTATCTGGGTTTGCACCACAGTAACCGTCAACAACAAACAAGCGTTTGTTAGAAAGCTGGTTTGTGACCAGTTCTTTTAGCTCGTCCCACACTTCAGGAGTGATTGGCTTGTTATCATTTTTCACTTGATCAGACGTCCACCACATATGTTCTTCTGTCGTAGCGTCTTTGACGATGTATTTATCTTTTGGTGAGCGACCAGTAAAGATGCCAGTGTCAACGGCAACCGCACCTAGTTCAGTAACCACGCCGCGCTCATAACCGGTTAGGTCTTCACGCGTTTCTTCCTCAAACAACATTTCGTAGCTTGGGTTGCGAATAACCTCTTTTACGTTATGCAGTCCGTGCTTGGTTAGATCAAGTGTTGCAGCCTTAGTATGTTCCATAACGGTCATAGGTGCTCCTTATAAGGATTTTGTAGGGATTTTGTAAGAATGTTTTAATTTTAATCTGCTCACCATGCTAGCAACGGGGCGGGGAGAAAACAGGGAGATAGCTCAAAATTTACCCATGATTTCAATAAGGTTTTAGGTAACCCGTCACATATTGGTGGGAATAGTCTATCGTGCACGCAATCCTTTGCGCTAGGGCAAAATCATTATTAATTGTTTAAAATTAAGCAGTTGTTTTATTACGCTTGAGGTTAGTTATTACGAGGGGTTGATCACAAAAAGGCCAGCATTAAGCTGGCCTTTTGTAGGGTAAATTACGTGCTTGATAAGCTATGTAAATTAATGCAGGGTTTTCTTGTCCGTAGAAGCTTGTGCATACAGTTCAGTGACTTCAGATTCGTCGAACGTATAAGTTGTGCCACAGTAATCACAATGTAAAGAAACTGATCCAACTTCTGCCAAAATGTCATAAATTTCAGCTTTCTCAACGGTGATGATTGCGGCACCGCTACGCTCACGAGAACAGCCACAATGGAACTCGACAGGTTGCGGCTCGTACAAACGTACTTTGTCTTGGTTATATAGTCGATACAATAACTCGTTCGCTTCTAAACCAAACAATTCTTCATCTTTTACTGTATCAGTGAGCTGCTCTAGATGTTCGAAATCATCTGGAGAGCCAGTGCCGTCAGGGATCACTTGAATCAACATACCTGCTGCGTGTGCTTTGCCTTCATGCTCACCAGTGCGGATCCATAGGCGCGTTTTTAACTGCTCTGAGTTTGCAAAGTAGCCTTCTAGCACTTCTGCTAAAGTGTCACCTTCTAATCCAACGACACCTTGGTAACGCTCGCCGTTTTTCGGTTCGATAGTGATCACAAGGTAGCCCTTACCCATTAGATCGTGAATGTTTGCGTCATCGGCAATATCGCCTTCCCAGCGAGCTACACCACGAACACGTTGGTTATGGTCACCGTTGATAACGGCAAGAGACACAGGACCGTCGCCTTGTAGCTGGATGGTGATCGAACCTTCGAACTTAAGAGTGGCAGTTAAAAGAGTAGTTGAAACGAGTAGCTCACCCAGCAGTTTCTCTATTGCTGCCGGATATTCCTTGCTGGAGATAACACGTTGGTACGCTTCATCCAATTGTACCAACTCGCCACGTACTGAAAGATCTTCGAATAGGTAGCGGTTTAAAACATTATTTGCCATGGAGTGCTTTCCTCGTTGGTAATTCCGGCTTTTATTGGTGTTTGAACTTAATGATGTCTCGGCGCTGCTTTTTATCTGGGCGGCGTTCCGGACTTGGGTTGTGGGCATTAAGCTTACGTTGAGTCGCGTGTTCCTCACGTTTCGCTATACTTTCATTAGTTTCGCGATATAAGGTTTGTGCGATGGGAGCGCCTCGGCGTTGATCTGAGATTTGTTCGATGATCACGATTTTTTCTTCGTTGCCTTGACGAAGTCTTACTTCAGCGCCCACTTCAACGATTTTACTCGGCTTGCTTCGTTGGCCATTATAGTGGACTTTACCGCCATCGACCATGTTACGCGCGATGGAGCGGGTTTTGTAAAATCTTGCGGCCCATAGCCATTTATCTAGCCTAACGGCTTCATTTAGGGAACTCATAGAACACTACGCTATCTAATCACTGCCCGAATACGGCAATGAGTGATGGATTATTCACCTACAGATGGAGTCAAGGCGTATTTTTTTCAAGGGAGTTGGCAAAAACTGCATAAGAAAAAGGTATGAAAGACAACTTGTGATATAGTTCACTGCTCTTTGTTGAGTAATAATTTTATTGCAAATTTAGCAATTTAAAGTCGATAGCTATCGTTATAGCTTAAATGACGGACGTTAGAATAAAGGAATCCATTCAGTGAAACGTTTAGAGCTAAGTGCAGGATTATCAAGCAGACCGCTACTGGCTCAGATCAAGTCCAATCATTATACCATTCAAGCCAAACTTAGCTTGTTGCTTACCTGTCTGTTTATTGCGATAACCGGATGGATACTTGGCAAAATTGTGTGGTTAGCCATACCTCAATCGTCGGAAGTGCCGCAATGGCGTCCATCGGCGAGTGGCGTTGTCGCGAGCAATAAAGGCGACGCGATAGATTTTAATGCCCTTCAGAATGCCAACCTATTCGGTAAATTCACTGAGCAAAAAGCGGCAGTTGTAGAACAGCCTATTGTTAAAGACGCCCCTAAGACGCGCCTTAACCTCACCCTAGTCGGTGCGGTTGCCAGCAGTGATGCCAATACCAGCCTTGCTGTTATTGCTAACCGAGGTAAGCAAGCTACGTACGGTTTGGGTGAAGAAATCGAAGGGACACGTGCGACGCTAAAAGCGGTATTGGTGGATCGCGTCATCATTGATAACCAAGGTCGAGACGAGACCTTAATGATGCAAGGTATAGAATATAAGAAGCTATCTGAATCGCCGCAGGTAGCTAGGGCGCAAGCTCAGCGAGCAGAAGCAGCGACGTCTGACGTTGGAGAGAAATTAGAGCAAATCCGCGAGGAAATTGCGAAAGATCCACAAAGCGTTTTTAAATACATCACCATTTCACCCGTCAAAAAAGACGGAGACATTGTTGGTTATCGAGTATCACCTGGTCGTGATGCCGCATTATTTAATGATGTAGGGCTACAACCTGGTGATATTGCGGTTCAACTGAACGGGATCGATTTAAGTGATCCGTCTTCTTCAGTACAACTGATGCAAGTGATGAGCGATCCGCAAGAATTAAATTTAACTGTTGAGCGAGATGGCCAACAGTACGATATCTATATCCAATTGTAAGACTTAGGCAACCGGCGTAAGTTCAGGGAGACATACGTGAAACATTGGTTCAGCAAAAGTGCTTGGCTACTAGCAGGAAGTTTACTCTGCGTACCAGGTGCAATGGCAAACGAATTTAGTGCGAGCTTTAAAGGCACTGATATTCAAGAATTCATCAACATAGTGGGTCGTAACCTCGAAAAGACCATCATTGTTGATCCTTCAGTACGCGGTAAGATCGATGTCCGCAGCTATGACGTACTTAACGAAGAGCAATATTACAGCTTTTTCCTTAATGTCCTTGAAGTATACGGTTACGCAGTCGTAGAGATGGACAATGGGGTACTTAAGGTTATCAAAGCAAAAGACTCAAAAACCTCAGCAATCCCTGTGTTAGGTGATGGCAGCGCGCAAGGCGATAGTGTTATCACTCGAGTTGTCGCGGTGCGTAATGTGTCGGTCCGTGAGTTGTCTCCTCTACTTCGTCAGCTGATTGATAACGCCGGTGCCGGTAACGTGGTTCATTATGATCCAGCGAATATTATCTTGATTACTGGTCGTGCGGCAGTAGTGAATCGCTTAGCAGAGATCATCAAGCGTGTTGACCAAGCCGGTGATAAAGAAATTGAATTGGTGGAGCTGCGTAATGCATCTGCTGCTGAAATGGTACGCATTGTCGAAGCACTGAATAAAAGTGCGAATCAGAAAAGCACGCCAGAGTTCCTTGAACCTAAAATTGTGGCCGATGAACGTACTAACGCGATTTTAATTTCTGGTGATCCAAAAGTAAGAGCCCGCTTGAAACGTTTGATTCGTCAACTTGATGTTGAAATGGCGACAAAAGGTAACAACCGAGTTGTGTACCTGAAAAATGCGAAAGCTGAAGACTTGGTGGATGTATTGAAAGGTGTTTCCGATAACCTGCAAGCTGAAAAGCAAGCCGGTCAGAAAACATCAGGTGCATCGCGTGGTGAGGTCGTCATTGCTGCTCACGCTGCAACTAACTCGTTAGTTTTAACAGCGCCACCAGATATTATGATGGCATTACAAGACGTCATTTCTCAACTCGATATTCGTCGTGCTCAGGTTCTTATTGAAGCGTTAATTGTCGAAATGTCTGAAGGTGATGGTATTAACCTAGGTGTTCAGTGGGGGTCGTTAGAAACGGGTGCTGTAATTCAGTACGGTAACTCAGGAGCCCCGATTGGTCAGGTGATGGTTGGTCTAGAAGAAGCAAAAGATCAAACCCGCACTGAATACTATACCAACTCTAATGGCGAACGAACGCCATATGATGTTACTGAATCAGGTGACTACTCTACGCTAGCGTCAGCGCTTAGCGGAGTAAATGGTGCGGCAATGAGTATTGTCATGGGTGACTGGACAGCGCTAATTAGTGCTGTTGCTTCTGACTCCAACTCAAACATTCTATCTTCTCCGAGTATTACCGTAATGGATAATGGCGAAGCATCATTTATTGTGGGTGAAGAGGTTCCGGTTATTACGGGCTCTACGGCTGGCTCAAACAACGACAACCCATTCCAAACGGTTGACCGTAAAGAAGTCGGTATCAAACTCAAAGTAGTGCCACAAATTAACGAAGGTGACTCTGTACAGTTAAACATTGAACAAGAAGTTTCCAACGTATTAGGCGCAAACGGTGCGGTTGACGTTCGCTTTGCTAAACGACAGTTAAACACCTCTGTCATGATCCAAGATGGTCAGATGTTGGTTCTTGGTGGTTTGGTCGATGAACGCGCACTTGAAAGTGAGTCTAAAGTGCCGCTATTGGGTGACATTCCGGTACTGGGTCACCTGTTCAAGTCAACTAGCACGCAAACAGAAAAACGTAACTTGATGGTGTTCATCAAGCCGACGATTATTCGCGATGGTGTGACGGCTGACGGTATTACGCAGCGTAAATACAACTTTATTCGCGCAGAACAGCTTTATAAAGCGGATCAAGGGTTGAAGTTGATGGCAGACGAGAAGATCCCGGTTATGCCAGCCTTTGGCCAGGAGCGTCAGCACCCAACAGAGATTCAAGCGTTTATTGATCAAATGGAAAACAACTAATGGTTGATATGTTAGACACAGCGCCAAGTATGCGTCGTCTGCCATTCAGTTTTGCCAACCGCTTTAAACTGGTGCTGGAGACAGAGCATCCTGAGCGTCCACCTATTCTTTACTATGTCGAGCCGCTTAACCCTGCGGCTCTGGTTGAAGTCCGTCGTGTATTAAAGAAAAGCTTCGTACCGCAACCTATCGATAAAGAAGCCTTTGATAAAAAGCTGACCGAAGCATATCAACGCGACTCGTCTGAAGCGCGTCAGTTGATGGAAGATATTGGTGCTGATAGCGATGATTTCTTCTCTTTGGCTGAAGAACTGCCGCACGATGAAGACTTATTAGAATCGGAAGACGATGCGCCAATCATCAAATTGATCAACGCCATGTTGGGCGAAGCGATCAAAGAAGGGGCGTCGGATATTCATATTGAGACGTTCGAGAAAACCCTTTCGATTCGTTTCCGTGTCGATGGCGTATTGCGTGAAGTCCTGACTCCAAGCCGTAAGCTAGCGCCTTTGCTAGTTTCTCGTGTGAAGGTTATGGCTAAACTAGATATCGCAGAAAAGCGTGTGCCTCAAGATGGCCGTATTTCGTTGCGTATTGGTGGTCGTGCGGTGGACGTGCGTGTATCTACGATGCCGTCCTCACATGGTGAGCGCGTGGTAATGCGTTTGTTGGATAAAAACGCGACTCGTCTTGATTTACATAGTTTGGGCATGACACCTTCAGTGCATGACAACTTCCGTCACTTGATTGGCCGCCCTCACGGTATCATCTTGGTGACGGGCCCGACAGGTTCTGGTAAATCAACCACCTTGTATGCTGGCTTGCAAGAGATCAATAGCAACGAGCGCAACATTCTAACGGTTGAAGACCCGATCGAATTTGATATTGATGGCATCGGTCAAACTCAGGTGAACCCAAAGGTCGATATGACGTTTGCGCGCGGCTTGCGTGCCATTCTGCGTCAGGACCCGGATGTGGTGATGGTCGGTGAGATCCGTGACTTAGAAACCGCACAAATTGCAGTGCAAGCGTCCTTAACGGGTCACTTGGTAATGTCTACTCTCCACACCAACACCGCAGTGGGTGCGATTACGCGTCTACGTGATATGGGTATTGAGCCATTCCTTATTTCTTCTTCGTTATTAGGGGTGCTAGCGCAGCGCTTAGTTCGAACGCTTTGTCCAAGCTGTAAAGAGCCGTATGAAGCCGATGCGGAACAGAAAAAACTGTTTGGTATGGAAGCGCATGAACCGTTAGAACTGCACCGAGCAAAAGGCTGTGAAGCGTGTAACCAAAAAGGCTACCGAGGTCGAACAGGTATCCACGAGCTCATTATGGTTGATGAGCAAGTGCAAGAGTTGATTCATCGAGAGTCTGGTGAACAAGAAATTGAGAGAGCCGTTCGCGCCCATACGCCAAGTATTCGCAGTGATGGTTTAAGCAAAGTACGTCGTGGTATTACGTCACTTGAAGAAGTGATGCGAGTGACGAAGGAAACCTGATGGCGGCATTTGAGTACAAAGCGCTAGATGCAAAAGGCAAGCATAAAAAAGGCACGATAGAAGGGGACAACGCCCGACAAGTGCGCCAGCGACTCAAAGAGCAAGGGATGATCCCGATTGAAGTGGTCGAGACGAAAGCTAAATCGGCTAAGTCTTCAGGTTCAGTCAGCTTTAAGCGCGGCATCTCAACATCTGAGTTAGCACTCATCACACGTCAATTGTCTACGCTAGTCCAATCAGGAATGCCTTTGGAAGAGTGTTTGCGTGCGGTCTCTGAGCAGGCTGAAAAGCCGAGGATTCGTTCTATGTTGGCTGCGGTTCGCTCGAAAGTAACTGAGGGTTATCCGCTCGCCGACAGTTTTGCCGATTACCCACACGTGTTTGATGAACTGTACCGCTCCATGGTTGCGGCGGGCGAAAAATCAGGTCACCTCGATACCGTATTAGAGCGTTTGGCAGACTACGTCGAAAACCGCCAAAAGATGCGATCTAAATTGCTTCAAGCCATGATTTATCCTGTAGTTTTGGTGGTATTCGCGGTTGTCATCGTTTCGTTCTTATTGGCGACAGTGGTTCCTAAAATCATTGAACCCATCATTCAGATGGGCCAAGAGTTACCTCAATCGACGCAATTTTTACTGGCAGCCAGTGAGTTTGTGCAAGATTGGGGGCTGATTATTTTCGTTGTGCTGGTGGCGCTTTTCTATGGCCTCAAACTGGCGTTGCAAAAGCCAGACTTTCGCTTAGCTTGGGACAGAAAAATCTTGAGCTTACCGCTAATAGGTAAGATCTCTCGAGGTTTGAATACCGCACGATTCGCACGAACACTTTCGATCTGTACTTCCAGTGCGATTCCAATTCTCGAGGGTATGCGCGTTGCGGTAGATGTTATGTCTAACCGTTATGTGAAGCAGCAAGTCTTGCTTGCAGCGGATAACGTCCGAGAGGGCGCTAGTTTGCGTAAGGCGTTGGACCAAACTCGCTTGTTTCCACCAATGATGCTACACATGATCGCCAGTGGTGAGCAAAGTGGTGAATTAGAGAGCATGTTGACGCGGGCAGCCGATAACCAAGATCAAAACTTTGAATCAACAGTCAATATTGCTCTGGGTGTGTTTACTCCTGCGCTGATTGCATTAATGGCTGGATTAGTGTTGTTCATTGTGATGGCGACCTTGATGCCAATGCTAGAAATGAATAACTTGATGAGCGGATAATTTCGAATTAAGACGTGTCTACTAACGGCATGGCTTTAATCTAACTTTCGGAGAAAAAAATGAAGTTTAAGCGTAGTAAACAACAGGGTTTTACACTTTTAGAAGTGATGGTTGTTGTAGTTATCCTGGGTATTTTGGCAAGTTTTGTTGTTCCAAACCTATTGGGTAACAAAGAGAAGGCAGACCAACAAAAAGCGATTACGGACATTGTCGCGTTGGAAAATGCCTTAGATATGTACAAGTTGGACAACAGCGTTTACCCAACAACGGACCAAGGTCTAGAAGCATTGGTTAGCAAGCCATCTAACCCAGAGCCACGCAACTACCGTGATGGTGGTTACATCAAACGTCTTCCTAATGACCCTTGGGGCAACCAGTACCAATACTTAAGCCCAGGTGATAACGGTACAATCGATATCTTCACTCTAGGCGCAGATGGCCAAGAGGGTGGAGAAGGTCCAGCTGCAGATATTGGCAACTGGAACATGCAAGACTTCCAATAATTGAGCCTAAGCCAGCACTAATGAAACAAATGCGAAAACATAACGGTTTTACATTGATAGAAATTCTATTAGTGCTGGTTTTGCTATCTCTTACGGCTGTGGCCGTGATCTCGACGTTACCGACTAGCCAAAAAGATCTTTCCAAACAGTATGCTCAAAGCTTTTTTCAGCGTTTACAGCTGCTCAATGAAGAAGCGGTGCTGAGCGGTAAAGATTTTGGCGTTCGAGTGGATGATGCCAAATCGACCTACGCTCTACTGAGTTTAACCTCAGAAGGTTGGCAGCCTCTGAAATTAAAGCAGATTCCGAGCAAAACCAAGCTAGAAGAAGATATTGCGCTACAACTCGAGCTCGGAGGTGGTGCTTGGGATAATGATGAGCGCTTATTCAAACCAGGTTCTCTTTTTGATGAAGACATGTTCGCAGAAGAAGAGGACGAAAAGAAAATTGAGCCACCGCAAGTGTTTATCTTTTCCAGCGCTGAAGTCACGCCATTCACCCTGTCATTTTTTCCGCAAAATGGTGATGCCTTTAATGACGGTTGGCGAGTCATTGGCAAAGAAAGTGGACAAATTTTGTTATTAGCTCCGGGCGAAGAAGTGAAAGAGGATGAGAATGCGCAATTTTAAGCAAGCTCGCCCCAATTTGAGTCATCGCCGGACGAGAGGCATGACCTTACTGGAAGTATTGGTCGCACTGGCAATTTTCGCCACCGCTGCCATCAGTGTCATTCGCTCCGTGAGCCAGCATATTAATACAATCAGTTATTTAGAAGAAAAAATGTTTGCAGCCATGGTTGTGGATAATCAGATGGCAAATGTGATGTTGAATACCGGAGAACTCAAAGCGAAAAACGGCACAGAAGAGCTGGCAGGACGCACTTGGTTCTGGAAAGTCACGCCAGTCGCCACGACGCAGCCATTGCTGAAAGCATTTGATGTGAGCGTCTCGGTAGAGAAAAGCGCGAGCCCTGTAGTAACGGTACGAAGCTATGTGGCGCAATAATCATCCCCGCGCAAACACGCGCCAAAGGGTAAAAGGTTTTACACTTATTGAAGTGTTGGTATCGATTGCCATCTTTGCCAGTTTAAGTGTCGCTGCGTACCAAGTGGTATCGCAAGTACAGCGTAGCAATGCGCTATCACAAGAACGAACCCAACGCTTAAACGAAATTCAGCGTGCCATGGTGATGATGGATAACGATTTTCGTCAAATGGCGATGCGTCAAACACGTACTAATGGTGAAGAGCCTGCTAGCCGGCTAATTTTTTGGTCCGATTACCTGTTGGACTCCGATACTAAAGGGCTGATGTTTGCCCGTTTAGGTTGGCACAACCCTCAGCAGCAGTTCCCTCGTGGAGAAGTAACCAAGGTTGGCTATCGCTTAAAAGAAGAAACACTGCAGCGAGTATGGTGGCGCTATCCTGATACGCCGGTTGGGCAACAAGGTACTGTTACTCCATTGCTAACGCAGGTCGAGTCATTTGATATGCGTTTCTATGATGGTAAGCAATGGAAAAACGAGTGGGCTGAAGAAAAAGCGCTGCCGAAAGCGGTTTCTGTTGTTCTCACTCTCAAAGACTATGGAGAAATTGCCCGCACTTATCTCACTCCTGATGGCACATTGAGTCAGAAAGAGGAAAGTTCAGGAGACAGCAATAATGGTTAACCGTCAGCGCGGTGTTGCTTTGATTATAGTGTTGATGTTGCTGGCGATTATGGCAACGGTTGCTGCCAGTATGTCGGAACGTTTGTTCTTGCAGTTTCAGCGAGGCGCTAATCAAATCAATTACCAGCAAGCGTATTGGTACAGCCTTGGCGTCGAGGCGCTAGCAAAAGTGGGTATCGAGCAAAGTTATAAAGACACCGACACGATTAATATGAGTCAACCGTGGGCGATAAAAGAGCAAGTCTATCCGTTAGATTATGGTCAAGCGGCGGGACGAATTAGAGACAAGCAAGCGTGCTTTAATCTAAATGTATTGAGTCGTGTGCAACCAACGGGTCAGCAAATTACAAGACCATATTTAGTGAATGTATTGCAGCGCCTATTAGAAGAGCTGGATGTCGAGCCATATCAAGCAGAAATCATTGCAGACTCTACTTGGGAATACATTGATGCTGACGACTCTGTCCGTTCGACTACTGGGGTTGAAGACAGCACATATGAAGCGATGAAGCCTTCCTATTTAGCATCAAATGGTTGGATGGCAGATGCTTCCGAGTTACGGGCTGTCTATCAGGTGAGTGGTGAAATTTTCCAAAAATTGGAGCCGCTGGTCTGTGCATTACCAAGTGATGACTGGCGTTTAAACGTGAATACGATTGATGTTGAGCAAGCTCCGATTTTGGTGGCAATGTTCTCACCAAACTTAAGCAGTAGTGATGCGATTCAGCTAATTGAAAAACGCCCATTTGATGGGTGGGATAGCATTGATGAATTTTTAGCAGAGTCAGAAATGGCTGGCTTAAGTGAAGATGTAAAGAAAAACGCCAAAGGCTATTTGGGTGTGGATAGCGCCTTTTTTGAATTGGATGCACAAGTGTTGGTGGATGAATCACGTGTACGTATCCGAAGCCTTTTGCAAAGTACAAATAGAGAAACGGTGACCGTAGTTCGCCGTCGTTTTGGAGGGATCAGTGAGCGAGTTTCTGACCGTTCGGCTGAGTAGCGAACAACAAAGTACCATTCCTTGGGTGGTGTGGTCGACAGATCAACAGGAAGTGATTGCTAGCGGTGAAATCGCCGGGTGGGAACACTTAGATGAATTGGTCTCATATGCTGGTCAGCGCCAAGTTGTGGCGCTGTTGGCGAGTAATGATGTGGTCCTGACGCAAGTGGATATACCGCCTGGTGCAACACGCCAATTCGAGGCGATGTTACCGTACTTAGTGGAAGACGAAGTTGCTCAGGACGTTGATGGCCTGCACTTTAGCGTGTTGGGTAAACAAGCGGATAAAGCGCAGATTTGCGCAGTTGAACGTGCTTGGATTCAGACTGTACTGCAACGTTTCTCAAGCCAAGGTATCGCTATTAAACGCATTTTACCCGATGTGCTTGCGTTACCGGTTCGTGGAGATCACAGCTGTGCTGCAATGATTGGCGAGCAATGGCTAATTCGTCACTCTGCGACAGAGGGCGCGGTTGTCGACGCTTCTTGGTTAGACCTTTACCTCTCTTCTTATCTACAAAATCATGAAGGTTGGAAGCTCGATTGCTATAGCTCGGTCCCGGAATCTGCGTTACCTGAAATATGGGAGCCGCAACCAGAAGAAATGACGATGGCTTTACTGGCGAAGGGGGTGACAGAAAGCAAAGTCAATTTGCTGACCGGGATCTTCAAGCCGAAATCTTCTTGGGGTAAATACTGGAAGCTCTGGCAAAAAGCCACCATTGCTGCGGGGGGGCTTATCGTCGTCATGGTTGCGCAGCAGTTGCTCGTGGTCCACAAGTACGAAGCACAAGCTCAAGCGTATCGTGAGGAGAGTGAGCGTATTTTCCGCCAGGTGTTCCCAAATAAACGACGCATTCCTACCGTTAGTTACCTCAAACGACAAATGAATGATGAAGAGCGCCGCTTATCTGGTGGAAGTGGTCAGCAGGCAATGTTGTCATGGTTGGCGGCATTACCCGCGACGCTTGGTCAGGTCAGTGACTTGGAGATCACTAGCTTTAAATACGACGGACAACGTGGCGAAGTACGTATTCAGGCTCGTAGTTCAGACTTCCAACCTTTTGAGCAGGCTCGTGTGAAATTGGCAGAGAAGTTTAATGTTGAGCAAGGTCAGTTGAACCGTAGCGATAACGTTGTGGTTGGCAGCTTTGTTTTGAAGCGTTTGTGAGGTGATGATGAAAAATTTAATTTCTCAAGCTCAGGTTTGGTGGAGCAGCATCTCGCAGCGTGAGCAGCGTTTGGTCATGGGATGTGGCGCTATTGCCATTATCGGTGTTATTTATTGGGGTTTATTACAGCCAATGAGTCAACGTGCGGAGCTAGCTCAGTCACGTATTCAAAGTGAAAAGCAGTTGCTAGCTTGGGTACAAGATAAAGCGGATGGCATCACTGCACTGCGAAAAAGCAGCGGTGTGAGCTACTCTAGTCAACCGTTGAATCAGTTGGTTTCTTCTTCAGCTCGTCGTTATAAAGTTGAGTTGATTCGAGTACAACCTCGTAATGAGAGCGTTCAAGTGTGGATCAAACCACTCGCGTTTAATCAACTAGTGGATTGGTTACGTTACTTGAAAGAGCAACAGGGTATTGAAGTCGAATTTTTAGATATCGACCGAACAGAGCAAGCGGGCATGATCGATGTAAACCGCCTTCAGTTTAAGCGAGGTTAAGGTGAAGCGAGCAGTACTTTACGTTGTTATCTTTATCGTCTTTTTTTCAGTCAGTCTTTTAATGGGATTACCAGTCTCTTGGGTGTTACAACAAGCACCAACAGTGAGAGGCCTGGACATTCAAGGAGCCAACGGTTCGGTATGGCAAGGTCAAGCTTCTAGTATTCGTTGGCAGCGCCAGAACCTTGGAGAAGTTAATTGGGATTTCCAATGGTCGAGTCTACTGACAGGTAAAGCTGAGTTTGCTGTGCGCTTTGGTCGTGGTAGTGAAATAGACGTCCGTGGGCGCGGTTTTGTCGGCTATAGCTTAAGTGATGGCCCTTATGCCAAAAACTTAGTTGCCTCGATTCCGGCGGTAAAAGTTGTTGAGCAAGCGCGCCTCCCTGTGCCTGTTGGTGTTGATGGGCAGCTTGAGCTGAATATTCGTCATGCGACTTATGCTGCGCCTTGGTGTAAGAACGGTGAAGGCACTTTAGTATGGAATGCCAGTGGTATTCAAAGCCCCGTTGGCAGCTTAGATCTCGGTCCTGTGATTGCCGATATAAACTGTCAGGATAGTGTATTGACGGCAACTGGTGAGCAGAGCAGCAAACAAGTCTCTGCGGCGTTTTCCGCTGAACTGATGCCTAATCAACGGTACTCAACCAAAGCGTGGTTCAAACCTGGTGCAGAGTTCCCATCCAGCATGGGGGAGCAACTGAAATGGTTGGGTAAGCCGAATGCTCAAGGTCAATATGAGTTTAACTACCAAGGGCGCTTCTAACCTATCGTGACAAAATCCAATATCTTAAAAGAGCTGCTATTGTGCAGCTCTTTTTGCTTTTGGATCATCGTAAGCTAAAACCTCTATTCGCTGTACATTCGATCTTGATTGGGAGTGAATGAAAGTTTAAAACCATGATTTTTAATTGATTTGTTTTCTTTCGTTCAGCTTTGCAGGCAATTGGAACATGGTAGGCCAAATACTCCAAGTGCTGTACAGAAGGTCAAAAAGAAAAGGCCACGAAGATATTCGTGGCCTTTCTATTGCTAGAATTTTGTGCTCTAAATTTTACCGATAGGGCGCTTAATCTTTGCGTTGTAAAATCTCATTCCAAGGTAAATCCGCATCACCAAGAACAATAAAATTCGGGTTTTCTAGTGTTTCCCGCTCGTTATATGACAGCGGTTCTAATTGCGTGCTGAGAATACGTCCGCCAGCTTCTTCAACAATGCATTGTGTCGCAGCGGTGTCCCACTCACCTGTTGGACCTAGTCGGAGATAGCAATCTACCGCCCCTTCCGCGACGAGGCATGCTTTCAATGCCGCAGAACCGAGCGGTATTAAGTCGTAATTCCAGGCGCTGCTCATACGGTTAGTAATACGATTGATGTCTTGGCGACGACTAATAGCAATTGCGATGCTTTGCTCTGGCTGTTCGTGTTTGTGTGTATGGATTTTGACGCTGTCCGACATGTCGGGAATTTTCCAGGCGCCTTTGCCATTATAAGCGTAGTAAGTCACGCCAGATACAGGACCGTAAACGACGCCCATGGTTGGTCGATTGTTGTCGACCAACGCAATAATAGTGGCAAAGTCACCACTGCGAGCGATGAATTCTTGAGTACCATCAAGAGGGTCGACTAACCAATAACGTTCCCACTGAGCGCGCTGCTCTAAGCTTATGTCTGCGTCTTCTTCTGACAACACGGGAATGTCAGGCGTCAGATCACTCAAGCGTTCAGTGATGAACTTGTGAGCTGCAATATCCGCACTTGTTACGGGAGTTTCGTCACTTTTGGTGTAGGCCTCGTATTGCTTCTTTTCATATATTTCGAGGATCATTTGCCCAGCACTGCGGGCAATCTCGATGACTTGAGGAAGTAGGTGAGATAGATCTTTTGTCATTGGCATAAGTGATAGTCCTTACTCACAGTGTTATTCGGTTCTAATGACCGTTATTGGTTATGCTTGTGAGTGGTGTTTGGTAAGTGTTTCAGTGCCAACATTAGCGCTGTGATGCTTCGTGCTTCACAGAAATCCATGTGAGTTAATAACTCTTCGGCTTGCGCAAGTGGCCAACGCACAATTTCCAGTGGTTCAGGCTCATCGCCTTCTTGCTTCTCTGGATAAAGCGCCTGTCCTAAAAACAGAGTCATTTTGCTCGAAAAGTAAGATGGCGCGAGGATAACTTGTTTCAACGGGGTTAACTGATTACAGCCAAAGCCGATTTCTTCTTTTAACTCACGATCCGCAGCTTGGTGTGGTGTTTCTCCTGGGTCAATCAGCCCTTTTGGGAAACCTAGCTCGTAACGTTCAGTTCCAGCGGCGTATTCACGCACCAGTAATAAATCGCCTTGTTCTGTTACAGGAACCACCATTACAGCATCTCGTCCACTTGGCTTCATACGCTCATAAGTACGATGCTCACCATTGGAAAAACGAAGGTCGAGCGCTTCCACAGCAAACAGTTTGGATTTTGCAACCGTCTGGCATGAGAGTATCTCTGGTGGGGTTCGTTTCGGCATGACGCTGGCTCCTTGGTGTCGTTGGCGTTTACGAGATGCGTAAGATTCTTAATATATGAGAACTCCGCCTGAGTTTCTAGCGGATTTTACGAGTCGAGCTAAGCATCTCAGCATCACCTCAGTATCGATACAAAAATGGGAGACCGAAGCCTCCCATTTTCTGACAGTGTTTACTCTTAGTAGTAAGAGTGATCACCACGGTCATGTTCTGTAGCATCACGAACTGCGGTTAGTTCACCAATGAACTGGTTTAGCAGCTCTTTCTCGATGCCTTCTTTTAGTGTTACGTCAACCATAGAACAGCCATTACAACCGCCACCAAATGCAACAATCGCAACACCGTCTTCAGTGATCTCAACCAAGTTTACGTGACCACCGTGGCCAGCAAGCTGTGGGTTGACTTGAGTTTGGATAACGTACTCAACGCGCTCAACCAGTGGTGCGTCGTCCGCAACTTTACGCATTTTAGCGTTAGGTGCTTTTAGCGTTAGCTGAGAGCCCATTTTATCGGTAACAAAATCGATTTCAGCGTCTTCAAGGAATGGCAGGCTCAGCTCATCCACGTAAGCTGAAAAACCGCTGTAAGAGAGTTCAGTGTCGGTCGATTCTACTGCTTCTGGTGGGCAGTAAGACACGCCACACTCAGCGTTTTGTGTACCTGGGTTCACAACGAAAATACGAATGTTAGTGCCTTCAGGTTGTTGACCTAAAAGGTTAGCGAAATGCGTTTGCGCAGTTTCTGTAATAGTAATATTTGACACGACGAATACCCGAGTAAATTTGTAGGTTACTGCTGCTATTCTACTCTTGTTGACGTATGGGTCTAGTCTTTTTGATGCTAAGGCATGGCGAAGCGATCTAGAGAGAACGAGGAGCAGGTGTTCTGCAGATGCAGTAAATATCGATGCTTTCTACGCCAACTTCAAGTAGTAAATGACATAATTGTCGGACGGTACTGCCTGTGGTGACTACATCATCGACGATGGCAACATGGGAAGAGTGAGGTTGCTTATTGAGAATAAACGCGCCTTTTAAGTTTTGTTCACGGCTTGTTTTGGTATTACCACGCTGTGATTGGGCGAGCTTTACTCGACGAAAGACCTTCGCATCAAAATTAGTCTGCAATTGCTTGGCGAGGTGTCGTGCTAAAACATCACTTTGATTAAAACCCCGGCGCAGGTAACGCTGCCAGTGCAATGGCACACTGGTAATGATTGGAGCTGGCGTGGTGATGCGCTGTGCCAGTTGCTCGGTTAATGCTTTTACATGCCAAGACTCTCCGTGATCTTTAAAGCGTTGTACTTCCCGTGAAAGGGGAAAGTCGTAATCGCCTAACGTGTATAGCCTTTGCCATGGCGGTGGCTCTGAAAGACATTCACCACAAATACTATCCGTACTCATTTCTTCTTTCTGTAATGATAAACCGCAGCGTTGACATCGTTTTACCGGAGTTAGGTATTTTAAACAGTGCTCGCACCAGCGTAGAGTATTTGTGTGGCTTGGTGTTTGAATAGGGAACCGACACAGGCCGCATTGACTGCTCAATACGCGATGCATGATGTTTTGCCAGTGATGAGATAACATAGCGTTTATTCATGGTGATATTTTACTCAGCCTAACGCTTGGCTGAAGCCGTAGGGAATAAAATAAGTGGGAGAGATTGAGAGCATGAGCACGAAATTACACTGGCAGTCATTTGGTCAGGGACCAGATTTGGTGTTACTTCATGGGTGGGGCATGAATGGTGCGGTATGGCAGCAGACAGTCGAGTCTCTTCAACCTTATTTCCGAGTTCATGTGGTTGACCTTCCGGGGTACGGACATAGCGCCGAATCTCATGCTGAAGATTTAGACCATATTGCTAACTTGGTGGTGCAAGGTGCGCCAGAGAAAGCGATTTGGCTTGGTTGGTCCCTCGGAGGTTTAGTGGCGACGCATGTGGCATTAAATATGCCCGAGCGCGTGGCTAAGTTGATTACGGTTGCCAGCTCACCTAAATTTGCCGCAGAAAAACCGTGGCGTGGCATTCAACCGAATGTACTGAGTGCGTTCACCTCTCAGTTGCTAGAAGATTTCTCACTGACCATTGAGCGCTTTATGGCGTTGCAAGCGATGGGCAGCCCATCAGCGCGTAAAGACGTTAAACAGCTCAAGCAAGCGGTACTATCGCGCCCTCAGCCAAACCCTGAATCGCTGTTGGTTGGGCTAAACATCCTTGCTGATGTGGATCTGCGCGATGCGTTGACGTCTCTTTCTGTTCCAATGTTGCGTCTTTATGGCCGTTTAGATGGGTTGGTGCCAATTAAAGTAGCTAATGATTTAAGTGAACAGTTGCCTCATACCCAACAGTTTGTTTTTAATCAGTCCTCTCATGCGCCTTTTATCACCGAACATGACGAATTTTGTGTTCAAATCCGAGAGTTTGCTCACGATTGAGCAAGTACGAGCGGAAATACCTCAAGTTGTTTAAAAAGTGGTCGATATAAAGTCTGGTGAGGTTTTATTAGCCAATAAAGCTAAGCCATATTGACGAGTTGGGCGACTCTGAGGAGGGTTCGCAATGATTGTGTCACCGACCAACGTAAGTGTGCCACTGATCGCCCCATCCGTGAATGTGCAGACGGAACAAGCAGCTCGCGACAATAAAGTCCGAGAGCCTGTAACGCCAACGGTCGCATTGGCCAAAACCAATGCAGAGCGAAAAGTAAAAGGTGACGACAAGCGCCGACGTCAGTCTTCTTGGGATCCTTCAGAGCATCCTGATTATGATATGGAAACGGAAGTCGACACGCGTTATCAAGAAGAGCCGGAAGATACACTAGAACGGCTTTTTAGTTTGCTTGCGCTCAAATCGTATAGTGAAGACCAGGGGAAAGGCTACGCGATCCGCTTTCGCTTACCAAAGCGCATTTTGGATGCTGCGATCAATGAAGGATTAATGGAAAAGCGCAGGAAGGTGATCAAGTTTCATTATGGTCATGCAGTCGCTCCCCATACCCCGTCAGAAGTGATAGCAGTATTATGACGACTCAATATCCTACTCAAACAAAAACGCTCCAAGCAGGTTGACTGATTGGAGCGTTTTCTTTTTAGTTATGAAAGCTCGTTAGCGGTGAAGCCTAGGTAAGGTTACTTTTTCGCTTTAGCAAACGCTGCAGCAAACGCACCGCCCATCGCGCTGTTCGATGACGAATCATCACGGCGAGGCTGACGACGCTGCGGTTGGTCATTACGACGTGGCGCTGCTGATGAGCGTTGGCTGCGGTTGTCTTGACCCGGTTCGTCGTTCATACGCATCGATAGACCAATACGCTTACGCTGCACGTCAACTTCCATCACTTTCACTTTGACGATGTCGCCCGCTTTCACCACTTCACGTGGGTCAGACACGTAACGATCTGTCAGTGCAGAGATGTGTACGAGACCATCTTGGTGAACGCCAATATCAACGAAGGCACCGAAGTTGGCTACGTTTGATACCACACCTTCTAGAATCATGCCCGGTTCCAAGTCAGATACCGAGTTTACACCTTCTGCAAAGGTCGCCGTTTTGAATTCTGGACGTGGGTCACGACCCGGCTTGTCTAACTCTTTGATGATGTCTGTAATGGTTGGAACGCCGAAGTTATCGTCGGTGTAATCGACCGCATGCAGACCTTTAAGGAAGCTTGAATCACCAATCAGTGCTTTGATGTCTTTGTTGTTCTTCTCAGAAATTGCTTTGACCACCGGGTACGCTTCTGGGTGAACCGCAGACGCATCAAGTGGGTTCTTACCATCCATGATTCGTAGGAAGCCCGCACACTGCTCGAACGCCTTAGGACCTAAACGAGGTACTTTCTTCAAGGTTGTACGTGCTTCAAAGCGACCGTTTTCATCGCGGAAGTCGACAATGTTCTGCGCGATGGTGCTTGATAAGCCTGCTACGCGTGTTAATAGTGCGGCAGAAGCGGTGTTCACATCAACACCAACCGCATTTACACAGTCTTCCACAATCGCATCTAGGCGTTTTGCCAACATAGATTGGCTTACATCGTGCTGGTATTGACCCACACCAATAGATTTCGGATCAATTTTCACGAGTTCAGCCAATGGATCTTGCAAACGACGTGCAATCGACACTGCACCACGCAGTGATACGTCCATATTCGGGAACTCTTTTGCTGCAAGCTCAGACGCTGAGTAAACCGAAGCCCCCGCTTCACTTACTATGATCTTCTGAACTTTCAGGTTGCCACGTTTGATGACGTCTGCGACAAAGCTGTCGGTTTCACGTGAAGCCGTACCGTTACCAATCGCAATCAAATCCACGTTGTACTTACGCACCAACTGCTCAACGATTTGTGCTGACTTGTCGTATTGTTTTTGTGGTGGGTGAGGGTAGATGGTTTCGGTTGCAAGCACTTTACCTGTTGAGTCGACAACCGCGATTTTTGAACCTGTACGCAGACCCGGATCGAGACCAAGTGTTGCACGAGGGCCAGCCGGTGCTGCCATCAACAAGTCTTTTAGGTTAGTGGCGAATACTTCAATCGCTTCGATTTCAGCGCGCTCTTTCATTGCGCCCATTAGCTCGGTTTCCATGTGCATCGATACTTTGATGCGCCATGCCCAGCTGATCACTTGCTTACGCCAGGTATCCGCAGGTGCGCTGCTTAGCGTTACGCCATAATGGTCGGCGATAATCGTTTCGCAGTAAGACTGACGAGCGCCTTCTTCCTGTTCTGGATCAGCGTTCATCGCCAATGTCAGGAAGCCTTCGTTACGGCCACGCAACATCGCCAGTGCTCGGTGCGATGGCACTTTGCTTAGGGGCTCGTTGTGGTTGAAGTAATCTTTAAACTTCTCGCCTTCTTGCTCTTTGCTTTCAACGACTCGTGAGACCAGTTCCGCATTGCGATTTAAGTGGTTGCGAATTTTTTCCAGTAAGTTTGCGTCTTCTGCGATGCGCTCCATGATGATCGCGCGAGCGCCATCCAATGCAGCTTTGGTGTCTGCGATGCCTTTGTCTGCATCAAGGTATTTGCTTGCTTCGCTTTCTGGCTCGGTTTGTGGGTGATTCCAAAGCTGATCTGCGAGCGGCTCAAGACCAGCCTCAATCGCGATCTGACCTTTCGTACGACGCTTGGGTTTGTAAGGTAGGTATAAGTCTTCAAGACGAGTTTTGCTGTCTGCCTGCGCGATCTCTTGTTCTAGCTCTGGCGTCAGTTTGCCTTGCTCTTGGATTGATTTGAGGATGGTTTGACGGCGATCATCCATTTCACGAAGGTAAGACAGACGGCTGTCCAAAGTACGAAGCTGGGTATCATCAAGGCCCCCCGTCACCTCTTTGCGGTAACGTGCAATAAAAGGGACAGTGTTGCCATCATCAATTAGGGTGACAGCGGCGTTGACTTGCTCTGGGCGAACATTCAGTTCTTGAGCAATCATGCGACAGATAGCTTGGCTCATCCGTGTTTTCTCTTTTAATTCGGTTTTGGTTGTATAGAACATTGGGGTCGTTCGAAGAATTTGCAATGTTTTAAATTAACGAGGCAAAAATTTACCGGGCGCTGGTGGACATCAGTCAGATTTATGTCAAAACTGTAATTAAATTGAGAACTTATATCCGCAGTTATCGACTAACCTAATTCCACGGTTGTTGATATCACTAAATGTACCTCGGCTTATACGGATAATCATGATGAAAAAAATGTCTTTGGCGTTAGCGCTTACGAGTGCCTTACTTGTCGCCCCGCTTAGTTGGGCGCAGTCTATCTCAGGAACCACACAAGCTCCCGTTTATCAGCTCGATAACAAATTGGTACTAGGGCGTGTGGAGAGCGTCTACTACAGTGACATTCCGGAACTAAAAGCGGTGCCATTTATTGGCAAGATTGATACTGGTGCAGATACGACATCGATGCATGCGGAGAATATCCATGTCAGTAGCTCACACCCAGATTACCAAGATTTGAAAGATAACGAGTTACTTTGGGCGATTGTCGATGACTTAGGTGGTACGAAGGCAAAGTGGGACGCCGACAGCTTTAAGCCATATCAAGTAAAGGTTAGCTTTACGGTTCCTCACCCTTATACAGGGAAGGAAATACAGATTACCGATGATCTGGAAAGAGTGAGCGCGATTCGCAGTCGAACAAGCAAAAAGCCCATCCTACGCCCGACAATAAAAATGCCGATGACAATCGCTGGTCACACCGTTGATACGGAAGTGAACCTGACCAAGCGTACGCAATTCTCTTCTCCTATCTTGATTGGTAAAACCTATCTCGATGATAACGCATGGGTCTTCGCTGGTTACGATTACCTTCAAGAACAGCCACGCGCAAAAATGATTGGCAAAAAAGAGACGGTTGAAGTCGAAGGTGTGCCATATAAGATCAGCATCTCAACTTCTAGCCGTTATACCAACGTCCATGCACTGGACATCAAGGTAGACAAAAAGCATAACGAAGTCTCTTTTATGTTAGAGGGCGAGAATGGCAAGCGTCATCCAATGACATTACCCTTGGTACGAATGCTGAAAACGACCAAAAGCGAGCGCCCTTTAGTCTATTTACCCGTCAAAGTCGGCGAAAATGAAACTCAACGTTGGTTGGTGTATCTGCGTGATCGCAGTAAGTTCAGTTCGCAAATTCGCTTAGGTCGGGACGTCGCGAGTCAGCACTTTGTTATTGATACGGACAGAGAAAATCTACTGGGTGGCGTAGAAAAAACGTTCAAAAGCGCACTCAAATCAAAACCTCTTGTCGTTTCACCAGAAGAACAGGTCACCATTGATGGTTATACCGTCCCTGCTTACCCCACTTTTACTGTGAAAACGCCATTACTGCGTGTAAATGGGTTTGAAGTAACAGAAAAAGGTAAGGATGAATCCGTCACGTTTTATTTAATGAACGATGAGGGGAAAGAAGAAAAAATCACCAAACCAGTGTTGAAAAAGCTCAAGGTTGGCAGCGCGGTTCGCCCTGTTGTCGAAGGAGACTTTCTTCTCGGTAGAAAAGACACATCAATGAAGTTTGCGCTCGATGTGCTTGATGAGGGTGACACTCAACCCTTTTTCGTCTTTGGTCATGACATAGCCAAGGGTGGTGTGTTGCTGAACACTCGCGCAGACCATCTACTAGATGCAAGGCCACTTTTCAAAGCTGGCCATATCGAAGTGGCTGAAGTTGAGGGGATGTCTTTCCCTGTGAAGTTAGACACGGGTGCAGATGTAAGCTCAATCAATGCTAAGAACATCAAGCAGTTTAAGAAAGACGGCAAAGACATGGTGAGCTTTACCTATGAGAACGATCTTGGCATGAAACAGGCGTTTACCAAGCCTGTTGTTGATGTCATGCGTATTAAAGCTAAGAAAGGCGAGAAAGCGAACGTACGCCCTGTGGTTGAAATGCATGTTAAGCTTGGCGAATTAGAGAAGAAGATCCGAGTCAACTTACAGGACCGAGGTCGCTTCCATTACAGCATGATTTTAGGTAAAAACTTCCTAAAACATGGCGCGGTTGTTTCGAGTGATACGAATTACATCGTGACGCAAAAACCGGATTACGAAAAGTAACACTCTGGCCGCCTTATCACCTTGATACCCAAAGCCTGAAAAACATTGGATCTTTGGGTATATCATCTCCTTAATGCTGCCAAAGAGCAGCATTTTTTAGTTGAGATAGGAGTTAATTTGAAAACTAAGCTGATTACACGAGAAGGTTACAACAAACTCAAACAAGAGCATGATTACCTTTGGAATGAAAAGCGCCCGGAAATCACCAAGATCGTCACTTGGGCGGCGAGCCTGGGCGATCGCTCAGAAAATGCGGATTACACCTTCAATAAACGTTTACTCCGTCAGATCGACCGTCGTGTCCGCTTCCTTCGTAAATTCCTGCCAGAAGTCACGATCGTTGACTATTCTCCGCAACAAGAAGGCAAAGTCTTTTTTGGTGCATGGGTGGAAATAGAAAATGAGGCAGGAGAAGTGAAAAAGTTTCGTATTGTCGGGCCTGAAGAGATTTATGGCGATGCGAAAGACTACATCTCTATCGATTCACCTATGGCGCGAGCGATGTTGAAAAAACAAGTGGATGAAGAGTTCACGGTACGCACCCCAGAAGGTGAAAAAGAGTGGTTCATCAACTCAATTGAATATACTCAACCGGCCTCGGAAGACTGAGGCTTTATCACCGATTCAAGTCTCATGAAGTTCACTAGGAGTGACTTGGGTCTCAATGTCAGAATATTTGGTATAAAGGCATGGTGCCTTTCTCGGAGAAGTAAAATGAACAAAGCAGTCATGTGTAGTGCTGCACTAACAATAGGTTTCTCACTTTCAGTTTTTGCTCAAGATGAAGTGAAAGGCTGTGACGCTAAAGAGTTAGCGGTAGAGCAGCAGCTTGAGTATGCAAAAGCGCAAGGTAATGAGCATCGCATTAAAGGCTTGGAGCAAGCACTTTCCGCTATCCAGAATGAATGCTCGGAAGGTGAGCTGCGGCAAGAGCTGCAAGCAGAAGTGGAAGAAAAGACTAAAGAAGTTGATGAGCGAGAGGAAGAATTAGTTGAAGCTCAGCATTCAGGGAAAGCAGACAAAATTGAGAAAAAACGTCACAAGCTGGCTGAGGCACAGCAAGAGCTGCTTGAGGCCAAACGTGAACTGGAATGGAATTATGGTCAATAGTAGGTGCTGAAAATACCTGCTAGAGAGAGAATAAAGCGCTTAAGATAAAAAGAGTAACAATTTGCTTGAGCACGTTAGGAAAAACAGTGATACATTTTCGACAATAGACGCTTCTGAAAGGATGTTTCAATGCAAGAAAATCATAAAATTTTAGTGGTTGATGACGATGCTCGTTTACGTGCTCTATTGGAGCGTTACCTTTCTGAGCAAGGTTTTCAGGTACGAAGTGTCGCCAATGGCGAACAGATGGATCGCCTACTAACGCGCGAAAACTTTCACTTAATGGTGCTGGACCTAATGTTGCCAGGTGAAGACGGTTTGTCAATTTGTCGTCGTCTACGCCACGCGAACAATATGTTGCCAATCTTAATGCTCACCGCGAAAGGTGATGAAGTGGACCGCATCGTAGGTCTTGAGGTAGGGGCGGATGATTATTTGCCAAAACCGTTTAACCCACGCGAATTATTGGCTCGCATCAAGGCCGTATTACGACGCCAAACCGTAGAGTTGCCGGGTGCACCAAGCACGGAAGAAAAAGTGGTGGAGTTCGGGGAATTCCGACTCAATCTAGGCACTCGCGAGATGTTCCGCGGTGATGAGGCAATGCCACTCACCTCTGGAGAGTTTGCTGTTCTAAAGGCGCTCGTGATGAATGCACGTGAGCCAATGTCACGAGACAAATTGATGAACATGGCGCGTGGCCGTGAATATTCTGCAATGGAACGTTCTATTGACGTACAAATCTCACGTTTACGTCGCATGTTAGAAGACGATCCGAGCAAGCCGCGCTACATTCAAACCGTATGGGGCCTAGGTTATGTTTTCGTCCCAGACGGCAAAGAGGTGTAACCTCTTCACTCCATAGCCAGCACTTGGCTATAGCAACTTCAGCCTTCATTACCTTCCCTTTGAAGGCTGAAATTTCGCGATTAGGACCACTAGGAACGTTCCATGCGCATCCGAAGTTCACTGACACAATCTATTCTGCTGTTCATCTCTTTGCTTCTCGCGAGCCAAGTTTTCTCTTACTACGCCGTTTTTAACTACGCGTTGATGCCGAGTTTGCAGCAGTTCAATAAAATTCTCGCGCATGAGCTCAATTTGGTGCTTGATGATGAAGGACCTTTAAAGTCTGATGCACCGTTAAGGCGTCAATTATTAGAAAGATTAGGGGTGACGGTTCACAGCCTTGACAGCGATAAGGCGATTGAATTTCATCACGCAATGTCGATTGATTTGATGTCTGAAGAAATGAGCCAAGAGCTGGGTTCGCCTACAGAAGTACGCTTATTGCTTGGCGATGAAAGTTACATTTTGTGGATGCACATCGAAAAGTTGCCGAACTCCATCATTCGTATTCCGTTATCTGAGCTGCAAGAAGAAGATTTTGCACCGCTGTTTCGTAACAGTTTGATTATGGCGCTGCTGATCATTGCTGGTGGTTGGTTGTTTATTCGTTTGCAAAACCGTCCACTTTTGGCTTTAGAGAGAGCCGCGAAAGACGTCGGTCGAGGTGAGATCCCGCCCCCCTTAGCAGAGAAAGGCGCATCGGAGATTCGCTCTGTAACTCGAGCCTTTAATCAAATGTCGAAAGGTATTCAAGAGCTAGAAGAAGACCGAGCCTTATTAATGGCGGGGATTAGCCATGACTTACGAACGCCTCTGACGCGTATTCGCCTAGCGACAGAAATGATGTCTCCTGAGGACAGCTATCTTGCGGAGGGGATCATTAGCGATACGGAAGAATGTAATGAGATCATCAGTCAGTTTATGGATTACCTCAAACCGGTGAACCAAGAATCGTTTGAAGCGGTTGATATCAGTACGATTGCCAGTGACGTCGCCAGTTCTGAAGGTGGTTATGAGGTTGAAATTGAAACAGATCTTAATCTTAACTTGCCGCCAGCCAAAGGAAGCGCGATTGCGATTAAGCGGGCGATCAGTAACTTAGTTGTGAATGCGCTACGTTATGGCAATGGCTGGGTCAAAATCAGCACTGGTGTGACAGCAGATAAGCAGCTAGTGTGGATTTCAGTAGAGGACAACGGACCGGGTATCGAGCATTCCCAAATCGCGAGGTTATTTGAACCCTTTACGCGTGGTGACACCGCTCGCGGTAGTGAAGGCACTGGGCTAGGGTTGGCGATTGTGAAGCGTATAATCAGCCAACATTCAGGCTCTGTGGTGATGCGTAATCGCAGTGAAGGCGGTTTAATCGCTCAAATCAGCTTTCCTACCAAGTAAGTCGATGGCCTGCACCCTTTAAACAAAAAGCCCAACCTAAATAGGTTGGGCTTTTCTTATTCTCAATAATCTTAAGACTCTTTCACTTCCTGAGGAAGTTCATCTTCGTCTTCCAGTTTCTCTGGCAGAAGTAAATTTAAAATGATCGCAGTGATGCCACCTGCTGCAACACCAGTTGAGAAAATACTCTTAATAAATTCTGGCATAAATTGCAGGATCTCTGGTTTTTGTGCGATACCAAGTCCCATTGAGAAGGATAAGGCCATGATCAGAATTGCGCGGCGATCGAGCTCAACACGAGAGATAATACGCACACCAGCGGCAGCAATCGTACCAAACATGACAATCGTTGCGCCGCCAAGTACTGGCTCAGGAATCAGCTGAACAAAGCTAGCGACGCCAGGAAACAAGCCAAGAATCACTAACATGCCTGAAATAAAGTAACCCACGTAGCGGCTCGCGACTCCTGTTAGCATGATGATGCCGTTATTCTGGCTAAACGTTGAGTTCGGGAAGCTGTTGAAAACGGCTGCGATTGCAGAGTTTAAGCCGTCTGCTAACACACCGCCCTTAATGCGTTTCATGTACACTGGGCCTTTTACTGGCTCACCAGACACTTCAGATGTTGCGGTAATATCACCGATGGCCTCTAGTGCGGTAATAAAGAAAATCAGTACCAGCGGAATGAACAGAGACCAGTCAAACGATAAGCCATATTGCATTGGTACGGGCAGTGCTACGATCTCGGTTGCGCCTAGCTGAGAAGTATCTACCATCCCCATAAAATACGCCATGATGTAACCCACTAGCATCGCAATCACGATTGAAGCCACACGGATGTATGGGTTTTTCGAGCGGTTTAAAATCACAATTAATCCAAGTACCGTCCCAGCCAGAGCAAGTTTGTCTAAGCTGCCGAAGGTTCCTTCATTTAATGCTGCGTAGCCACCGCCCATTGATACTAAGCCGACTTGAATCAGTGTGAGACCGATAAGAGTGACGACGATGCCTGAAACGAGCGGAGTGATGATTCGGCGGGCATGCTCCAATACGCGAGATAGGAAAATTTCTGCAAATGATGCGACTAAAATCGTACCAAAAATGGCAGCCATCATGGTGCTGATGTCTGCTCCACCGGCTTTCAGCGATAGGCCTGCTCCAATAATAGGACCTAAAAAGTTAAAGCTGGTGCCTTGAACAGAGAGCAAACCAGAGCCAATTGGGCCAACGGTGCGAATTTGAATAAACGAAGACACGCCTGACGCAAATAAAGACATGCTGATGATGGTGTTCGTTTGGTCTGCAGGTACACCCAAAGACTGACAGATGATCAGTGACGGAGTGATAACCGCGACGAACATCGCCAATAAGTGCTGAAGTGCGGCAAAAATGGTTTGAGGCAAAGGTGGTCGATCGTTGAGTTGATAGACCAGTTCCGAAGATCGGTTTGAAGTTGTCATTGTTTGTCTCGCTAGTCGCAATATTTCCCTAGTTCTCGCTGAATGGGAGAGCAGGGTGGAGTTGACGTCGTTACCTGTGATTGCTGTTAATCAGAGTCAACTCAGGTTGGTGGAGTGTGATCTAACACACTTAAAAATTTGTGCGCGATTATAGAGAGATTTACTCAAAAAGCAAACGTTTGCTTTGTTTTTGGCGTATTAAAAAACGAGCCATTTGGCTCGCTTTCAATCATTACGCTTTGGAGTAAATATCCCGCTCACCCAACCAGCGATCGATAATTGCTGTTGCGTTAGTCGGGTAATTGTCATGAATATGACGCGCAATACGCTGAACTTCGGGAATCAGGCGTTGATCTCGAACTAAGTCTGCGATTTTGAAATCAGCAAGACCTGTCTGCTTTGTACCCAATAGTTCTCCAGGGCCACGAATTTCTAGGTCTTTCTGCGCAATGACGAAGCCATCGTTACTTTCACGTAGTACTCCGAGACGTTTTTGCGCGGTTTTTGACAGCGGAGAGTGGTACAGCAGCACACAATGGCTAGCAACGGAACCTCGGCCCACGCGACCTCTTAACTGGTGTAATTGTGCCAAACCAAGACGTTCAGGGTTTTCTATGATCATCAAGCTAGAGTTTGGTACATCCACACCAACTTCAATCACTGTCGTTGCGACCAGCAAATGCAGTTTATTGTCTTTGAAATCTTGCATCACCGCTTGTTTCTCTGCCGGCTTCATTCGTCCGTGTACTAGACCAATTTTTACGTCCGGCAGTTTACGTTGAAGCTCTTCTGCGGTATCTGCCGCGGCTTGCGCTTCTAGTACTTCCGATTCATCAATCAGGGTACACACCCAATATGCCTGCTTGCCTTCGTTTAAGCAGGCATTTCGGACACGCTCGACGATGTCGTCACGTTTTGTATCAGGAATGGCAACGGTTTGAATCGGCGTTCGACCCGGTGGTAGCTCGTCAATCACGGAAGTTTCCAGATCGGCGTAAGCGGTCATCGCTAAGGTTCGAGGAATAGGCGTCGCCGTCATGATCAACTGATGAGGATAAGCGCCTTGTTTTGCGCCTTTTTCACGCAATTCTAATCGCTGATGGACACCGAAGCGGTGCTGTTCATCAATGATGACCAAAGCAAGGTGATGAAATTCAACGTGCTCTTGGAATAGCGCGTGAGTACCCACTACCATTTGCGCTTCACCACTGGCAATACGAGCCAGCTCGGCTTCCTTTGCCTTACCTTTGAGTTTGCCCGCTAACCAACCGACTTGAATGCCCATTCTCTCAAACCAGTTTGCGAAGTTGATAGCGTGTTGCTCGGCCAATAGTTCGGTTGGCGCCATGAGTGCCACCTGATGGCCATGCTCAATGGCTCTAACTGCGGCCAAAGCGGCAACCAACGTTTTCCCCGAACCAACATCGCCTTGCACTAATCGCATCATTGGGTGCGGTTTTTCTAGATCGGCTTCAATCTCTTGTACGACTCGGGTTTGAGCGTTTGTAGGAGAGAAAGGCAGTTGGGCTAAAAGCTGCGTTTTTAGTTTATTACAAGGACCGAGAGGTAACGCTGAATCCTTCTGGCCTTTGCTACGCACCGCCAGCATCGATAAGTTTTGTGCGAGCAACTCTTCCATGATCAAGCGGATTTGAGCAGGATGTTTGCCTTCGTCAAACTCATCTAAATTAATGGTTGGTGGTGGGCGATGAATGGTGTGCAGCGCTTGCGACATCGTGATTTGATGGTTATACAGCCCGGCTGGAAGTAATTCCTGCACTGCGGTTTTATCAAGCAGCGCTAAAGCTTGTTCGGTAAGGTTGCGCAATGTGATTTGGCGTAAACCATCTGTAGTGGGATAAACAGGGGTTAAGCTCTGTTCTACATCGGGCTTTTGATCGCTGACGTAAAACTTGTAGTCAGGATGAACAATTTCCAAGCCCATGCCACCGCGCTTAATTTCACCGTAAGCATGTACTAACTTACCTTGTGTGAAATTGTTCTTCATGGCCGCGGTAAAGTTGAAAAAGCGCAGCGTGATAGTGCCATTACCGTCGCTGATTTTTACCGTTAACATTTTGCGCTTACCGAAGATGGTATCGACTGCCATGACCTTACCTTGCACGGCCGCCCAAAGGCCAGCATGCAGTTTGGCAATAGGGTAAATACGAGTACGATCTTCGTAGCGTAACGGAAGGTGAAACAGCAAATCTTGAACGCTATGTAAGCCAACTTTGGCGAGTTTTTCTGCGACTTTCGCGCCAACTCCAGAAAGGGAGGTTAATGGGACGGCAGATAACATTTGGGCGGACATAGAGGGCTCAAGAAAATGGTTAACATAGCAGTATGTTAACCATGGAGCTGTGTTTTTGTACAGGAAAAAATAGTCATGCTTTAGTTAGTGTCATGATTTGACTGATAACCTATCATTCCGAGGAGCTTTAGCGACATCAGGATTCTATTTCCAACAAGTATGTCGCTGAAGTTAACACTACCAGCATCTGTATACTCGAGAATTAGATCTTGAATCACGCCCCTTCGCCGCCGTTCAGGATGACGAAAGTCTTTTACTTGCTTTGCATCTCTTGCCACCACGCGTCATCGGCGATGATTTGACCTTCTTCATCGAGTGGTGGGTAAACGAGCCCTTTTCGTTTCGCGACCTTTGCCAGCACTGGGTGACCACGTTCAAAGAGAATACGGTTGATTGTCTCTTTAGGCAGAGCGCTTTCTTCTCGGTCGTACATGCCTGCGGCTTCACGTTGACGTTGCGCTTCATACAAAATTACAGCACTGGCAACCGATACGTTTAGTGACTGCACCATGCCTATCATCGGGATAATTATGTCTTGATCGGCAAGTTGTTTGGCTTGATCTGAAGCGCCAACTTTTTCACTGCCTAAAATGATGGCAGTTGGTTTGGTGTAGTCGATTTCGCGAAAATCGACGGCGGTGTCTGAAAGATTGGTCACCAAAACCTGCATACCTTGCGCTTTGAGCTCGGTAATCGCAGTTTCAATTGAATCGTGAGTATCAACTTCAACCCAGTTACGCGCGCCAGCTGAGGTATGGCTCAGCGTACGCATTTTGTCTGGCCAAATTGCGTGAACTTTGTGTAAGCCTGTCGCGTCAGCGGTGCGGATCACGGCAGAGACGTTGTTTGGCTTATGTACTTCTTCGAGACAAAGTGTCAGATCAGTTTGGCGAGTTTTTAGGACTTGGTGAATACGGTTGTAACGTTCTAGGTTCATATTTATTGAGGTATAAAAAATCGCCACCTAACAGAGTAGGTGGCGATAGAGGTTAGTTCTTTCTGCGTCTGACTCGGGTTGCTTGAGGCATTGCCTTAATCTTACGCATGATACCAGCAAGGTGGACGCGATCTTTCGTCGTCAACAGCACAGTCACAGTGTATAGACGACCATCACGTTCTTCCGTTGAAAGGCCATGAATGTTTGATCCTGTTTTCGAGATCACGTTGGTCAGTTCTGCAAGAGCACCTTGGTTGTTCAGCATGTCGACTTTAAGTTCAGCAATGAACTCTTTGTCGTAGTCTTCAGACCAAGCGACAGCCATATAACGGTCTGGCTCTTTCTGATAACCACGAACGTTCGGACATGTTTCTCGGTGAACAACCAAACCACGACCAGGCGATACGTGAGCAATAATGTGATCATCTGGGATAGGATGACAACAATTTGCAAACGTCAGCAATAAGCCTTCTGCGCCACGAATCGGAAGCTTCTTCTTCGAGTCCGTTGGGATTGAACTTGTTGTTGTGAGCTCTTCGGTGTCACCAAGGAGACGACGTGCGATCACAATGCTCATCAACTCACCCAATCCAATAGCAGCCAATAAATCATCGATGCTTTCTAGGCGAAGATCATTCAAGACTTCTTGGATATTTTCTGGATAAATTGAATCAATCGAGTGACGGCCAAGTGCGTGATTAAGTAGGCGACGACCTAAAGTAATCGACTCTTCACGACGCATCGTTTTCAGTACTTGTCGAATCTTAGTGCGGGCACGAGAAGTCACGACATAGTTTAGCCATGCCGCATTCGGACGCGCACCAGGGGCACTGATAATTTCCACCGTCTGACCGTTTTTCAATGCCTTACTCAATGGGTAAGGGTTACGGTCAACACGAGCACCAACACAAGAGTTGCCTACATCGGTATGTACGGCATAGGCAAAGTCGACAGCCGTTGCGCCTAAAGGCAATTCAACGATACGACCTTTTGGTGTGAAGACGTAAATCTCATCTGGGAAAAGATCGGATTTTACGTTTTCAATGAATTCGAATGAGTTACCCGCGCTTTGTTGTAGCTCTAACAGGCTTTGCATCCAACGCTGAGCTTTCACTTGCGCAGTGGTACCAGACTTGTCGCCTTTGTCTTTGTAAGACCAGTGTGCCGCGACACCTTTGTCCGCCATTTGATCCATATCTTCAGTACGGATCTGAACTTCAACAGGTACGCCGTGTGGGCCAACCATGGAAGTGTGTAGCGATTGATAGCCGTTCGCCTTTGGTACCGCGATGTAATCTTTCATGCGACCAGGACGTGGCTTATACAAGCTGTGTACTTGGCCTAAAACGCGATAACAAGTATCAGCGGTATCAACAACGACTCGGAACGCATAGATATCCATGATGGTGTGAAAGCGCTGTTCTTTGGTTTTCATCTTGTTGTAGATAGAGAACAGGTTTTTCTCACGACCAACGACGCGAGCATTCAAGCCAAAATCTTGCAGACGGCCTTCTATTTCGCTGTGAATGCGTTGGATCATCTCTTTACGATTACCACGTGCGGCTTTAACCACTTCTTTCAGTACGCGGTAGCGGTTGGGATATAGCGCCTCAAAGCCCAACTCTTCGAGTTCGGTTTTGATATTGTGAATACCAAGACGATGAGCGAGGGGCGCGTAAATTTCTAACGTTTCACGAGCAATACGACGCTTTTTATCTGGTCGAAGCGCGCCAAGCGTACGCATGTTATGCGTGCGGTCAGCCAGTTTGATCAGAATGACGCGGATATCTTGCACCATGGCCAGAACCATCTTACGAAAGTTTTCAGCCTGAGCCTCTTTCCTATCGCGGAATTTGAGTTTGTCCAGTTTAGATACACCATCAACCAATTCTGCGACAGTGTTGCCGAATTTCTCTTCGAGATCTTCTTTAGTTACATCACAGTCTTCAATGACGTCATGCAGCAAAGCAGCTTGGAGGGTTTCGATATCAAGGCGCATTTCGGCCAAGATACGAGCCACAGCGACAGGGTGGATGATGTATGGTTCACCGCTAGAGCGGGTTTGCCCTTCATGGGCATCTCTCGCTACCACATAAGATTGACGCAGAGCCTCAATCTGAGGCTCTGTTAGGTATTCTTGGGCAACGTCTTTGAGGCTATCGAATAGATACAAATTATAGGCCCGGGAGGTTGTTGAATTCTAAAGTCAGAATTAACGGTTGTGAGCGATGCTGCTTACTGCCGCTAGCTCTGCCGCTTCTTGCTCTTGCTGTTCTTGACGTTCACGAGCGTCTAGAACTTCTTTAGTAATTAAACCTTCTTCGATTTCGCGTAGAGCGATAACCGTTGGCTTATCGTTCTCTTCTGGCACTAGTGCATCTTTACCGCCAGTTTGCATTTGACGAGCGCGGCGAGCCGCAATCAGTACTAGGTCGAAACGGTTGCCAACTTTTTCAACAGCGTCTTGAACAGTTACGCGTGCCATGAGGACTCCAAATAGTTAACTAAAATTTTAGAATGACGAGAAAGTATACAACCTAACTACTTTATTTACTAGCAATTAGACAAGCCACCGTTTGTGGACTTTCTCAGGTAGTTTATTGTGTCTTTCGCACTGGGCAAAAAACGGGAAATTCTTTATGTTTTACAGCGTGACTTTTTTGAAGTTACTCTGCTAACAACGCGTCAAGCATACCTTTATATTTAGCAGCTTGCTTTTCTTCCTTCAATCTTTCAGCACGCAAGATAGCTTTAAAATCCATCAAAGCGGTATCAAAATCGTCGTTTACGATCACGTAGTCGTACTCGTTGTAATGAGAGATTTCCGACTTGGCTTCAGCCATACGCTTTGCGATCACTTCATCGCTATCTTGACCACGAGTGTTCAAGCGACGCTCTAACTCACCGTTTGATGGTGGCAGGATGAAGATGCTTTTGGCTTCTGGCATTTGTTCACGGATTTGGCGTGCGCCTTGCCAGTCGATATCTAGAAAAACGTCGATACCTTTATTTAGTGTTTCTTCAATCCATACACGAGATGTGCCGTAATAATTACCAAACACTTCTGCGTATTCTAGGAAGTCACCTTTAGCGATCAGGGCTTCAAACTCATCTTTCGCTACAAAATGGTAGTGGACACCATTTTCTTCACCAGGTCGCATGTTGCGCGTGGTGTGAGACACAGACACTTTCATTGCGTAGGTTGGGTTGCGTTCCAACATCGCTGAGATCAAGCTAGATTTACCTGCGCCGCTAGGTGCAGATACGATATAGAGAGTACCTTTGCCCATTGTACTGTTCCACTTTTGATTGGATTGATTGAGTGCCGAAGGAAAGTTCGACATTCTTATAACGATAGCACTGGCATTGAGAAATCAACCACCAAAGGGGTGGATATTGGTGATAATCCCGCCAGAAAAATGGAGGCGAAGAGTATCATGATCTCTATTTTGTTACCAGTTGATCTTTCTGTCTGTGATCGTCCCAGATGAAATAGTTACTTACGGCAGAGTGTTCCTAAACAGCGAAGAAGGAGCGTGGTACAGGACTTACCATCCGCGCACTCTGTTATTAAAACCATTTCTACAACCGTTTAGTGTGCTGATTTTAGGTTTAGAGTCCCGATTTGGCTTGCGTGAGTGACTCTGGTTAAAAATAGGGGTTAATAAAGATAAAACGGAAAAAAGGGGAAGCTTTCACTTCCCCAGGCGTGCGACTGACTCACACTTAATCTTCGAATTATCCTTGAGACTCTAGGAAATTTATCCAAGGGCTAACGGTTGACCTGAATTTTGGCGATTGAGCAGCGCCTTTCATCGCCTGCAAGGCCTTTTGTGGTTGCTTAAGCTCGAAATAGGCCATCCCGCGAATGTATTCAAGTTCTGCCTTTTGCTCTTTAGAGGCACTGGATGCCGCGCTTTCTACAAAACGAGTTGCTTCAGAATACTGCTTGTCTTGTATCATTAAGCGAGCAATCTGAATTTGCGTTTTAGCAGAAGGAGCGAGGTTATATGACTTTTTATAAGCGAGAATTGATTTATCTAGCTCTTTAGCTTGCTGCCAGAAACTGGCTAGGCGGTCATAGTTTTCCTTCGTCTTTTCAATGTTTCCAGCTGCCATTTCCTTTTCAAGAGTTTTGGCTGCTTTATATGGAATACCTTGATAAGCCAAGAAGTTTACAAAGCGTAAATATTCCTTCTCTCCTTCTAGTTTCCCCATTTTGTAAACCATTTCTAGGGTGGCTAGAGAGTTGCGCTCTTGACCTAGCTCCATGTAGACACCAGAAAGTTGCATCCAGTAACGCTTTTTCTGAGGGTACTTTGAAGTCAGAGTTTTGAGTACACTGGCAACGCTTTTCAGCTGGCCTAACTCGTAGTGAGATGCAACGAGAATTAAGTACCAAGACTCACTTGGGCTCTTGCTCATCGCGATGGCTTTTTTGGTTGGCGGGATTGCATTTCTGTAATCTTCCAACTGAACATAAGCGCTCGCTAACGTGATATAAGCATGAGCTTGAGGCTTCTCTTTGGTTGTTTCTGCAACCTTGAACCATTCCTTCATCGTTTTTACAGACAACGTATACTTTTCTTCAGCTAGGTAAAGCTGAGCCAAGCTGTAGCGAACTTGTTGAGCAACAGGAACGGGAAGTGCGTCGAGCTGTAATGCTTCGGCAAAGTATTTTGCTGCTTGCACATAATTGTCTTGTAGCGAATACAAAAAGCCAGTCTGCTGAAGTAAAACTGCTCGGTCGTATTTTTTCGAACTTGTGCTTTCTAAAGCGCTTGCTAGTTTTTCTTTTGCTGCTGAATATTTTTCAGTTGCGATCAACTCTTGCACTTTGTTAACGGTTCGAAATGTCCGATCTGATAACTGAGGAGCTTCTTTTGCCATCGTAGGAGCGGCCATTGCCACTCCTGCGAAGAGAATTAAAGAAGCCACTTTGCTTTTCCATAAACTTTTCATCGTGACTCCTTAATTGGTTGAGAACTCTATTTCTTGCGATAGGCGCGAGCTAACAGGTTTCCCGTCAACCAATTTTGGTTTAAATGTCCATTTAGAGACTGTTTTTCTTGCCGCTCGACCGAGGCCTAAGCGTCGTGGTTGCTCTTTAAGAACTTTGATGTCCTCTACGGCACCACGTGCGTTTACAGTAAACTCTAATAAGACGACCCCTTTTTCTATTCCTGCTTTCGCAGCCTTCCTAGGCATTTGAGGTTGGAATGTCGCTAGAGGTGTTGGACCTCCGCTACCCGCGAGTTGCGCACCTCCACCCTGGCTATAATGTCCAAGCACCGAACCACCTGTAACATTTACGGGTAGGTCAAGCTTTGGCATATCCATTGGGGTCTGCTCCATCACCGGTTTTACTGTCGCTGTCACTTTCATTTCTGGCGGCGGCGGCGGACGCTTAGGCGGTGGTGGCTTTGGAAGTTCGCGTTTTTTCTCCTGTATTTTTTCGTCTGGTTTAATGCGAATAAACTCGACCATACGCAGGTCATCATTCGACACTAACTCGTGGCGCTCTTTGTTTACTAGCTTGTCCATCCCCCAGAACAACCCGAGGGAGACAATGAGCGCCAGTGCAATTGAGGCCAGATACCGCATAAGCTTAATCCTTATTGGTTGCGGCAATGGAGATGCTTTCTACACCTGCCATTTTGATCTGGTCCATAACCTTCACTACTACGCCAGCATTTGCTTCTGTGTCGGCTTGGATAACAACTGCGCCATCAGGGCTTTCTGCACGAAGACGTTCAATATTCGCGCGAACCGCGTCCACTTCGATGCGGCGTTTATCAACCCAAACATCACCCGCCGCACCAACTGCGACCATGATGTTACCTTTTTTCACGGTTTGCGCAGAGCTTGCCGTCGGGCGGTTTACTTCTAGACCAGCTTCTTTTACGAACGATGTTGTTACGATAAAGAAGATCAACATGATGAATACGATGTCGAGCATCGGTGTCATATCGATAGCGGTTTCATCACTGCTATCACTGCTATAGCGTCTTTTCATGACCTATACCTCTAATTCCATTTACTCAGGCAATATGCTTTAGCTTATCTTCCAGCTTTTGCGTTGTGACTTTGGCTAAATGATCAAGACGTGAACTAAAGAACAGTCCTGATAGAGAAGCCACCATCCCGGCTAAAGTTGGGATTGTTGCCTTTGAGATCCCCGAGGCCATTGCTCGAGGGCTTCCTGTTCCTGTTACCGCTAAGATGTCGAATACTTGGATCATGCCAACAACGGTGCCGAGCAAACCCAGTAAGGGACAAAGCGCAATCAACACTTTCACGATTGGCAGGCCCTTTTTATTCTCAATGTCCTGACGAGAAACAATTTCTTGTCGGATCATCTTAGCGTTCCAGCTCTGGTGCTCTGATCGCCCCTGCCATGAGCCAACGGCTTTTTTCATGGCTTTTGGAGCGACGGCAGCAAAATAGAACCAACGTTCTAACAATACTGCCCAAAGCATAAAGCTGAGGATGAAGATGGCGACGAGTACATCGCCACCCATTCCCAAGAAGCGCCTAATTGATTCAAGTTCTCCAACTAACCACCACATAACGCCTCCTTAGCTTTCGGCTTTATGTAGTTTTTCCTGATAGCGAGCGATGAAGCCTGCACTCTGTTCTTCAAGAGTTTGAACCAAACGACGACCTTTACTGTGTACGATGGTGTAAAGGAACAGCAATGGAATTGCGACAACCAGACCTAGCATGGTTGTAACAAGAGCTTCAGAAATACCGCCAGCCATCAGTTTAGGATCGCCAGTACCGAACAGAGTAATGGCTTGGAATGTGCCGATCATACCCATTACCGTACCCAGTAGACCAAGTAGAGGTGCTACAGAAGCAAATAGCTTGATTGAACTGATGAAGCGTTCAATGCTTGGAGCGTTACGTAGAATGATTTCGTCCAGCTTCGCTTCCAGATCTTCAAGGTTGTCACCTTTGTGCTCTTGGTAAGCCTGGATAACTTCACCCAATGGGTTACCAGGAATCACAGTTTCTGATTTCGCTTGCTTACGCATTTTACCGCCAATCACTTGAAGGCGTAGGAAGCAAACTAGAGCAATGATAGCGCCAACTGCACCCATACCAAGGATGACGTAACCTACAATGCCACCTTGATCAATACGTTCTTGAACGGTAGGGCTTTGTACAAGTAGAGACAGAATTACACCACGGGATGGGTCAATAAACAGTGGCTCATAGCTGTTTGACGCTGACTCAAAGCCTGCAACATGACGTGTAATATTGGTGCGAGGCTGTCGAGAGAGTTCTTCGAACTTACCTGTTTGAGGTACATAAGTAACGTACTTACCATCGGCAATCGCGTTAAATTCACCGACAAGAGTAACATCGCGAACCGCTTCTTTACCTTCGCCATAAACAACCGTTGCTTGGGTTGTTGCAGTTTCGCCAGAAGCAACCACTTGTTGGAGAATGGTATGCCAGAAAGCTTCTAGCTCTTGTGTTGACGGCAGTTCTTTACTTTCAGCCAGTTTCGTTAGTAGAGCGTCACGCTCTGGGAACTGAACAGCGTTTTGAGAGGCTGCAAATAAGCCCTTAAACTCTCCCGCATACTGGCGGACCACACCAAACATTTCGCCCAAAGTACCAGAGCGAACACGTAGGGTTTCTGTTAGTTCAGTTAGCTGCTTATCGTTTTCATCAAATGTTGCTTTAAGTTGATCGCCCAGTGCTTGCTGCGCAGCTAACTCTTCGCGAGCTTGTTGCAATAATGCCGCTTGCTTATCGCGATTGTTCTTGAACTCAGCTTCACGGGCTTTGTTCTCTTTTGACTCAACGATGCTTTCTGATTTTACGTTTTTAAGTAGTTCAGATAAGTTTTTAGGCGCTTCTGCTTGTACGCCAGAAACCATAAATAAGCTCGCTAGTAGGCCAGCGGCTAGAGTTTTGAATCCTTTCATCTCTTATTCCTCCCCAGCATATACAGGCAATTTGATTAGCGCTGGTGGCGCTTGCTTCTTCGCGATACGAAGGCCTTGCTGTACCGCTATGCGGTAGCTTTCCGGTAATGTTTCCCATTGACGTGTTTGTTGGTTCCACATACCTGTCTCACCACCGTCTGGAGATTGGAATAAAAGCGCCGTGCGACCAATACGTAGGAAGTCGTAAGTCACGGTTTCCCCATTTCTATCTAGGCTAGCTTTGTAAGATTCAATTGAGCGAGAGAAGCCTTCTTCAATTTGGTAGGCTTCCATCACTTTACGGAATTTCTCAGAAGTTGTTACGTCGGCGCGATCCATGAGACGACGCAGTTCTTGGACACGTTTATTACGTTCTTTTTTCTGGAAAGGCAGATCGAGAGTCACAAACTCATCGAGTGCATCGATCATTTTAAGTGTTAGTGGCACTACTTCTGTTGCCGTTTGATCGATCTGAGCAATTTGGTTATTTAATGAGTCCAATTCACCTTGCTGTGATTGAACCATACGATTAATTTGCTCGTTGTAGACTTTCATGCTGTCGATTTGACGTAGTAAGCCTTTGTATTCTGCCAACATGCCTTCAGTACTTTCGGCATAATTGTCGATTTTTTGTTGCGAAGCTTCTGAAGATTGATTTGCTTTTGCTTGTGTGGAAACGACAGCACCAGAGTTGGCCGCTATAGAGCTACTACTGATAGTAAGCAATGCTGCAGCTATGGCACTGAGACCAAATTCCTTGAATTTCATGGTTGCATCCTTGTCAGTGTTTTAGTCAGTCGAAAAGGGCGCGGAAAACCCGCGCCAAATATTTTTTAGAAGTCGTATGATGCCTCGACGTATAGCTGACGTCCGATTGGATCGTCATACCCAGTTGCATAGAATGGAGAGGTATCGCTTAGAGGATCTGCAGGCGGTACTTTGTCAAACATGTTGATAGCACCAAGAGTTACACGACCACTCTCGTTGAATTGGTAAGAAGCCGTTAGGTTCCACGTTGTCATACTAGCGATTTCTGCTTTGTAACCCGCTTTTTTAGCAGAATCACAGTCATCAAAGTAGTAACGGTTTGCGTAGCTTGAACACATACGGTCGCGGTATTTACCAAATAGGTTGATAGCGACATCTTCATATGCCCAGCCAAGATTTAACGTTGCGGTGTATTCAGGCATGAAATCTCTTTCATCCGTTACAGGCTCGCTGTCGTTTTCTTGATATTCAGCAATCAAGATCTTCGTTACAGCAACACGCGTGTTAAATGAGCCGAACTCATTAGTGTCGTATGCGTATTTGATCGCTAGGTCAATACCAGAACGCTCTTCATACGACTGGTTCACTGGACCATAGGATACCGACTTGATGGTGCCATCTGGGTTACGAATGACTTCAGTACCTGGGTATTTACCTGGATCGTTAATTACGTCTTGGTAAGTTGGTGCTGTTACGACGTCTTCCATCTTGATGTGGTACCAGTCAACAGTTACACCAAGATCATCCACAGGCTCCCACGCTAGGCCCAAGTTAATGTTTGTACTTGTTTCTTCTTTCAGCTCTGAGTTAGGTCCATTAAGCGTATCGAAGTACTGAGTATCACACTCTGGGTACTTGTCTTTATCTTGTGGGCCGCTACCACCAGCGTTGGCACAAAGCACAGGGTCAAAACCAGAACCAAAGCCTCGAGTTTGATCACCAAATAGTCGCTTCAAGTCTGGAGCTCGGAAGCCTAGACCGTAGCTACCACGTAGCAATAGGGTGTCAGTAGGACGGTATGCTAGGGCTACTTTAGGAGTGAATGCGCCACCAGTTGCCGAGTCGTCGAAGTAGTGGTCGTAACGACCAGCGACAGTCATTTCTAAATCTTCAATGATAGGAATAAGAGCTTCAACACCAAGACCAATCTGATCACGGTCACCGCCGCCTGATGTTCCACCTAGGCCAGAGAAACCACCAGCTGCTGTTGTAGCATCAATCGTCTCATTGTAGTCAGTACGGTTCCATTCACCATAAACAGCAAAGCCAGACATACCTGCAGGAAGTTCAACCAAATCACCAGCCAGTGAGCCGTTAACAGAGTAAAGCTTTGAGTAGGCTTCTTTGCTTGAAGTGCCGCTGTATTTGTCTACAACGTCTTGAGAGATAGGCCCTAGAAGATCGACATCACCATTTTGTACAGCTTGGTCGAGAGTTAGGAAGATTGCTGGGTTGCTTGTTTCAACGCTTTGCTCAGAGTAACCAGCGGATAGGTCCCAATCATACGTATCAGCAAGCAGGCCGTTCAAGCCTAAGGTTAAGCCAAAAGAATCGGCTTCAGTGTTACTTTCGCGTGGTCCAAATTCGACCATACGGCGAGTGTATTCGCCTTCGCCGCGGAAGTGAGTGGCATCAACTTCAACGCTATAAGGGTTAGGTTCGAATTCAGATTCTGTAGACTTGTAGCCAAAACGGGCTTCTGCCATGGCAGTGACATTGTCGTTAATGTCCATTTCACCACGTAAAAGTAGGTCTACTTGTTTATTTTCTGGTTTTAATGTTCGGTACGCAGAGCGGTTAACACCACACTTTCCATCCGCTCGTTCAATCGCGGCATCACCAACGACTTCTTTACATGAAGAACCAGCATCAGCTGGTGTTAGAAGTGTTCCGTTGGCGCCTTCAAAGTTTGCACCGTAGCTAGAGTAGCCACTTAGCTGAGAACGGCTAGAACCGTCATCGCCAGCCCAATCATCTCGGTCAGATTGCTTTAGCATTTCGTTGCCCGCAAATTGGCCAACGAAGAGAATACGTTTGTCGTCAAAGTTTTTGCCAGCTACAACGTCTAAACGACCATTTTGGTAACCACCATCCGTCGCGTCACCCGCGCGTACTTTTACAGAAACGCCATCAAAGTCTTTCTTTAAAATGAAGTTTACGACACCACCGATTGCGTCGGAGCCGTAGATAGCAGAACCTGAGTCGGTCATTACTTCAACACGCTCAATAGCGGCGACAGGGATTTGGCCGATATCTTGGAAGTTAGATGTACCATTTTGTGCTAGCGGGTATTGAGGAAGACGACGGCCATCAATAAGAATCAATGTGCGTGACGCGCCAAGGCCACGTAAGTTGACTGACTGCGCTGCTGGTGTAAACGAGAAAGAGTCTGTTTGAGCCATTACACCACCTGTGTTTTGGGTCAAACTGTTCAATACGTCTTGCGCGCTGTTAAAGCCTTTAGACTCAATGTCTTTACTATTAATAACAGTAACTGGTGAAGGACCTTCCATATCCGTCGTGGAGATACGCGAACCAGTAACTTTCATCTTTTGAAGTTTTTCAACTTGCTGCTCTTCTGCCAGTGCTGTTGCTGGGGCTGCAACTGCTGCTGTCCCCAAAGCAAGGCTTATCGCAACAGATAAAGCGGTTGTGTTTTTATACATCCTTGTTGCTCCGATTATTATTATTTCCTATGTCTGGCCGCATAGCGGCCAAATGTGACGTTAATATTTCGTTAACGTTCGGCCAATGTATAACCGAGATGAAAAAAGGAAGTCAAACCAGTGGTAAACGGGGATGCTTAAATGTAAAAAAGATGTAAATAACCAGGCTTCATTTAAAAGGCGGAATAAAAAACCGAATAATGTTTATGAATCGACATTAAATTTCAATAAAACACCGTATTTTGTGTTTCTTATAAACTTTAATGACTTATCTTGCCTATGGTTTTTTAGTGGGTAATTGAATCTGGAAAAAGATATTTTTCCAGTGAATTGTTCTGAGATGAGTTTTATATCGAATCCATACTTTGTTAGCTCGAACTTATTAGGTGGTATCAAAATATGATACCCATTGCGGTTAAAGGGCTCACTCGTATTTTTAGGTCAAATATAACCTTGGATTATGTGTCTATTTATGTGTGTAGGGTGCATTTTTATGTAGGGTTTTGGCTCTAAACAGCCTAGATTGATATTCTGTATGAATTATTTTTGTGGTTTTTTATAATTTTTTACAAAAACATTTCTGTTTTTCGACATCGAAGGAAGTTTGTCATGTTTTGGTTTCAAACACTTGAAGCTGATGTGGATTCAAGATAAATATGACGCTGAAATTATTGCAGTAGTAGAAAAGTCTAGCTCTTGAGGCGCAGGGAGTGTGCTTCAACAGTTTTAGTTACTACGAGATAAATATGCACCATTTTGGGCGGAAAATATCCTCTTTCACTCCGTTTGAACTGGACAGTAGACAAGGAGCAAGTTGTATATGCTGTCGTACTTTTTACGCCGTTTGGCGTTGGTTATCCCAACGTTTCTCGGGATAACTATTCTCATCTTTGCTATCACTCGTTTCGTGCCTGGCGGACCTGTTGAACGCATGTTGTCACAAATGCAGTCTCAGGGAGATGGCGCCGCATCAATGACGTCTGCGGGTGGTAATACGGCCCTTTCTGACGATCAAATCGCGGAGCTGAATGCGTTTTATGGCCTGGATAAACCTGTAACGGAAGCGTACGTCGAGTGGTTAAGTCGTTTGGTAATGCTAGATCTTGGCGAGTCGACGCGTTACTACGAGCCTGTCTCGGACATGATCGCAGAGCGTTTGCCAGTGTCGTTGTTTTATGGCGGCATGACCTTCTTTATTAGTTATTTTATCTCGATTCCTCTTGGTTACTATAAGGCGCTCAAGCACGGTTCTGTGTTTGATTCCGCTTCTTCAGTACTCATTTTCGTAGGCTACGCGCTACCAGGTTATGTGGTGGGTGTATTGCTGATCACGTTATTTAGTTATCACTTGGAATGGTTTCCGATGGGAGGCTTTGTCGGCGATGACTTCGACGATTACGAAACCTTCTTAGAACGCGCTAAAGACATTATGTGGCATGCGGTGTTGCCTTTGATCTGTTACCTCATTGGTGATTTTGCCACGCTGACGATGACAATGAAAAATAACCTGATGGAAAACCTTTCCTCAGATTACATCCGCACCGCAATTGCGAAAGGATTACCTTTCAAAAAAGCAGTTCGTAAGCACGCGTTGCGTAACAGCTTAATTCCAATCGCGAGTCACTTTGGTAACTCTTTGTTGTTCTTCATGACCGGTGCCTTCCTGATTGAAGTTATCTTCAATATTGATGGCATTGGCTTATTGGGTTACGAATCAATCATGGAGCGTGATTACCCTGTTGTTATGGGTATTGTCGCCATTAATGCGTTGTTACTGCTCATTGGTAACATCATTTCAGATATTTGTGTTGCTTTAGTCGACCCACGTGTGAAGTTTGGAGCGTAACATGATTAAAGTTAGTCCATTAACTCAAAAGAAAATTCGTCACTTTAAAGAGATCAAACGAGGCTATTGGTCGTTTGTTGCTCTTTCTATCATGTTGATCCTTTCTCTATTCGCCGAACTTTTGATCAACAGTAAAGCGCTAGTCGTCAAGTACGATGGTAGCTACTATTTTCCTGTTGTCAGTGACGTACGTTTAGGTAGCGAATTCGGCCAAGAGTCATCCAGTGAAGCCGATTATCGCGTACTGCAAAAAGCGTTTGAGGCCGAAGGGGGCGACAACTTTGTTATTTTGCCGCTTGTGCCATGGAACCCATATGAACAAGATTTTAGTGGTGATTTCCCGCCAACAGCACCTAGCGCCGAAAATAAGCATTATTTAGGTACAGATGTGATAGGTCGCGATATTTTGGCGCGACTTGTCTACGGATTCAGAACGGCGATGGGATTTGCGTTGCTTACGATGGCCATTTCCTACGCGATCGGTACTGCAGTCGGTTGTGCTATGGGCTTTTGGGGCGGTAAATTTGACTTGTTTGTACAGCGACTTATCGAAATCTGGTCAATGGTCCCGTTTTTGTACGTCATTATGATTCTTGTCTCAATCGTTCAACCGACGTTCGCTCTCTTTGTCGCTATTAACGTGCTTTTCACTTGGATGGGGATGACTTGGTACATGCGGACCATGACCTATAAAGAAGCGGCACGAGAATATGTAATGGCGGCTCGTGCTTTAGGGGCATCGACCGGACGTATCTTGTTTAATCACATCTTGCCAAATACGATGGTGATGATTGTAACCCTAGCGCCTTTCACTATTGCAGCTAACATCACAGCACTGACTGCTCTCGATTACCTAGGCTTAGGCTTGATGCCACCAACGCCAAGTTGGGGTGAACTACTGCAACAAGGTAAGTCAAACTTAGATTCGCCATGGATTGTTGCGTCAGTAGTGACTTCTATTGTTCTGGTTCTGGTAATGGTGACCTTTATTGGTGAAGCCATTCGAGCGGCTTTCGACCCGAAAAAATTCACACGCTATGTTTAAGCGAGCATTGTGAGCAAAACATAAAAAAGGGAAGTTTTATGAAGAAATTATTTTTAGCGTCCACGCTGAGCGCCCTGAGTTTTGGTGCAATGTCAGCAACGCTTCCGACCGACTTAGACTGGCAAACAAACTGGGATGAGCCTCAATATGGTTCGCCAGAAGCGAAACGTGGAGGGACTTATCGCACCTTTATGTCAAGTTTCCCGCAGACGTTACGTAGTGTTGGCCCAGATGCTAATGCAGGGCTACGTTCTTTTATCTTAGATGAAACACCAGGCTTGGTGGTCCGCCACCCAGATACTTTAGAGTTCATCCCTGAGCTTGCTAACGAGTGGGCGTTAGCAGGTGACAACAAAACGGTCTATTTCAAACTCAACCCTGAAGCCAAATGGTCGGACGGCAAACCTGTGACTGCCGACGATTTCGTGTTCATGCTGAAGTTTTATCGTTCCAAAGATATCTTGGAACCTTGGTACAACGATTACTACAACAAAACGATTGCGGATGTTATCAAGTACGACACTCACACGTTTGCTGTTAAGGCGGCGAAAGAGTTCAATCCGGAAGAATTGCTGTTACGAATGGGGGCTCTGCGCCCACGTCCCGCACATTTTTATGCTAACCCTTCAAAAGATGAAAATGGTGACGGTATACATGACAACTTTGTCCGCTACTACAATTTTAAAAGTGAACCAACGACCAGTGCATACTACCTAGATGACATTAAAAAAGGTAAAAGTGTGACCTTCAAACATGTCGGTGAAGACTGGTGGGGTTACAGCAATAAGTATTATCAACATCGCTATAATGTCGACAAAATCCGCATCACAGTGATTCGCGACAGTGATATCGCGATGAAGCACTTTGAGAAAGGGAAGCTGGATGCATTTGGTCTTGTTTTACCAAGCTTATGGCATGATAAATCGAATACGGAACCTTACCAAAAGGGATACATTCAAAAGTTCTGGGGTTACAACCAATTTCCAGTTGGGGCTGGTGGTGTATGGATGAACACCGCGATGCCTTTGCTGGATGATTTAAACATTCGCAAGGGCATTACTTACGCGATTGACTTTGATGGCATGATAGAGAATGTCATGCGTGGCGACTACTCCCGTAAACCGAACCCGACCGGTTATGGTCATGGTAAATACACCCTACCAGATGCTAAGGCACCGAAGTTTGATCCCGCAAAAGCGGCCGAGGCATTCGAAGCCGCAGGTTTTAACAAAATTGGTTCTGATGGTATTCGTGTTAATGATAAAGGTGAGCGCTTAAGCTTCGAGCTGACCTACGGAACACCTGTTCATACTCCTCGTATTGCATTTTTGCGTGAGCAAGCCAAGCTAGCAGGGCTGGATGTTGAGCTCAAGTTAGTTGATGGCTCATCTATGTTCAAATACGTACGTGAGAAAAAGCACGATTTGGCTTTCTTAGATATGGGTACGTCTGAGATCCCAACGTATTGGGAGTACTTCCATTCAGTCAATGCGAACAAGCCGCAAACTAACTCTTTCACAAACTACAGCACGCCTGAACTGGATGAAAAGATCATCGAGTATCGTTTTGGCATGGATATGGATAAAAAGATCCAGCTAGGTCATGAGATTCAGCGTGACATCATTGATGCTCACGTTATCGTCCCAGGCTACATGGTTCCTTATGTCCGCTATGGTCACTGGCGCTGGTTAAAGTTTCCAGATAAGCCAATGAATCGCATGACAGAGGCGCTGTTCAGTGGTGCAATCATAGGCGATGGCACTTACTGGATTGATAGTGATATCAAAAAAGAAACGAAACAAGCGATGAAGTCAGACAAAGCTTTTGAACCTGTCGTTGTCGTAGATGACACTTATAAGCTGTAAGGATTGGTTATGGAAAACGATGTAATCCTAAGTGTTAAAGATCTCGAAGTTGAATTTACCACCGATGATGGGCCAGTGAAGGTTCTGCATGGTGTGAACTTTGATGTGCGAGCTGGACGTACACTCGGCCTGGTGGGAGAGTCAGGTAGTGGTAAGAGCGTAACCTCAATGTCGATCATGGGGCTATTACCTAAGCCATATGGCAACATCATTAAAGGTGAAGTGAATTATCGCGGCACCAACCTAGTTGATTTGCCTGCGGAAGAGATGTACGCCATGCGTGGCGATCGCATTTCGATCATCTTCCAAGACCCGATGACTGCGCTCAACCCAGTGCACACCATTGGTCGTCAAATATGTGAAGTGCTTGAGCTCCATCGACCTGAGCTCGACAAAAAGGAGCGGGAGGCGTACGCGATTGAGATGCTGGCAAAAGTAAAAATTCCAATGCCAGAGAAGCGATTGAATGAGTATCCCCATAACCTATCTGGTGGTATGCGCCAGCGTGTCATGATCGCGATGGCATTGGCCTGTAAGCCGGATATTCTGATTTGTGATGAACCGACTACAGCGTTGGATGTTACGGTTCAGGCGTCTATCCTTGAACTGATGAACGAGCTTCAGGAAGAAACGGGCATGGCGATGATCTTCATCACTCACGATCTCGGGGTTGTGGCAGAAGTGTGTGATGATGTTGCCGTGATGTATGGCGGACGTATTGTCGAAAAAGCAGAAATTTTTGAGTTGTTTGATAACCCGCAGCACCCATACACAGAGCGTTTGATGGGGTTGATGCCGAGCTTAGATAATGAGCCGAAGCAGATGATCGATATCAAGCCTATTGATGCCAGTATGTTTGCCAGTTAACTGGGCAAAGTGAACCAGTCATAAAAGAGGATGTTATGGCAAAAGAAGTATTAAGAATTGAAAATCTTAAGCAGCACTTTGTTTCTGGTAAAGGGCTGTTCAAGAAAGGCTACACCATCAAAGCGGTAGACGGGGTTTCACTGTCTGTTTCTGAAGGTGAAACACTGGGGCTAGTTGGTGAGTCAGGTTGTGGTAAAAGCACCCTTGGTCGCACGATCTTAAAGTTATACGAGCCAACGGAAGGTAAGATTTTCTTTGAAGGTAAAGACATCACAAAATTGTCTGTGAAAGAGATGCGCTCGCTGCGTAAAGACATGCAAATCGTCTTTCAAGACCCAATGGAGTCACTCAATCAGCGTCATACCATCGGTATGATTCTGGAAGAACCGTTTGTTATTCATAAAATTGGCACGCCAACAGAGCGTAAACAATGGGTAAAAGAGCTTTTAATCAAAGTGGGATTACCAGAAACGGCAGTAAACCGTTATCCACATGAATTTTCAGGCGGACAACGGCAGCGTATCGGTATTGCTCGCGCGATTGCATTGAAGCCTAAACTACTGATTTGTGATGAATCGGTATCTGCGTTAGATGTGTCGGTACAGGCGCAAATCTTGAACCTATTGCTACAACTGCAACAAGAAATGAATTTGGCGATCATATTTATCTCTCATGATCTCTCTGTGGTGAAACATGTCTCTGACAAAGTTGCCGTGATGTATTTTGGTAAAGTGGTAGAAGCAGGCAGCGCTAAAGAAATTTATGCAAACCCGCAAAACGAATACACCAAAAAACTCCTATCTGCTATTCCGATCACTCACCCTAAATATCGGAAGAAAAAGCGCGTAGCTGAAAAAAAGCAGCAAGTGGCGTAAGTGATGCCACAGGTCCTATAACACAAAAACGCTCCGCCAAATAAGCGGAGCGTTTTTATAAGCAAATGCCAGGACTTGGAGTCGATTTACACTGATGTTTATTCTGATTGATTGAAGATCGTTGCATGCTAAACTCAAGGCCTATTTTCTTTGTTTGGATAATGGACCATGCCGTCGAATTTACCGAAATCCTTTAGTCGACCTTTCCTGAGAATCTTCCATATTTTGGAGGCGGTATTATTAGTCTCTATTACCTTGGCGACGTTGTACGCCATGATGCAAGAGTTTGTGCACGTATTTGTAGAGAAGCGTGTCTTACTCACAGATATTCTGTTGATGTTTATCTATCTGGAAGTGCTCGCCATGGTGCAGCAGTTCGTGATGAACGGTAAAATTCCGGTACGCTATCCTATCTACATCGCGATGATGGCGATCGCCCGCTATATCACTCTCGGAATGAAAGAGCTGGATGCAGTTTTGGTTGTGTGGTTATCTCTGGCTGCGTTTATTTTGGCTGCGGCTACTTTGCTGATCAGAATTGGGCACCATTATTGGCCCTACGTTGATAACAGTACCTTGGAAAAAGACGAATAAAAGAAAGCCCCGTATTAGCGGGGCTTTTTTGTTTCAATACTCGATGACTTTTAGATCATTCAATGTTTTGGATCTGCTCACGCATCTGTTCAATTAGAACTTTCAGTTCAACGCCCGATGCGGTGATGTCGGTGCTGATGGATTTCGACGCTAGCGTGTTCGATTCACGGTTGAACTCTTGCATCATGAAATCTAGACGACGACCCACTGCGCCACCTTTTTTCAGAATGTTTGTGGTTTCTTTTACGTGAGAATCAAGACGGTCTAGCTCTTCTGCTACGTCTGATTTCTGTGCCAGAAGGATAAGCTCTTGCTCAACGCGAGATGGGTCTAGCTCTACTTTCGCATCTTCAAATTTAGAGAACAGACGCTCACGTTGCCACTCTAGTATTTCTGGCATGCGTGCGCGCACTTTCACAACTTCTGATGTGATCGCTTCTAGGCGTTGCTCAATCAGCGCCTTCATGTTCTCGCCTTCACGAGCGCGCGCTTCAATAAATTCATCCATTGCGCCATCAAACGCTTCTAGTAGCACTTTATTTACCGCATCCATGTCTTGCTCTGGCGTTTCCATTACCCCCGGCCATTGCATGACTTGAAATGGATTGATTCGGCTCAGTTCACCAGTCATGTGCATGACTTGTTCAGCGGCTTTAATTACCTGGCTAGCAAGCGCTTCATTGATGCTAAGCTCACCTTTTGCGGCAGGGTTTGCTTCAAAACGCAGATTACATTCTACTTTGCCTCGCGCTAAGCGCTTACGAAAGCGCTCACGTAAAACGGGCTCTAACCCGCGAAATTGTTCTGGCATGCGGAAGTATGTTTCTAAATAACGCTGGTTCACGCTGCGGATTTCCCATACCGCAGAGCCCCAATCGCCTTTTACTTCTTTGCGTGCATACGCTGTCATACTGTAAATCATCGAATTTTCCTGTCTTCATTTTTTGAAAATTACTTCAAGAGTGTATCACGCTGCGTCGATAGGTGCGCGGGATGTATGGATTGTTTATGTTGTGCCAGATGCGTAACCTATGAATCCGGAATCTATTCCGTTATAATCTTCGCCCAACCAAATCGTCTTCTCCTCATATTTAAGGTAGATGCCCATGCGTCCAAACGATCGCAAGGCGGATCAAGTTCGCCCTATCAAAATTACTCGTAACTACACAGCTTACGCTGAAGGGTCAGTGCTAGTTGAGTTCGGTAACACCAAAGTGTTGTGTAATGCGACCGTCGAAGAATCTGTGCCACGTTGGCTAAAAGGTCAAGGTAAAGGCTGGGTTACAGCTGAATACGGCATGCTACCTCGAGCAACACATTCTCGTACTCGTCGTGAAGCGGCAAGTGGCAAACAAGGCGGCCGTACGATGGAAATTCAGCGTCTTATCGCGCGAAGCCTACGCGCTGTGGTCGATCTAAAAGCCATGGGTGAGTTCATGATCACCGTTGACTGTGACGTTATCCAAGCAGACGGCGGCACTCGCACTGCATCTATCAGCGGCGCAAGTGTTGCAATGGCCGATGCATTCCAACACCTAGTGGATAGCGGCAAGCTAAAAGCGAATCCAATGAAAGGCCACGTAGCGGCAGTTTCTGTCGGCTTACTAGGCGACGAAGTATTGTGTGATCTTGAATACGTTGAAGATTCAGCGGCAGACACAGACATGAATGTGGTAATGACCGAAGAAGGCAAGATGATTGAAATTCAGGGCACCGCAGAAGGTGAACCGTTCAGTCACGAACAGCTGATGGCATTGCTCGAGTCGGCGAAAGTCGGCATTACGGAAATTGTCGCAGCGCAGAAGGCGGCGTTAGCCAATTGATTTAGATAGCTCCCATTATGGGGGCTATTTTTTTATCTCGACAATAGAGAAATGAATGATTGTCGAGAAGAGACACAAGAAACCAAGGACATAGAGAGAAAATAATGAAAGCATACCAGCGTGAATTTATTGAGTTTGCACTTGAGAAAGAAGTTCTTAAGTTTGGTGAGTTTACTTTGAAATCTGGCCGTAAAAGCCCTTACTTCTTTAACGCTGGTCTTTTCAATACTGGTCGTGACCTAGCGCGTCTTGGTCGTTTTTACGCAGCTGCGCTCGCTGATTCAGGCATTGAGTTTGATGTGCTGTTTGGCCCGGCGTACAAAGGTATCCCAATCGCGACGACAACAGCGGTCGCGCTGGCGGATCACCACGATATCGACACGCCTTACTGCTTCAACCGTAAAGAAGCGAAAGATCACGGCGAAGGCGGTAACCTTGTAGGCTCTGCGCTTGAAGGTCGCATCATGCTAGTGGATGACGTAATCACAGCAGGTACTGCGATTCGTGAATCGATGGAAATCATTCAAGCAAATGGCGCAGACCTTGCTGGTGTGTTGGTTGCGATTGACCGCCAAGAAAAAGGCAAAGGTGAGTTGTCTGCGATCCAAGAAGTGGAGCGTGATTTTGGTTGTGCAATCATCTCAATCGTTAGCCTGACTGACCTTGTGACTTTCCTTGAAGAGAAAGGCACAGACAAAGAGCATCTAGAAGCAGTCAAAGCGTACCGCGCAGAATACGGCATTTAATTGGTTACTTTTTCTGAAAAAGTAAAAAGGGCAGATGGATATTCATCTGCCCTTTTTTGTTTTTGGATTTATCGCCGTGACCACTTACTTATAGCGAATGCCTTTCTCGACATGCTCATCTTGCATCGTTTTATAGCGTTTATGGAGCCACATCCATTGCTCTGGAGCGCGTAGAATGACTTCTTCCACATACTTGTTCATATAAGCGGCAGCGGCGACTTCGTCTTTTTGTGGATAATCGGCTTCAATGCACTTATCGGCGATGATGTCGTATTTTCCTTCGTCATTGCGAAACCCTGAGCCTGGGATGATCGCACATTTTGAGGTATACGCCAGAATGCTCGTGCCTGTTGTCGTACACGCATCGTCTACGGCAAAGAAGGGCACAAATACTGATTTTTTGCGACCGTAATCGTGATCCGGCAAATAGAACAGACGCTCACCGCTGCGTAAAACACGAATCATCTTTTTTACATCTTTACGATCAATCAGTTTATTGCCGTTATGTGTCCGTCCCCAATACTGGATAAAGTTATAAGCAGGATTATTATGCGGACGAAACGCGCCGTACCCGGCCACGCCTAACACGGCGAAAGCACGCGCAGTGATCTCTAGATTTAGAGCATGGACACAACAAAGTAGGACGCCTTTACCTTCTTTGGCTTTTTCACGCAGTGCGCCGAGATCTTTCTCGACGATCAGGTTTTTAAAGCGCCAAGTCGGCCAGAACCAAGTGATTCCGGTTTCTATCAGTGCCATACCGGTATTTTTGAAGTTCTCTTCAACAATATGTTGAATCTCTTCAGGTGTTTTGTCTGGAAAGGCCAATTCTAAGTTACGCTGAGCAACGTGGACACGCTTTTTACCGTAGCGCATGCCAAGTTTACCGAGTGAACGACCTAATGAAAGCAGCAGCCGATAAGGAAGAATATTGACGAGGATGGCCAACAGACCAAAACCAAGCCATACGCCCCAGTTACGAGGGTGAAGAAGTGAAAGAGAAAACTCGGGCTGCGTGTATTTGTCTTTACTCATAGTCTTTTACTTTATTTGTGCACTCAAAAGCGCCCAGTACTCGTCAAAGTTTGCAGTCGGCTGGTATTTAAAGTCGCTACGCACAAAGCGGTTTAGGCTCCCCTCAACTTGTCCCAGAATTTGCGCGGCTAGGATGCGCTCTTCGACAGGGAAGGACTTCCCTTCACGAATCTTACGTTCACGCAGGATTTGGCGCAATTGTGTTTCTATACGCTCAAAGAGTTGATTGATGCGTTCACGTAGGCGTTCATTTTCAAACATTAGAGCATGACCCGACAAAATGCGTGTCAGACCTGGGTTACGTTCAGAGAACGCCAAAATAAGGTGCATCACCATACGAATACGCTCTAGTGTATCTTTTTCGTCGTCTAGAATACGGTTGATACGTGTCATCAAGGCTTCTTCAATGAATTCAATCAACCCTTCGAACATGCGCGCTTTACTTGGGAAATGACGATACAGCGCGGCTTCTGAAACGCCGACTTGCTTGGCCAGTTTTGCCGTAGTAATGCGTGAAGCGCCATCTGTTGATTCAAGCATTTCTGCCAATGCTTGTAAGATCTCTTCACGACGGTTGGATTTTTTACTGCCGGCCATTAGTTACTTCCTTTCAAAATACAAAGTTGAGCGGAGGGGATTATAAGACGCTATTTCGCCTCAAACTAGACCACTAAGGGTGGAATGGGAGATTTAACACCCTTAGTTGTCATTTTTGTACCAAATTTATGCCAGCTTTTGTAAAAAATTGGCAGGGTTTTCAAACGTTAGTTACATCAATTGATGCATTTTTTCGAGAATTTTAAAGCTCAATGCTTCTTTTGATTCTAAAGCGAGCGTAAGTTCACCTTCAGGCCAGTAAAGGGTAATTGCGTTGTCGTTGCTATTAAATCCTTGCCCTGCAACCGAAACGTCGTTTGCACAGATCATATCGAGGTTTTTCTTTGTTAACTTGCCTCGAGCATAGGTCTCTACATCATTGGTTTCAGCCGCAAAACCGACGGTAAACGGACGCTTCTCCGTCATTGCTGCCACAGATGCAACAATATCAGGATTTTTAACCATATTAATGACCATTTCGTCGTTGTCTTCTGTCTTTTTCAACTTTTGAGACGCGATCGTTTGTGGGCGGTAGTCGGCAACGGCAGCGCAGCTAATAAAGGCATCATGCTGGTTTGCATGTGTCATAACGGCTTCGTGCATCTCTTGGGCACTGGAAACATTTATGCGCTCAACACCTGCGGGCGTATTTAAACTGACAGGACCGCTCACGAGGGTGACTTTTGCTCCCATCTGCGCTGCGGCGCTCGCCAATGCATAGCCCATTTTCCCGGAGCTATGGTTAGTAATGTAACGCACTGGATCAATCGCTTCGCGAGTTGGTCCGGCGGTAATGAGTATCGACTTACCTTCTAACAATTTTGGTTGAAAGAACTGTTCACATAGATGTACTAGCTGCATTGGTTCCAGCATTCGACCTAGTCCCACATCACCACAGGCTTGCTCTCCTGCCGCAGGGCCCCAGATGTGCATACCACGACGCGCTAACGTAGCGATGTTCTCTTGGGTTGCGATATTGCGATACATCTGTTGATTCATCGCAGGAGAAACAGCAACAGGGGAATCCGTCGCGAGCACGAGCGTAGTAAGTAAATCGTTCCCCATGCCTGCGGACATGCGCGCGATTAAGTCCGCGGTCGCTGGCGCTAATAGCACTAAATCTGCCCATTTGGCCAATTCAATATGGCCCATAGAGGCTTCCGCTGCTGGGTCTAGTAAACTGTCCGAGACAGGACGGCCCGAAACGGCTTGCATGGTTAAAGGGGTAATGAACTCTTTTGCGGCTTTCGTCATTACAACTTGAACTTGCGCTCCTCTCTCTATGAGGCGACGGGTTAGCTCCGCACATTTATACGCGGCAATACCGCCACTGATGCCGAGTAGAATTTTCTTTCCTGCTAGTGTTTGCATGTGAGATCTCCAATTTGATGACCGGATTTTAACACAATTCAAAGTCTGACCGCCCGAGCATATATAACGAGAAGATAATTCACATCAAACTCCAGAGTATTAATCTGACCGAGGAAGGGAAAATTCTCGCCTACCTCACAGACAAGTTGCGCGGAGTTTGCAAGTCTGAAAAGAAAAAGAGGTAGTGGAAACCATGGTGTTGAAAAGTCGAAACAAATTGCTGCTGATAACCCTAATTCCGCTGTTGTTGATCACTACGTTGATCTCAGTGGTGTATTACATCAACAGCAGTAAAAGTTTGGAAGCGGAGCTGGCAAGAGACAGGCAAGAGCTCATCGAAACGAAAAAGAAAGAGTTACAAGCCTACATGATGATGGGCGTGACGGCGATAAAACCGTTATACGACGCGGATGTAAATGGAAGTAATAAAGAGGCAGCAAAAGAAATTTTGAAAGCCATGCGCTTTGAAAGCGATGGCTACTTTTTTGCCTACGACTCTCAAGGTGTGAATACGTTGCACGCCATCAAACCTGCATTAGAGGGTAAAAACCTTTACGACTTAAAAGATGAAAATGGGGTCGCAGTTATTGCGGGCTTGATTGACGCTTCTCAAAAAGGGGATGGGTTCCTCTATTTCTCGTGGCACAAACCGACCATTGACGCACAAGCGCCTAAGTTGGGCTATGCAGAATATCTATCGAAATGGGACTGGGTTTTAGGTACTGGCGTTTATATTGATGACATCGACCAGCAAGTTGCGATGCACCGAGAGTTAAAGACTCAAGAGCTAAAAGAGCATACATTATCTGCCGTGTTGATTTCCGTTATTGGATTGATCATTACCAGTGTTCTCACCAGTATCGTGGTGTCTAAAGGCATTCAGCCATTACAACATGTCGCGGCTTCATTAAAAGATGTTGCCGCAGGCGGCGGTGACTTAACGGCTCGTTTAAAAGTCGAAAGTCAGGATGAAGTCGGTGAAGTGGCAGCGGCGTTTAATGAGTTTATGGATAAGCTGCACCCACTGATGCAGGATATCCACCGCTCTGCGACGACAGTACAAACCGTTTCCCAAAGCCTGAACACTCAGACCAGCCAAGCGAGCGGCCAAATGCAGGACCACTGTTTAGAGACGGACAAAGTCGTGACTGCGGTGACACAAATGAGCATGACTGCCAAAGAAGTAGCCAGCAATACTAATGCGACCGCGCAGGCAATTGACGATGCCAACAGTCAAGTCACCGCCGCTCAGCATGAGGTCGAGCAAGCAATAGAAGGCATTACCGAACTCGTGACGGAGATAGACAGCACGTCAGATGCAATTTCTGAGTTGAGTTTACAGACCGAAAAAATAACCAAAGTGCTGGATGTGATTGGCGAGATAGCCGAGCAAACGAATTTGTTGGCCCTAAATGCGGCGATTGAAGCGGCTAGAGCCGGTGAGCAAGGTCGAGGGTTTGCCGTCGTTGCGGATGAAGTGCGCTCGTTAGCCAGTCGTACGCAAAATAGTACTCATGAAATTGGCGACATGCTCAAGCAGCTACAAAATGGTGTATCAAGAGCGGTCAGTACGATGTCGGTGAGCCAAAAACGAGGTGTCAAAACGGCGGAAGAATCTGCGCTCATTCAGCAATCTCTTTCTGGTGTTCATCATTCTATCGGAACAATTCGAGATATGGGTATTCAAACCGCGTCTGCCGCAGAAGAACAAAGCGCGGTTGCAGAAGACATCAACCAAAACTTAGTGGCTATTCAACAGATCGTGAACAACATTAATGAGACGTTGCAGCATGCCGAGTCAATCAGCACGCAGCTATCACAGTCTGGAACAGAAATTCACGGCTTGGTTGGCAACTTTAAACTCTGATGAACTGTTAAGTTGCATGGAAAACACTGATAGTACGAAGAAAGCGAAAGTCATACTCGACTTTCGCTTTTTGTTTTGTGGAATAGGGACACTTTCCATATAAAGAGACATCAGATGATACTGAAAGCTTTGCCAAATGAGTCCATGCCCAGAGAGAAGCTACTGCAACGAGGGCCGCAAGCTTTGACCGATGCTGAGCTACTGGCCATCTTCTTGCGCACAGGCACCCGCGGAATGAACGTGATTGAGCTCGCAGACTTCCTTATTCAAGACTTTGGTTCGCTCAGACAACTATTTTCAGCATCAGAAGAAGAGTTTTGTCGTCACAAAGGATTAGGGCAAGCCAAGTATGTTCAGTTGCAAGCGGTACTAGAAATGACACAACGTTACTTGGCGGAGACGCTAAAGCGTGGTGATGCCTTAACCAGCCCCGACCAAACTAAATTATATCTGTCTTCTATTTTAAGGGATCGGCAAAGAGAGGCTTTTTATATTCTTTTTCTCGATAACCAGCACCGAGTGATAAAAGATGAAATTTTATTTGAAGGAACGTTGGATGCAGCGTCGGTGTATCCGAGAGAAGTTGTTAAGCGTGCTCTGCATCATAACGCGGCGGCTTTGATTTTGGCGCACAATCATCCTTCAGGCGTCGCTGAGCCGAGCCAAGCTGACAGAAGGATTACAAGGCGTCTCACCGACGCATTAGCATTGGTGGATATTCGTATTTTGGACCATTTCGTCATCGGAGATGGGGAAAGTGTCTCTTTTGCTGAAAGAGGCTGGATATAACTGTGCGTTTTTTAGGTTGTTAGTTGCTAAAAATCTGCTATCATCCACGCCACTAAATTTTTAACTGAATTCAGCTTGGACTGCTAAAAAAATCTGCTGTCTAAAAAAAGATCACGAAAACCTGTAAAAAGGATCTGTTCGGGTCTTGAGCAATGCATATCAAGTTAGTATAATGCGCGACCTTTGATAGCCTTGTATGGATTTTCCATAGCGGTTCTTAACCTCTAACTTCTTTTCGAGAGATAGAGAGGTTCGGCCACCAAGGTTGATATCGAGCTGAAACGATTTTGGAGAAGACATTCATGTCACGAGTATGCCAAGTAACTGGTAAGCGTCCAGTAACGGGTAACAACCGTTCACACGCACGAAATGCTACTAAGCGTCGTTTTCTGCCGAACCTACAAACTCATCGTTTCTGGGTAGAGAGCGAAAAACGTTTTGTTAAACTACGTCTATCTGCTAAAGGTATGCGCATCATCGACAAGAAAGGTATTGATACTGTTCTTGCAGACATGCGTGCACGTGGCGAAAACGTTTAAGAGGAAATAAGCAATGGCAAAGAAAGGCGTTCGTGAGAAAATCCGTCTAGTATCTTCTGCAGGTACAGGCCACTTCTACACAACTGATAAGAACAAGCGTAACATGCCAGGCAAATTTGAGATCAAAAAGTTTGATCCAGTAGTTCGCCAGCACGTTATGTACAAAGAAGCAAAAATCAAATAATTGGTTTCAGTCTCTTTGATGAATTGAAAAACCCAACTTTCGAGTTGGGTTTTTTATTACCTGAATAAAAGTGCTGAAGATAAAGTGTTCAGTACGTCATCGGATTATAAAGTACTGCTGAAGTTATTTTACTGGTCCGACTCTATACTCGAATTTTTAATTTATCGTCCTATACCGCTTGGTCACCGCTTCTCTACATACTTGCACACCATTGTTCTAGTCAACCCCAATACTCTTTGGTAGTTTACTCATAACTATAAGAGAGTAGAGATGGTTATGCGTGTGAGTCCGGCTCGTCGCCGCCGATGGAACAATATTCTTATTCTGGGCATTATCGCGTTTATAGTGATCTTAAATGCGCCGATGTGGATCAAAACTTACCTATTAACAGACCAAGCAGACCCTTACCCAAATGTACTTCGCTCCGACTATACGGTGGAGTCTTTGTACTATAGTGGCTGGGAGTTTGAACTGCATGATGGACGATGGCAATCCAACATCAAAGTTGATGCACCGATCAGTGAACTTGTATCACGCTGGCAATCATTGGAAGGGACCGAGCTCACCTCAGAACAGTACGATCATTTAAAACCTAACCTGACGGTACCTGAAACGGTAGAAGTTTGGTATCAGGATCTCGAAGATCCGCAGCGGGTGACTTTCTTTCGTTTACCTGATTTTTGGCTATTTAAAACCTGGCAAGACAAATGGGTCGCTATCTCCGTCGATGAAAACTACCTTATGCCAGAGTAGAGCCTTTTTGCGCCTATACCCCTAATAAGCTTCCCTATTTATCGTTTTTCTTTTCGATTATGCTAGCAGCGAGAACTATTAGCCGGTGAATTGGAGAATCTAATGCCTGAGTTGCCAGAAGTTGAAGTCAGTCGTATGGGAATTAGCCCCCACATGGTTGGACAAACGATCCAGTCGTTTACTTTTCGAACGCCTAAATTGCGCTGGGATATTCCTACAGAGCTTAAAAAATTGGAAGGGCAGGTGATCCGTGCGATTAGTCGTCGTGCGAAATACTTACTGATCGAGACAAACACAGGTACAGCCATTGTTCACTTGGGCATGTCTGGGTCTTTACGTGTCCTAGATGCTGACTTTCCGCCAGCAAAGCACGATCATGTGGATCTCAAACTAAGCAGTGGAAAAATACTGCGTTATAACGATCCGCGTCGTTTTGGGGCATGGCTGTGGTGTGCTCCTGACGAGTCACATGCTGTACTAGCAAACATGGGGCCTGAGCCTTTAACTGAAGAGTTCAATGCGGAATATGTAGCGGAGAAAGCTAAAAATAAGCGTGTCGCCGTCAAGCAGTTCATCATGGACAACAAAGTCGTGGTTGGTGTCGGGAACATCTACGCGAATGAGTCGTTGTTTAAATCTCGAATTCACCCTTCAAGGCCTGCAGGTAAGCTAACTTCTCAAGAGTGGGGGTTACTTGTTGAAAATATCAAAATGACACTTGAGATTGCCATTACGCAAGGTGGGACTACGCTGAAAGACTTTGCGCAAGCCGATGGAAAGCCGGGTTACTTTGCACAAGAGTTATTGGTTTACGGAAAAGCCGGAGAGCCATGCCCAGAATGCGGCGAACGACTTCAAGAGCTAAAAATAGGGCAGCGTAATACCTTCTTTTGTGGTGAGTGTCAGAAGTAAGACGAGCTAATATCGAGCTTAAGTTGTTGTAATCTTGCGCTAGAGCCTCAATAATTCAATCAGTTTCGAATAACTTAGTAAATTATATGAAAGTCATTTATCCGGGCACTTTTGATCCAGTGACTAATGGTCACCTCAATCTAATAGAACGTACTCACGAAATGTTTGATGAGGTTGTGATTGGCGTAGCCGCAAGCCCATCGAAGAACACCATGTTTTCATTGGAAGAGCGTGTTGCACTGATGCAGGACGTTGTAGCGCATTTACCTGGTGTGACGGTAAAGGGGTTCTCTGGGTTATTAGTGGATTTCGCGAGAGATGAGCAAGCTAAGGTTCTTATTCGTGGTTTGCGAACAACGGTAGACTTTGAATACGAGTTTGGACTGACCAACATGTATCGAAAGCTGTTACCAGGTATCGAAAGTGTATTTTTGACACCTGAAGAAGAGTTTGCGTTTCTATCGTCGACTATCGTGAGAGAAGTGGCCATTCATGGCGGAAGTATCGATCAGTTCGTTCCCAAGCCAGTAGCCATCGCGATTGGGGAAAAACTGAATGAAAGACAGTAAATTCCCTTATTATTTCTCAAACGCTCTCTCGATACTTATCCCTCGTTTTGTATATCGAGCACAAGCCAAGCGTTTACTTTCGAATTTAACTGAAGCCGAGAAGCAACTCTGCCTGGAGCGGGTGAACTATTACAACAAGTGTGAAACGCCGTTTTCAGTCGATAGCCGAGAACAAAGTTACGCGACTGTCGATACATTCAAAAAAACGAAAGGTTGGACGTATTTTTTCGATCTTCGCCAAGTTGTACGCTATTTCCCTTCCAGTTTTGCGTTTAACTACATCAACGGTGATGTTACACACATTCCCAATGTACCGAGCTTTATAAAAAGCCGCCCTATTTTTGGTAGCAACCAAAATTCAGTGGTGTTGAAACTTAATCAAGTTCGTCATTTTAAATTTATTGATGATCCTGTTCGCTATCAAGATAAAAAGGACATGGTAGCGTGGCGTGGCGTGGGTTTTCAGCCGCATCGTAAAAAGGTGATTCATGCGTTTTACAACCATCCGCAATGCAATATTGGCCAGACCCGCCCGGTAGAAGGGAAACCATGGGAAAAGGGCTTTATGAGTATTGAAGAGCAACTGCAGTATAAGTTTTTGCTCTGTATAGAAGGCAATGATGTGGCCACCAACCTTAAGTGGGCTATGTCGTCTAACTCCTTGGTTATTATGTCAAAGCCAAAATATGAGACTTGGTTTATGGAAGGTAAGTTAGAGGCAGGCGTCCACTATGTTGAAGTGAAGGATGACTATTCGGATTTGCCCGAAAAGATGGATTATTACCTAGCGAATGAGCAAGAAGCATTAGCGATCATTGAAAATGCGCACCAGTGGGTTGAGCAGTTCAAAGATAAACGTAAAGAGCGTTTGATCTCATTGATGGTTGCCGATAAGTACTTCGCTTTATCTCAGCAACAATAAAAAAGGGGCGAAACGCCCCTTTTTTATAATCTTAAGCTTCTAGAAATTGATCAACACCATTCTCACAGCGTTTAAGCTTGTTTTTAATGGTGTTCTCTAAAATCTCATCATTTTGTCCGAGTGACGCACGAGAGTTTTCTACGTGGTACAAGTGGTAGCCTACACCTGCGAATTTTAGGTAAAGACGTGACTTACCCGCATTCAACATGCGATGAACAAACTCGCTGTCTTCGCGTCCCCATCCAACAAAATCTTGGTTGAAGCCATTCACCTCGATGACATCTTGTCGCCAAAACGCCATGTTGCAACCGCGAGTGGCTTTATCGTTATTGCGCTCGTAAGAGAACCATTTCGATAGCAAAGCGTTGGTGATGCAGTTTTTACGATTGCGAATGCCTTTGCTGAAAATGGAAGGCACTAAGCCGTTTTCCATGATGGCCTTGCTGCAGCTTTCATCCGTTAACACACGTCCACCCTGCACAAACCAATTTGGTTTTGCGACTTGCTTATGTGATTCAATAAACGTTTGGGACAGCACCATGTCGCCATCAATCATGATGAGGTAGTCACCTGATGCTTTGGCGATCGCACGGTTGCGGCTCATTGAAAGCTGAAAGCCATTATCCTCGTGCCAACTATGAATCAGTGGAACCGGAAAACCTTCATGCATTTGGTCAACCATTGCTTTGGTGTCTTCTCGAGAGCCATCATCTGCAACAATTACTTCGTCAGGCAAAACGGTTTGACGTTTCACGCTTTCTAACACCGCTTTTAATGCTTCTTTCCAGTTGTAAGTGGTGATAATTAAAGTCGTTTTCATGATTTTTTTGCCTGTTCACGTAAGTAGAGATCGATATATTTTACAAAAGTAGAGTGCATGCTTAGCCAAGCTAGAATGAAGCCATGTTTGCCATCAAGGAAACCTCGTTTGAGAACATACATCTTCAAAAAGCTCGCAAGAGCGTGAACGATAGCGGTCGTTAACCCCGCTTTCTTTTTTCCTTCCCGTTCATCTGTCCAGGCCTTGAGGTATCCAGTGGTTTTATTGATGTAATGATGAAGGTGCTCGTAAGTGTAGTGATGCAGTCGACCATCCAGTTTTTCAGTTTGATAGTTTTTCTCATCAACTTTTTCATGAACGAGCGAATCATTATATTGTGTATATTCGGTGCGATATAAGCGCACAATCCAGTCTGGAGACCAACCAGAATGGTAGATGAACTTACCAAACGCTGAGCTTAGTCGATTAAGTTTATATAAAACGTTCGGCTTATTGGCTGATACCGCGTGTAAGATACTTTCTTTTAGCTCTGGAGTGACTTGTTCGTCCGCATCAAGCCACAAAACGTAGTCTGCTGTAACGTATTGCTGCGCCAGTTGGCGCTGTTTACCGAATCCTGGCCAATCTAGGTTGGTGTAAAACTTATCTGTGTATTGTCGGGCGATTTCTTCAGTGCGATCAGTGCTGCCCGAGTCTAGAAGGACAATCTCATCGACCCAATCTTTTACTGTGTCTAGACAAGCTTGTAAGTGCTTCTCTTCATTTTTTACAATTAAGGCAACGGCTAAGGTTGGTTTGGACAAGGTCATTTCCTTCTTAACAAATCAAGACAGTAAGTTTACTGGTATTGAGGATACAAATCTTCTAAGACTTGATCGAACATGCTCATTACTTGAGTGTTGGTAATGCGGTTCATTGCCGTTTCATCTTTAGCGCGAGTTCGCCAGCTTAACTCGTGACTGTTTTTGCCTGTTTCCGCAAAGATTGTTTCTTCATACACTGAGACAACGTATTTTAGATAACGGTAAGGTCCCACTCGCAGCGGATTATGGTGTGCATAGAGCCCGATGATTGGCGTTTTCATGGCATTCGCCATGTGTGCTGGTCCGGTATCGGGGGCGATGACCATTTCAACCTTATCTATTAACGCAAGCATTTGCAGAATTGAACTTTGTCCAACTAAATTTAGACACGGTTCTTCCAAGCGAGATTGAATGGCTTCTGCCAGATCCAATTCTACCTGAGCAGGGCTACCTGCCAGAATCACGTTCCAGCCTTTTGTTCTGGCGTGATGAATCACATCCACATAACCTTCCGCGTTCCAGTTTTTATAAGCTTTGCTCGCACCAGGCACAATCAGCAGGTTAGGTTTACTACGAGAAATATGAGACTCTGCCCAAGCTTGGTCGTGGTCTGAATAAGAAAGTACCCAGTCTAGTTCTGCCTTTGGTACCCCAATTTGATGGGCAAAGGCCATTAAGCCATCTGCGACATGCAGAGATTGCGGGGAAGGCACTTTGACATTGGTAAATAGTGTTTGAAAGTCCTGGCTTCTATCAGAAGAGAAACCAAGTTTGTATTTTGCTTTAATGCCCAACGTTGCGACACTCGCTCGAATCGCGTACTGCATATGCAATAGCGCATCAAACTCTCTGCCTTTCAGCTGTCGCCAAAGTGATTTGTAGCCATCAAGTCCCGCTTTTTTATCAAAAACAATCACTTCTACACCATCGATGGCGGCTAATAACTGGGCTTCAAGTTTACCCGTTATCCAAGTAATCTGGGTCGAAGGCCAGTGTTTCTGAATAGCTTGAATGGTGGCGATAGTATTGCAAACGTCTCCGATAGCGGACAAACGCAAGACGCATAGTGACGATGGGGCAGAAGTGAACATAATTATTGTCTGATTCGATGAATAGAGGCAGGTAAATTATGCAGACATCCCCAATAAATGTAAAATACACGGCTCGAATATAGCTAAGTACTGATAAGTGTTCTGCAATGTCAAAGACAACACCACATCAATCGCAAGAATCTGGCAAGCCGGGTAACACCGGACTAAAGCGCATCGTTAAAGCGACGGGTTATTCGATCCAAGGATTAAAAGCGGCTTTTAAGCATGAAGCTGCCATTCGACAAGAGTTGGCTCTGTTGAGTATTGCTGTGATTTTGGCTTGGCTAGTGGATGTCGGCATGGTTGAGCGTATCTTAATGATCGGGGTCGTGGTATTAGTCTTGATTGTAGAGCTTGTAAATTCAGCGATTGAGGCGGTAGTGGATCGTATCAGTATTGAACGGCATGAACTCAGTGGTCGAGCTAAAGATATAGGCTCTGCTGCCGTTATGGTTGCTTTGGCGTTTGCTGCATTTACTTGGTTGTATATATTAGCCAGCCGATATTTAGGCTAGAGGGTGAGCGTATGACTCAACAGTATAAAAACAACAACCAAGTGATATGGTTTGATGACGAGATCATTACAGACCCTAGCCAACCGATATTTGATGCGGAATACTGGCAGTCCTCCGACAAGGTGGTTGGCAGTGCGACGGGGCGAGGCACGACATGGTTTATCCAACTAGAGAGCATGCAAGCGGCACTACGTCATTACCGTCGTGGCGGTTTGTTTGGAAAGTTAGTTAACGATCATTATTGGTTCTCTGGCTGGGATAACACCCGTTGTGCGCAAGAGTTTCAGCTTTTGTTGGCGCTAATTGAGGCTGGGGTGCACGTTCCTCGTCCTATTGCAGCAAGAGCCGTAAAGTCAGGACTCTTCTATCAAGCTGATTTATTAAGTGAGCGAATCCCAAACGCCAGAGATCTGGTTAGTATCTTGCAAGAACAGTCTTTATCGGTAGAAATGTATCAGAAAATAGGGCAAGAAATTGCCAAGATGCATCAGGTTGGCGTTAACCATACTGATTTGAATATCCACAATATCTTGATCGACGACAAAGATAAGGTATGGATTATCGATTTTGATAAGTGTCGTTTTGAAACTTCTGGTGACTGGAAGCATCAAAATCTAAATAGACTTCTGCGTTCATTTAATAAAGAGCGTTTAAAGCGACAGATTATTTGGCAAGAATCCGATTTTGAACATTTTCAGGACGGTTATGCTTCTCAATCTTAATTGAGTTTTTTATCATTTTATGTTGATTGCTCTAAGTAAGCCTTCTTGAGTCTAACGATGCTCGAGTGAGTCTATAAACTACAATAATCATAAAGTATTCATGTGTATCTGATGGCACAAAAATTAACGTAGGTAACATTTGTAATGAAAATATTAGTAACCGGTGGAGCAGGCTTTATTGGGTCAGCTGTTGTCCGACATATCATTCGTGACACCCAAGATACCGTCATCAATTTAGATAAACTGACCTACGCAGGGAATCTAGAATCACTGGTTGATGTCTCAGAGAGTGAACGTTACTACTTTGAGCAAGTAGATATCTGTGACCGAGCTGAACTAGATCGCGTGTTTTCAGAGCATCAACCCGATAGGGTGATGCATTTGGCCGCCGAGTCTCATGTCGATCGCTCTATTGATGGTCCTGCTGCTTTTATTGAGACCAACGTGATGGGCACTTACCATTTGCTTGAAGCGGCTCGTCAATATTGGTCGGGCTTAGATGAAGCGCGCCAATCGGCATTCCGTTTTCATCATATTTCTACGGATGAAGTGTATGGTGATTTAGAGGGAACGGATGATTTGTTCACCGAAACCACTTCATACGCGCCGAGCAGCCCATATTCTGCATCTAAAGCTTCGAGCGATCACCTGGTTCGCGCTTGGCAACGTACTTATGGCTTACCAACACTTATCACTAATTGCTCCAACAACTATGGCCCGTACCACTTCCCAGAGAAGTTGATCCCTCTGATGATTTTAAATGCCCTCGATGGCAAGCCGTTGCCTGTGTATGGTGATGGTATGCAGATCCGAGATTGGCTGTTTGTGGAAGACCATGCTCGCGCGCTGTACAAAGTGGTCAACGAAGGTGAAGTCGGTGAAACCTACAACATTGGTGGCCATAACGAAAAAGCCAACATCGAAGTGGTGAAAACCATTTGTGCTTTGCTTGAAGAGCTGCAACCAAACAAACCTGCAGGTGTTGAGTCTTATGAATCTTTGATCACGTATGTGAAAGATCGCCCAGGTCATGATGTGCGTTACGCAATTGATGCCACCAAGATTGCTCAAGAGCTTGGCTGGACGCCAGAAGAAACGTTTGAAAGCGGTATTCGCAAAACCGTGGAATGGTACCTCAATAATCCGCAATGGTGGCAACGCGTGCTTGATGGTTCATACAGTTTAGAGCGATTAGGAGCGGGCGAATAATGAAAGGCATTATTTTAGCAGGTGGCTCGGGCACTCGCCTTTACCCTATTACACGCGGTGTCTCTAAGCAGTTACTGCCGGTTTATGACAAACCAATGATTTACTACCCGTTGTCGGTACTCATGCTAGCTGGTATTCGTGAAATCTTGATCATCACCACGCCAGAAGACCAGGAAGGATTTCAGCGCCTATTGGGTGATGGCTCAGAGTTTGGCATTGAGTTGCAATACGCGATTCAACCAAGCCCAGACGGCTTAGCTCAAGCGTTCATCATTGGCGAAGAATTCATTGGCGATGATTCAGTATGTTTAGTGCTGGGTGACAACATCTTTTATGGACAAGGGTTCACTCCGAAGTTGCAGCAAGCTGCTGCTTTGACGGAAGGTGCGACGGTCTTTGGCTATAAAGTGAAAGATCCTGAGCGCTTTGGTGTGGTGGAATTTGATGAAGAGATGAGAGCGCTATCGATTGAAGAGAAGCCATTCAAGCCAAAATCCAATTACGCCGTTACCGGACTGTATTTCTACGATAACCGCGTCGTGGACATTGCCAAAACTATTCAACCGTCTCATCGTGGCGAGTTAGAAATTACGAGTATTAACCAAGCTTACTTAGAGCAAGGGAAATTGACGGTTGACGTGCTAGGGCGCGGCTTTGCGTGGTTAGACACGGGGACACATGGCAGCTTGCTTGAAGCTGCTCACTTTGTCGAAACGATCGAGAAACGACAAGGTTATAAAGTGGCTTGCTTAGAAGAGATTGCTTATCGCCGAGGGTGGTTAACACGAGATCATATTCAAGCTGCAGGAAAAGCCTTATCTAAAAACGATTATGGCCGCTATCTTCTAGAGTTATTGGAAGAATAAATGTCAAATATACCGCTAATATCTTTTCAGAAAATGGGTGATGAGCGAGGTTCACTAATCTCGTTAGAGCAACACAAAAACATTCCGTTTGATATCAAACGTATTTACTACATTTTTGATACACAAAGCGGTTTAGCTAGGGGCTTTCATGCACACTACGACTTAGAGCAAGTCGCTATCTGTATGAAAGGTAGCGTGACTTTCGTCATTGATGATGGCACCACGAAAGAGAAAGTGACGCTTTCATCTCCCGATGTAGGACTGCATATCAAAGGCTTAAAATGGCGTGAGATGCACGACTTTTCTGAAGATTGTGTGCTAATGGTTGTCGCTAGTGAATTGTATGATGAAGCCGATTACATACGCGATTATGCTGAATTTTTGAATGTGGTAAACAAACATGCTGAAAAGTAAGACAATACAACTTCGCCTTGTTCAAGAAGATGATGCAGAGTTTATAACTCAGCTTCGAGGTGATGAAAAATACAATACACACTTGTCCAAATGCGATACAAGTGTTGAAGCACAAAGATTATGGATAAGAGCGTATAAAGAGGACGAGCAACAAAAGAAGCAGTTTTACTTCATTATAGAGAGGCTAGATGGAACCAAATGCGGAACAGTTAGACTTTACGACTTTAAAGGTGTTTCTTTTTGTTGGGGAAGTTGGATCCTGAATCATGAAAAAACACGTTACGCTGCCCTCGAAAGTGCTCTTTTAGTTTATCAATTTGGCTTTGATGTGTTGGGTTTTAAAAAATGCCACTTCGATGTTCGCAAAGATAACCATGCGGTAAACAAATTCCATGAAAAGTTCGGTGCTCGACTCGTTGGCGATACAGACTTGGATTATCTTTATGAAATATACCCGTCAGATATTGAGCCAATGAAATTGAAGTGTGAAAAAATCCTAGGTAGATAATGAACGTTAATTTTTTAGAGCTAAAGCGCTTAAATGCCGAGTACGAAGACGAATTGAAACAAGCCTGTGCACGCGTGATTGAATCTGGCTGGTATATCCTTGGCAAGGAAACGGAACAGTTTGAACAAGCATTTGCTGACTACTGTGGTGTTAAACACTGTATAGGCGTTGCGAATGGCTTAGATGCTTTAACACTGACGTTAAAGGCTTGGCGAGAGCTAGGAAAAATCAACAAAGGTGATGAAGTTATCGTACCGGGTAATACCTATATCGCATCGGTATTGGCGGTCACCGAAGCGGACTTGGTTCCGGTGTTTGTGGAGCCGGATGAGCAGACGCACAATATCAGTCCTGAAGCGATTGAAGCGGCGATTACAGAAAAGACGAAAGTCATTTTGCCGGTGCACCTGTACGGCCAGTTGGCCGATATGCCAGCGATTATGGCGTTGGCAACAAAACACAATCTTCTCGTGTTGGAAGACAGCGCCCAGTCTCATGGTGCGACACTTGATGGTAAGAAGTCTGGAGCATGGGGTGACGCCTCAGGCTTTAGCTTCTATCCGGGTAAAAACCTAGGTGCATTGGGTGATGGTGGCGCTATTACGACCAACGATGAAGAGCTTGCCGAAACCTTGCGTGCCCTTCGAAACTACGGTTCACATGTTAAATACCAGAATCTTTATCAAGGATTGAACAGTCGTTTGGATGAAATTCAGTCGGCGATGTTGTCAGTGAAACTGAACTACCTTCCAGCGCAGACGAAAGCGCGTCAGGAGCTGGCGGCATTTTACTTACGCGAAATCAACAACCCGAATATTATCTTGCCGGAAGTGACAGAGCCTGAGGCACATGTATGGCATTTGTTTGTGGTGCGAACTTCACACCGAGATGCATTGGTTAAGCATTTATCAGAGCATGGTATTCAAACACAAGTACATTACCCGATAGCGCCGCATAAACAGCAGGCTTATAAAGAGTTTGGTCATCTGTCATTAGCGTTGACTGAGCAGTTACAAAATGAGGTGCTGTCATTGCCAATGTCGTCCTACTTGAGTGAAGACGAGAGTCAAGAAGTAGTCGATGCAATCAACTCTTTTAAGGTTGAGTAATGACACAAGAGCATGTGCAAGTATTAGAAGACGTGGTTTATGTCTTCTTTTGTTATAAACAATCTCGTTATCTTGAGAAAACATTGCCAGCGGCATTGAACCAGACCGTGTGGCCAAGCCAATTATTGATCTTGGATGACTGTTCACCTGATGATAGTCATAAAATAATTCTATCGCTTTTAGAGTTTGCGCCTAAAGGATTAAATATTGAATATCGCCACAATAAGCAAAATGTTGGTTTAGTTAGCCAAATCAACTCCTTGCGGGGGCAATACCAAAATAAGCTTATTATTGTACAAGCTGGCGATGATATAGCGATGCCGAGCCGAGTTGAGGAAACTTATGAAGCCTGGTTGAAAAATGGCAAACCAAGCTTAATTATTGGTGGTTACGACAAAATTTCTGAGCAAGGCGATGTTATTGAGTCATTCGAATCGATTAAGCAAAATAAAAAGCCGTACACACTCGAAAATATTATTAATAGAAAGTGTGCAGTAGATGGTTGTTGCGCCGCTTTTACCTCTGATGTACTGAACGAGTTTGCTCCTTACAACAAAGACATCATCAATGAAGATCGCATCAATGTCCTTCGAGCCTTTTTGTTAAATGGTATTCATCATGAAAACAAAAAATGGATCCAATATCGATTGGGTGGCATATCAACGTTCGCAAAAGAAACACGTGAAGAAAGGTATGACAACACAGTAATTAATGCTCAGCGTGAACTGCAAGATCTTAAAATGAACTTGCGAGATGCAGAGAGTAAAAACGCCACTAAAGTTGTGAGTGCGATTAAAAAGCGTATGTGTACCGCTGAGTTTATGGCATCACTTTCACAATCAAAGTCTGCTTTGTACAGCGAAGCGATTTGTTATTTTGTTAAAACGCTGGATTATCGAACGGTTTTAAAAGTTTTGCGTAGGTTAAGATGAATAAAATTAAAAATATAAAGCAATCGATAAGTATGAAGAGGCATTTTTCTTCAACTTTCCGTTCATTCAAAAAGCGAAGCGATAAAAGCACTGATTCACCTAAAGACTTTTATCGTACACATGAGAAATGTACGGTTTTAGGTAATGGACCATCCTTAAAGTCAGATATTAATAGTATTGGTACAGATAGTGATGTGATTGCTGTTAATCATTTCTCAGAGTCTGAGCATTTTACGGCGTTGAAACCTAATAAATATATTTTAATTGATAGCTATTTCTGGGATGAAACCACCCATAGCTCTCTGGTGGAAAAAAGAGATAAATTGTTTAAAGATCTAAATGAACTTGTGTCTTGGGAAATGCAATTGATTATTCCTGACTTTGCTGACAGAGAGTTCATTCAAGGCAATATCAAAAACAGCAACATAGCGATAAAAGTGCTGCGAGCAATTCCTAGTAATGTAACTAATATTAAATATGGCCCAATGGCACTATCTTCTGGTATCGTCGCACCTCCAGCTGTCAATGTGCTTATCTTTGCTGTGTATGTAGCAATTCTATGTGAATATGATTCAGTGGAAATATTTGGAGCGGATATGAGCTTCCATAATGATGTCCATGTTGATCAAGAGAGCAACCAGCTTTATATGGTCTACAAGCATTTCTATGGAAAAGAAGAGAAGTTGCCGCTCCTAGAAAATCCTCAAAAGGTCAAACCTTTTAATATGACGGACTTGATGCGATTAACTTTCTTGACGTTTTATGCACATCAACTGTTAAATAAATGGGCCGATCTCAAAGGGGTAAAAATCGTGAATAGGTCTAGTTTCTCTATGATCGATGCTTATCCTAGACGATGAAATGACAGGTAAATAGACGCTACAATTGTAATGTCTATTTACCGATGATCATTTATTTTTCTGTAACCACATAGATTCAGCGAAAGTAAAGTCCTCTGGCCAATCTATATCAATTGAGCTCTCTGCATCCTGTATGTACATCGAAGGCTTTAGTCCAATTCGATCATTTAGCTTTTTGTAGTTTTCTACACTATTTAAAAAGACTGAGCTATCGATTTCATAAAGAGGTTCAATTGTCTGAGTTCTAGGCCATTTTTCTATATTACGATCGTAGCTAATTGGCTTATCTTTATTCCAAATAAACCCACGTAGTTCTTTGACCGTCATTAATGAATCATAACCTTCCGTGAGTGCTTGATTATACTGTTTGATAATAGCGCTATAACCTGACTCGTCTAAGAATGGTGAGGTTACATGAGTCCAAAGTACGTGACCCGTAGTAATAATCGAAGGAACATATCTAATAAGATCATCAGTGCTTGTTGAACTTGCCCCTAGGTGCTCTGGGCGTTCATCTATTCGTATGCGAGAATCTTTATATGTTGAAGCAAACTCTAGAACAACGTCGTCGTTTGAAGATACGACTATCGAATCTAGATCAGTTATATTGATTAACTGATCCAGTTTGATTTTTAGCAACCCACCTTTTACACCAGCAAAGTCTTTGGTGTTTTTGTTTGGGATACGTTCACTGCCTTTTCGGCATGGTAAAAAGACATGGACACTCATGCTTACCAACTCCTTAGAATATTGAAACCTTCACTTTTTGATAAGCTTTCAAGCTCTTCTTTTACATTTGAAAAAGGAAGATAGCCAAGAAAATCAATATTATTCTCTTTGGCTGCGTGAAAGTCTGATAATGCGTCACCGATCATTAGAGCCGTGCCTGAAGACTCCTTTAGGATGGTTGCAACGTTATCTGCTTTCGCGGTAGGTGATCCTAGAATTAACGTAAAATATTGCGCCAGCTTTCTTTTAACAAATACTTCTCGTAATTCGTCTTGAGCAGATCCACTCGCTACATAGAGTTTGGCTGGGCAATCTGTAATTGCTGCAATAAAATTAGGCGTTAGTTGAGCTTCCATGTATAGCTCTTCACACTGCTTTGAGTAGAAGCTTAGTATACGTTCGTACAATGCTTCATCTGTATTTAGGATGAAATGTTCAACAAAGTAACTCACATGATGAAAACGCGATTTGCCAAAATTAGCTTTAAAGTAATTGCAACAATTGTCTATTTCGAGCTCTGATACTTGGGCCATGCGTAAAGCACTACGCATGGCATCAATTTTGAGGTTATTTGAGTCTAGGATCACGCCATCGCAGTCAAAAATAACAGTATCATAGCCATTAAATAGCGGGTGCATAAATAGACCCTGCTTTTACTGGATAAGTGGTTGGGGTTAACGCTTGAATTGATGTACTTCCAAACTGTTGACTAACCATGCTAAAGATCTCATTCATTTCCATTTGGCGTCGGTCAGTCACATCATAACCATCAAACCCAACGAGAGATATCTTCTGCGCTTGACCTATAAAAGCGATACATAACGCATATGCAGCGGTATTATCATACGGTAGTGTACAGTAGTTTTTATGGGCGGTGAGAGTATCCTTCTCTATGGTGCTACTGTAATCAATCATAGAAATATTACTAAATTTACTTAGCTCGTCTTCGTCAAAGCGGTTCTTTGGCAAAAATACGGGTTTGGCTACCTCTGAGTAATGGCTGCTTTCTGACAAGTATTTAGAGTTATGAGATACAGCAAAGTAATCGAAAAGCTCAGTGTCAATCTCATGCTTTGTATTGATGCCAATTACGATAGGCTTTCGAGTTTTAATGTATGTTTCGATCGCGACTCTATGTGTTGCCGTATTGGGCGTATTAGTGACCAGTAAGACTTCTTTTCCTGAAAAGATACCTGATAGATCTGATTGGCTTTCAGTCGGTTGGCTTATTTTCCCTACAGTAAGCGCTTCTTCTAAGACATCACCATTATAGCTTGTTGTACCTTCTAGCTTTTTTAAATGCTCGATAGCACCAACAATTTCTTCTGTTCCGTAATTAGGATTTGAAAGCATATTCTGGATGTAAGTTGGGTGAATATCGTTTTTGGCCCCCAAGTAATATAGAAGGCTTGAGCCCCAACCGTATCTTCTTTGCATTGGCTCAAAATGGCGAATAACTAGTTCATATATTGCTGTTGGCAAGTATTTATCTAGTCCATCAAGTTCGGCGAGCAGGTTTTCGGTCTGGGCATTCCCAGCGCCTCGTCCCATTCCGGTAACGGTCACATCCAACCATGTAACACCATTCGAACGAGCAGTCATCGTATTGGACATTGCTTGACCCATGTTGTTATGGGTGTGGATACCAATGTCGCCATCCCAGTTTTGCTTTACAATTTCGGCAATGCGAGTGACTTCTGCACCATCCATATTTCCGAGAGAGTCAGCAAAATAGATAACATCAGGGGTTGCTTTTGCTACCGCCTGTACCTTTTCCGCAATAACTTGGGATGGTTTTCCGCCCGCTTGCATCAGATTTAGGCCAACGATATACCCCATTTCTTTGAAAGCTTTAATCATGCTTTCACACTGCTCTGCTTCATTGAAATGTGCCGCGATACGAACGAGATCAACTTTACTTTCTTGTGCTGGTACAAAAAGATCATTGATGGCAGCTTCAACAGGCTTACCCGCATCTAGCAAAGTTTTTGCATCAACCATTACGCCATATGTCGGACCTTTCGGTAGGTGTAGCGTGTTTAGAAACTCTTCAGTCGTATAAGCAAATGGACCACTGTAAACAGATTTAGGATAATTACGAAGCCCTAATTCAACATAATCAATTTTAGCTTTTGCAACTGCAGTGAGGTAAGCGTCAACGACTTCTGGTGAAAAGTCCCAGTGATTATAGTAGCCACCATCGCGAAGAGTACAGTCTAAAATTTTTTGCATAATGGATATTCTTTTTAAGTTAAACAGGTAATGTGCTTAGTACAGTAAAACATACAAGCTTAATAGTAAAAGTGAGGTATTTATCAAACTAATTATTAAGTTATTACTTATCACTTTGTGGGAGTGAGCTCATTGTTCGGTTTAGAGCGCCTTGATTGGATGAGGCCCATTTATTAGCATGCAAAGCTCGGAGTAAATATTTATCTTGTTGAGAAATGATCTCTGTAGTCCTTAGGGCAAGGGTCGTTGAGTCTGGCACAATTAAGATACCATCCACAGCTAGTAAGTTTTCAACAATCTCCTTAAAGTTGAAATAGCTAGGGCCAGTGATTATGACTTTTTCTAACATGGCAGGCTCTAGCACATTGTGCCCACCAACCTTATCTCCAATTAGGCTACCGCCCATAAAGCAGATGTCCGCTGCACCCATCAACGTTAGCATCTCACCCATAGTATCGCCGAGATATACTTGAGTATTCGTCTCTACTGCATGAGTTGAAGTGCGACGCACAGTGTTAAAGCCTTGCTGTTGGCAAAGCGTGAATACATCATCAAATCGTTCTGGATGGCGAGGAACCAAAACGAGTAAAGCATTTGGATGAGATTTTAAAACTTGTCTATGTGCATCTAATACCTGTTCGTCCTCGCCTTTGTGGGTGCTAGCTGCAATCCAAATCGGACGATCGTTTCCAAGTTGGGCTCGAAGCTGCTGTCCTTGCTGTTTCACTTGCTCTGATATTTGAATATCGAACTTAATCGAGCCAGTAACGGATAGTTTCTTTTTCTCAACGCCTAAGCGTTCGAAGCGCTCTGCATCTGAATCCGTTTGGCAGAGTACTTGAGTTAGGCATGGATGAAGCTGGTTAAAAAGCCGCTGTATTTTGGCGTAGTTCTGACACGATTTTTCAGATAGGCGAGCATTCACGACTGTTATAGGGATACCCGCTTTGTAAACATGGTGAAGCGTGTTTGGCCACAGCTCAGTCTCAATGATCAACATTTGTTTTGGTTGTACTGATTTAAGAAAACCTTTGATAGCAAAACCAAAGTCAATTGGCATATAGCGGTGTTCAATTAAATCACCCAACTTAGCAATCTGTTCAGCTCCGGTACTTGTTGTTGTAGTAACTAGAATAGATTGTTCGGGGTTTTGTTCCTTAAGGGCTTTAATTAAAGGTGTTGCTGCTATGCTTTCACCAACAGATACGGCATGTATCCAAATAGGTTTGTCGTTGCTTTTTAGCTTGGGAGTTATGCCAAAGTGCTCTTTCCAGCGAGAGCCAAACTGAGGCTTATTTGGTTTGCTCTTGTACAAACCAAATAAAAGCAGCGGTGACGCTAGGGCGAGTAGTAAGGTATAAACAATACGAACTAACATGAGCTTATCGTAATGGCGTCAAGTTTTTGGATGCTATCTAGCACTTGCTTAGGCGAAAGTTCTGTCAAGCACTTAAGGTGTTTGTATTGACATTCACGCTGGAAACAAGGGCGACAATCAATATCGGTATGAACAATCTCCACTTTTTCTGCGAGTGGGGGGGTGTACTTCGGTGAAGTTGAGCCATACACGGCAACAACATTACAACCAACCGCAGCTGCCACATGCATTAAGCCTGAGTCATTTGCGACAACAGTCTTACATGCAGCAAGTAAGTCGACTGCTTCAATTAAGCTGGTTTGGCCTGCCAGAACATGAATGTGCTCATGGAATTGCGTCGGAACAAGTGCGCGAATATTGTTACAAGTCTCTAAGTCTTTTTGAGAACCAAACAACCAGATTTGATGCCCAGATCGAGCCATTTGTGTCGCAACTTCAGCGTAGTGTGTTTCGGGCCATTTTTTTGCGGGACCAAACTCTGCTCCTGGGCACAGTCCGATAATTGGTTGGTCTTGGGCTAAGTTGAACTTTTTGATCGTGGCTTGTTGCTCTGCCGCGTTGATTGCAAGGCGAGGGCGAGGTAAGGTTTCAAGCCCGCCAAGAGAGTTAGAATCCACCATTTCTGCTTTTGGATAAGCTAACGCTACATAGCGCTCTACCATGTACTGAAAAGACTTCATGTTAGGGCGTAAGTCATTCAATAAACCATAGCGCATTTCTCCTTTCCAGCCAGTACGAAGAGGAATGTTGGCAAACCATGGGATCAGTGCTGATTTCGCTGATTTAGGCAAGATATAGGCGTGGTCATATTGCTTTTCACGTAATGATTTACCAATTTCCCTGCGGCCTAATAAGTTAAACTCACCATGACCGATAGGCATTTCAATCGCTTGGTGGATTTCTGGCATACGATCAAGAATCGGTTTACACCATCCTGGAGCGATAACGTCAATTTGGCTATCTGGATGGCGTTGCTTTAATACGATATATAACGATTGCGACATTACCATATCGCCGACCCATGCAGGGCCAATGACTAAAATCTTCATGCTTTGTTTTTCCAGTATAGGAATTTCAAAATTGACTCATAAGTTCTAAAAAGTTCAGCGTATATTTTATTCGCAAGAGTCATTTTGGATTTATCTTTTCTTTTACCACCAATCGTCGAAGCAATCTCTGCTCTAGTAAAGAGATCTGGAGACACGCTGTAAACTTGAACACCATGTCTCCATGGTTTTTCCATGTAGTCATCGACTGGTTCAATAAACTCTTGAGCATGCATAACAAACTTTGAGGCTGCTTTAGGTGTGACGATATAAGCGGTGGTACCACAAGTGCCTGCTGAGTATCCCCCTAGCATATGATTATCATCAATAGGTACGATTGGGGTGAATACACGCTTCTGAGTGGCAGACAACTTGATGTAGTCATAATTAGAAGTCAATGGAAGGGTATGTTCGAGTACTTGCTTCAGCCCTTCTACGGGGTCGACGTTGTCTTCTAAGATGACGATCGGTTCATCAAGCTCAACACAGCGAACCCACAACTCGTAATGGCTTGCAAAACAGGCGACTTCACTGGTTTTTAATTGATACCCTTTGCGGCGTAGAGTAATGGTAGGACGACTTTTTTCTGAATGAAGAAAACGGTCAACAGAGCCATCTACTGCATCAAAAAATTCAAACGTAATGCCTTGTTGTTTTAACTTTTCTTCAATACGTTCTCGGCGATCTAGCGATCGAGCCAAGCTTACGACAAATACTTTCACTGCACTTTCCAGTCGCTGTTATATCTTGGTTTAAACAAATTGTAATAGTTATTGCCGTCTTCTTGAGAGTGCAGCAACTGTAGTACCCACATATATTGTTCGGGTTTATCACCGACAAAATATTCAATGGCTTCATTACAGGTACGAGCGTCTTGCTCTTCGCCTTTATCCAGCTCAAACGCTGGTAAAATCTCAATATCAAACGTACCATCTTCAGTGTTCATCGACGCAAATAGAGGCAGTACTTTTGAGCGTGATAGTTTCGCAATTTTGCCTAAACCAGGTAGCGTTGCTTTACGTGTTGCAAAAAAATCCACAAACACACTATGCTCTGGGCCGTGATCTTGATCGGGTAGGTAATACCCTACATAGCCATCTCGAATGGATTTCAGGAAAGGCTTAATGCCACCTGAGCGTTCATAAACACGGCCACCGTATTGGACTCTTTGCTTGTGCATTAGCCAGTCAGCAACATCATTCTTTTGTTTCTTCGCCATTGCAGAAACTGGCATTCCCATTGACGCGAGCAAGATAGCAGGCACATCAATTGCCCAAGAGTGGGGAACCATTAAAATCACATTTTCGTTGTTATCAATGTGCTGTCGTAAAATGTCTAGGCCGCGAATTTGGCAACGGTTCTGAAGCCATTTTGGTGAGCGTAAACTTAGTAACCCGAAGCGAAAAAAGAACATGGCTGCTGTGTAGAGTGTTTTTTCTATCAAAGCTTCACGTTCTTGGAACGACTTTTCCGGAAAACACAGCTCAAAGTTAACCCTCGCTCGGTGAGCTGGCCCCTTGTGGGATTTCGACAGTTTTTTGGCTATGGTTTTCGCCAACCACTTTTGTAAACCCAGTGGCATTAATGATAAAGGTAAAAATAAGATAACACCTAACCACGTGCCCCAGTACTTAGGCGACAGAAAGTGGCGCTTAAACTCAGGGTTATATGCTTTAGGGTCGAAGTCATCACGTTTTATGGTCATGGCGTGTCTAGTTACCTATTCGTGTACGGGCGAAGTGGTTTAAATGAGAAAAAAGATAGTTAGGAATGATACAGGCTATTGCATTTGAGTAAAGGTGGCAGGTTATGGTTCTACCACCTTGTGGTGCTTAACTGTTTTGGATAGTCAAGTATTCGGCAACGCCTTCTGCAACTGTCTTGAATTCAACATCACAGCCTGCGGTGCGCAGTTTGGTCAGATCCGCTTGTGTGAATTCTTGGTAAGCGCCTTTTAGGTGCTCAGGGAATGGGATGGTTTCAATTTGGCCTTTGCCATGATGCTTGATAACTGCTTTTGCTACCTCTTCAAAAGATTCAGCACGGCCAGTACCACAGTTAAAAATGCCTGATACGCCGTTTTCTAAGAACCACAGGTTTACTTTACAGACATCACCAACGTAAACAAAGTCGCGTTTGAATGATTCGCTGCCCGCGAACAATTTAGGATTTTCACCTGCGTTAAGTTGGTTGTTTAGGTGGAACGCAACTGATGCCATGCTACCTTTGTGGTCTTCACGTGGGCCATATACGTTGAAGTAGCGGAAGCCAGTGATTTGAGAAAGGGTCTCACCATGTTCTTCAGCGTCTTGCCATAGGCGACGAACGTAGTTATCAAACTGCTGTTTCGAGTAACCGTATACATTCAGTGCGCCTTCGTATTCGCGTTCTTCAACGAAAGTATCTGTATCGCCGTAAGTGGCTGCTGAAGAAGCGTATAGGAATGGAATCTCGCGATCTAAACAGTAATGAAGCAGCTCTTTAGAGTACTCGTAGTTGTTTAGCATCATGTACTTACCATCCCACTCAGTCGTTGCAGAGCAAGCACCTTCGTGGAAAATTGCCTCAATCGGACCAAAATCATCGCCCGCCATAATTTGGGTCAGAAAGTCGTCACGATCCATGTAATCTGTGATGTCCAGATCAACTAAGTTCTTAAATTTTTTTCCATTTTTTAGGTTGTCGACAACCAGGATATCGTTAATACCAGCTTCGTTTAGTGCTTTAACAATGTTGCTGCCGATCATGCCAGCGCCACCAGTTACGATGATCATAGAACTTCCACCATAGATTAAAATTTTCTCTGGAATTCTAGCAAGAAACGAAAAGTAGCGCTATTGGAAGCAGGAAGATAGGTTTTAGTCTTCTATGACTCAGTATCTAGATATGAAAAAGGGAGCCGCAGCTCCCTTGATTACTTTATTATTCCACATCCGAACGGTTAGGTCTTTGGTACCAAGGATTTCGTTCGTCGGTTAACTCAATTAAGCTGTATTTGCGGCCGAGCTTCTGCCCTCCGTCACGAGTAAGAGGCTGCCAACTAAAGTTCGCACGATTGTTACTTGGCTTAACGGTCATGATGTCAAACGGAATCGACAAGTAGAAACCTTTAGTAAAGCTACCTTCACCAAATTCGTCCGCAGACAAGTCTGTAAATGAGGCAAAGGCGCCAGCAATTACGCCACTCTTGAACTGCTTAGAAACATTGATTTGTGTACCAACATCGCCAGCTAGGAACTGACCAACATCGACTTGGATCATCAAATCTTGCAGGAATTCCCATTGAGGGTAGTAGTAACCAGATACAAAACCAGTGAATCCTTTATCAATAACTTGGAACGGACGTCCATATTCTGGCACGTTTTGCCATTTCTCATCGTAAACACCGAAGTAACTTTGTGGATCACGTTGAGAAATTACGTTGACGTCAGCGCCAATCGCCCAGTTAGCTCCTTGTGGTCGGTAAAGAAACTCGGTACCGACTCCAGCAAACATGCTCTCCAGATAACCCGCGTAGAATTGTTGATCCATGGTATCGGAATACTCTTGGAACCAAGTCAATTGTAAGTTTGACATGGTTATAGCATGTTCATTTTGGTAAGCGCGGAACATGGTGCGAACACGAGGAACAGTAGTGCCATCAGGTGGAGTGACATAAATAAACTTATCGTAGTTGTTATACCAATCCCAGTATAACGAACCGCCAATTTCAAGGTTGTCCGTCAGCCAATATGAGGCATTACCGCTTAGCCCTACACTAAAGAGATAGAAATCTTCAGCGTTTCCGAGAGTTTGAACTAGTTTAGGTGCAAAGCCCCAATCAAAACGTTCAAAACCATCGTAGACAGATTCTCCCATTGGCTTAGTAGTAGCCCTTGAGGTTGCATCTTCTATTTTCGGATTGATGTAATTAACTTGGGCAAAGTCGCGATATTTCTCTTTGGAAATAATCGTTTGTTCGCCGACTAAGCCTCGGCTACGTTCATTGATCGCGTAGGTATCAATATCGTCAGGCATTTCATTATGGAGTACAGCTGCCGCTTTTTCGTGTGCCTCTGTACGGTCACGATATTTTTTCTGCTCACCAACGACAGTTACTGTATTGTTATCAACATAAACACGCGTGTTTCGATAGCCAGCAATTTTGTCTAAATCTTCTGTCACACGTTCCCAATCAACATCAGACAGTTCTTTGGGTTGGTTATCTTCCACTTCTGGGGTTGGTGTGTCTCGCCAGAATGATGGCATGTCATTGAAATTAGTGTTTAGCGTTAAGCCTGCTACTAAAGTATCGCCGCGTTCATAACTTAAACGAAAATCGGCCATGCCTAGACGGTAGAGGACACCAAAGTTCCATGGTGTGTGGGGCTTCATATCAACATCTGCACCCACAACTGCATAGTCTGTAGAATAATCATTGCTGTCGTACTCAACTTTAAATCGTAAAGGAGCGTGCAACGTCTGGAACTCTATACCACCAAATAAAGCCGCAGGCCCTTTGAAAGCTCTGTCAAAATTAGTTGTTCCTCCAGAATCAAGAAACTCTTCAGAACGTTCACAGAATTTGTCTGATGCTTTGCAAAATGGATTGGTTATATTGTCTCTGGTTCCCAAGTAGCCCCAACCCATACCCAAAGTAAAATCAAAAGTACCTAATTTCGAATTAGAATATCGTTTTGTCGCTGCAATAAACTCAGCATCAAAAAGGCCGGTACCAGCAAAGTCTCTCACACCTAGGGCAATTTCTGGCATGTATTCAGATTCTTCCCATAATCTAAATTTAAAATCTATCCCCTTGTCTGTGTATTCATTATCAACATCGGGTAAGGATGATGAGTAAGGCAGGTCGTTAACTTGAGTGTAACGGATGGTTGTTTCTAACCACGGCATAAGCTGCAGAGTCACATTGTAAAAAAGGTACTCATCACTACCTGTTACAGAAAAGTTGAATTCCCCTTCAGGAGCCATACGTCCGGTTGGCATCTGCATTAAACCAACACCACCAAAATCAGATTGAGAAGGCTGTAGCGAGGGAGCCTCAAAGGGTATATCTTGAGCCCAAACCAATGCAGGGCCCATTAAAGAAAGGGTTAAGCTTTTTCTAATTGGCATCATTGTGGTCTCTTTGTGGAGTTTGGTATCAATTGAGTGAGTAGGCGGACAATATCTTGGTCCATTTCGGAGTATTCAAGATCACCAAACGGAATATATACCAATGTCAGAGGTGGTAAGTAATATTGTGTCGTTAACCAAGCTCCGTGATGCGGCTTAACTACGTGACCATCTGGGTAGATCAACACTGGCGGTGTTGATAACGCACCAATGTTATTTTTCAAATTCTCTATTTGTCTTTGCAAAGGGATGCCTGCTTGCGCCTTAACGGAATACACGCTACTTAGGTTTCCTAAGTAATACACTTTTTCTTCGCGTAGAGGGCTAGCGAGCAGGTAATCGCCGCGCAACAGTGGGTTGTCGAATTTATCTAGTCGAATTTTATCAACATCAATCGCAGACAGTAAGCGTGGTGCAAAGCTTTGCTTCTGAATGAACTTGTAGAATGGATGTGCGACCAAATTGTGTTGAATCATTTGATTGAGCACCGAGTTCTTTAAAGCGGTAGAGGTTTTCTCGGCGTGTTCCGATTTATCAAACAAAGTGGTACCAAGAGAATATTGCAGAGAGACGCTTTGCTCCCTAGCAAGTGCTAACACATTTTCTAAACGAGCCGGCCCTTGAAATTGTAGCCGTTTGCCTGCTTCTAGCAATTCAACATTTAATGGTTGCATAGCAGAGGTTTCTGTTTGAGCGAAGCTAGGCATGCTCAAAAGCGGCATGACCAAAACGAATAATGTGAGTAGTTGCTTGCTCATGATTTGCTATATCCCTTCAAAATGGTTAACTCAACCGGAATCATATTTGGCCCTAGGTGCTGTAAGGTTTTAACGACCTGACCCTGTTCATTGACCCAATAGTAGTTTTCGACCGATTGAGAAAGACTGCTAAACTCCACAACTTCTTTATATACGTTGGTCATAGTGCTAGAAATAGGTGTTGTTAACGTTTCTTGGCCTGAGTAAGAACGCGTTATATTTGCAGGAAAGCCATAACGGTATTGTGTTGCCCAATCGTATGAAAGTGTGTAGTTGACAGAGGTTGAGTCTAAAGAAAAGTCTGGAACGTCACCGTAAACACCTGCTAAGTCCCCACTCTGTAGACCAATCGTTTTGACGATGTGCCCATTCTCTGTAACGATCATCGCTTTATCGGCGCTTACCCATTTCAGTTGTTTTTTGCCGCTGAGTTGGTTTTGTTCCGCAAAAGCTAAAACAACAAACACCTGTTTTTGATTTCCAAGTTTCAAATAGGCACTGGCATATGGAATAGCATTGATTTCTTCTGGTGTCATCTCGATATCAATGTAGTTACCGTAGGCTTCTTGGACGGTTGCTGAAACATCATTGAATTTCTGTGTGCAGCCAAAGAGTACAAGGAGTAGTGGAAGAATGAGGAGTTGGCGTATCCATTTAGGTATTCGGAAGATATTCATTATTCCCTCTTACAAATAAAATCGCCCTGAGTCATTCAGGGCGATTGGCTTCTGTTCTACAAAACGAAATTAGTTCGAAGTAGAAGTAGAAGTAGATGTTGAAGTAGATGTTGAGTCGCTATCTGACGCTGCAACTGCTACTACAGTTACTGCTGCTGCTGCGCCTACACCTACAGCTGTAGTGCCAGTTGCTGACGCAGAAGCTGTGCCTGTTGAGCCTGCTTCTTCTGCTGCAAATGCAGTTGTTGCGCTTAGAGCCATAAGAATAGCTAGAGCTGTATTCTTCATTATTAATCCTTGTGTATCCGGTATAAAAACATCGATGTTTGGTAGCATAAAAATGCTCCAAATTATATTCTAGATAAAAAAGCCTTAGCATGTAAATAGTTTCTTATTTTGCCATGGCTTTCGATCTCATTTCTAACACCAGCGTGACATTGCGCGGTTATCTTGCTCCCTTGCTTGCTGATAAACTATCAAGAGTGCATAATTTGTCGGCCTATTTCCTCCAGAACTAGAGGTTTGGAGGAAATAGGTCGTTTTTACTTACACCATATAGAAAGCGATACAGTGGCTTACGCTCAACGCCTCAGGGCGGTAGCGTGCCAACTCTTCAGTATTTAATGGCCTGCATAGCACGCTTAACTTTGCTTTGGCAGCCCATATTATTACCAGTACTAGGGACTTTTACGTGATAAGAAAGCAGCATTGTTTGGGAATACTTGGTGCACTGGGCTTGAGCCTGAGTTCTTTTTCAGCGTCAGCCGATTTTTATGCTGGTGCGTTAGTGAGCTACTCAAATGCAGAATTGAAAAGCTCGTCTTCTGAGTCCGTAAAAGAGGGGAGTCCTTTCCTTCTTAGTGCGCAAGCAGGGTACTTCTTTAATGACTACATTGGTCTCGAAGGACGTTATGGGACATCAGTTCAACGTGACAGTGGTCTTGCCGTTGATAGCGCTTTGAGCGGCTTTGTTAAGTTGAATATGCCGGTTTCAGAGCGAGTTGCACTTTATGGTTTAGCTGGGTATTCAAGCGTTCAGCTTGATCTACAAAATGTAGGTTCTCACAAAGAACAAGGATTTAGTTTTGGGTTAGGTATGCACTACGCTTTAAATAACCAAAGCGCGGTGATATTTGAGTTCGTTGATAACGTCTCTGAAGACCAAGTTCGCCTTAACTCGATTACATTGGGTTTTCAGCACCGTTTCTAATTTAAATACCTAGAGCTCAAACTTGGGGCTAGGGTCTTTTATTCAATTATTATAGTGACATACCATGTTTAAAGGATATTTCTCTATTGCCGCTTTTATATTGGCAAGTACGTTTGCGTCTTATTCAATGGCACAAACACCCACTCCAGAACAAATGAAAATGTTTCAAAACCTACCCGCCGACCAACAAAAGGCCTTGGCGAGTAAGTATGGTTTCTCCATTCCTTCTAGTTCATCTTCAAACAAGTCTCCTTACGAAAATCCGCAAGTAATCCAACCTAGAACTGAAGCTAGTAGCGCTGTATCTTCCAATATCGAAGAACAATGGCTCAAAAAAGGTGAGCAGGGAGAGCTTAAACGCTTTGGTTTAGATCTTTTTGCTGGTTCTCCAAGCACCTTTGCTCCGATCAGTGATGTTCCTGTGCCAGCAAATTACACCGTGGGTGCAGGTGATGAAATCATTGTGCAGTTGTTTGGTAAGGAGAATGAAACGCATCGTTTACGCGTAAATCGTGCGGGCACAATCAACTTCCCCTCACTTGGGCCGGTAAATGTTGCTGGCATGCACTTTTCTGATGTTCGTGACTCTCTGACGCAACGTGTAAAAGAGCAAATGATTGGTGTGCGCAGTGATATCTCATTGGGTGAATTACGCACCATGCAAGTGTTTGTAATGGGGGATGCATATAAGCCTGGTGCCTATACGGTTAGCGCATTAACGACAATTTCACAAGCTATTTATTACAGCGGCGGTTTTGGTGAAAGTGGGGCGCTGAGAGATATCCAGCTAAAGCGTGATGGTAAAATCATTCGTAAGTTGGATATGTATGACCTTTTACTAAAAGGTGATGCAAGTAATGATGTGCGCTTGCTACCGGATGATGTTGTTTTAATTGGTTCTGTTAACGATACAGTGTCTATAGAAGGCGAAATCAACCGCCCTGCAATTTATGAAGTCAAGCAAGGTGAAACATACCAGCAACTTATTCAGATGGCTGGTGGTTTTACTGCGAATGCCCATGTCGAGCAATTGGAGATAAAACGCTACGCTTCACATGGCGCTCGTGAGGCTCTGACGCTTGATTTCAATAAAACGCAAGATCGACAGAGTAAAGTTAAAAATGGCGATGCCATCAAGATCTTGAAAAAAAGCGAAGAGCTTACTCGTTACGTACAGATAGAGGGAGATGTTCGTCATCCTAGCTATGTGGAATGGCGCAATGGTCTTCGTGTTGCTGATCTTTTCAAATCTGTTGACTCAGCTTTTAATTCTACAGCTGATGTTAACTATGCGGTTGTGGTTAGAGAGATTAATCCGCAACGTGATATTGAAGTGTTCCAACTAAGCTTAGCCAACGCAATTCTATCACCAGGTAGCCAAGACAACCTCCAGTTACAATCACGAGATCGTATATTGGTTTTCAACCGCTTTAATAACGAAGACTTGGATACATTGGCAACACAAGAGGCTGTTTCAAAAGCAAAAACATTGGAGCAAGCGCAAGAGCAAGCTGAGCTGGAACAACAGAAAGAGCAAGAAGTGATGAGCTCTTCTGTTGCCGTTTCGCATTCAGCAAACGGTACGCTGAACAACCCGAGCACCACAGAGCAGGCGAAACCAGCTAAAATCATTTTCCGTGGTAAAGAGATTACAGAGGAAGACTTTGAAAAGCTGAAGCAAAATACTCGTCGCACTTTACTTGCCCCTGTGTTGTTACAACTTCAGCAACAGTCTCGTTTGGGACTAGCCCCTCAAATTGCTGAAGTCTTTGGTGAAGTCAAGCACCCAGGGCGTTATCCGATTACTCCAAGAATGACGGTATCAACGCTTATTGAAGCAGCTGGTGGTTTGACTTACAACGCATTTACAATTAATGCAGAACTAGCACGAACTGCGATTAATAGTGCGGATGAACGTGCTTATATTGATGTTGAACGTATTGATCTGCGTAAAGCAATTCAAGGCAGTGCTTCGGACGATGCAGTTATCGTGGGGCGAGATCGTTTGAACATCTTAGAAAAGCCAAATGTGAAGCTACAAAGCACAGTCACTTTACAGGGTGAAGTTCGTTTCCCAGGAACCTATACCGTGCGTCAAGGTGAAACCTTAAGTGAGTTATTGGACCGAGCTGGAGGTCTGACAGAGTTTGCTCATCCTCAAGGAGCAATATTTACGCGTGAAGCATTGCGTTTACAAGAGCAGAAGCTTTTAAACCAATATGCAGCAGATATGCGTAAAGAAACAGCGAAGAAGACGTTCCGAGCCGATAGTAATATGGGCTCTGTAATTTCAGACCCAGAAAAAACACTAGCATTTGTTGAGGAAGCAAGTCGCAGCAAAGCACTTGGGCGTATGGTGGTACAGTTAAATCGCATCTTAAAGGGTGAGCGTTCAGCAGATTTTATGCTAGAAGATGGAGACTTCCTTTTTGTCCCAACCTTCCGCAATACTGTATCGATTATGGGTGAAGTTCAGGTTCCAATTACCTACTTGTTAGACAACAAACTTGATGTTGATGATTACTTGAACAAAGCGGGTGGAGCTAAGAAACAAGCGGACGAAGACCGTATTTTTGTAGTGCGTGCGGATGGTTCTGTTTACAAGCCTTCATCAGGTTATTGGTTCGGAAACAATAAAGAAGGGTTAAAAGCAGGCGATACTATTGTTGTGCCAATTGATACCGACTACCGTGATGCACTAAGTACTTGGACAGCAGCGACACAGATCCTATATCAAACAGGTGTAGCGATTAACGCACTTAAGTAATAAATAACAAAATCGAGAGACGGGGGAGTAATCCCCCTTGATATAATGGAAAAGAATCAATTCGAAGTGGATATTAGTGAACTAGTTCGGTTACTCTGGACACAGAAATGGTTGATTATTTCAATCACATTCACTTTTGCAGTGGCATCAGTGCTGTTTGCTATTTCAAAACCAAACATTTATAAATCTGAAGCAGTGTTGTTCCCTGTTACTGATAATTCAACAAGTTCCGCAATGGGGCAATTAGGTGGCTTAGCTGCTTTAGCGGGCTTTGGTGGGAAGGAAAGTTCAAAACAAGCGATCGCATTGGAAGCATTGCGTTCGAGAGCTTTTTTAGGCTCTTTTATTGAGCGACACGATATCTTAATTCCGTTAATGGCAATTGATAGCTGGGATGCATCTGCAAGACGAATTATTATCGACCCTGAAATATACGATGAATCAACTGGTGTTTGGACGCGTACTGTCGGTGAAGGAAAGCAGCCAGAGCCCACTAGGCTTGAAGCAATCAAGTTTTTTAACGAGTTGTTATCAATTGATTTTAATAAAGTGAGTGGCGCTACAATTATTTCATTAACAAATCAGTCTCCAGAGTTAGCAGAGCAATGGTTATCATGGTTGATCTCTGATCTGAATGAATGGATGAAGAATAAAGATATTGGCCAAGCTAAGAAGAATATTGAATATTTGGATAAGCAATTGAAGTTAACGAACCTCTCCGAAATGCAGAATGTTTTTTACCAGCTCATCGAGGAGCAAACTAAAAAACTAATGCTTGCGGAGGCTCAAGACCAGTACATATTCGAAATGATTGACCCCCCAGTAGTGCCAGAAGAAAAGGACAGTCCTAGTAGGGCAATTATTTGTGTTTTAGGTACATTGATTGGCGGAATTCTTTCTATATTCATTGCATTAATTCGAATCGCAGTAAAAAGAAAAAATGCATAGCGTCGATCTAGCACCGAAAAAACTATTAGAGGCGCATATGTGCCTCTTTGCATTATTTGCGCCATTATCCGTAACACAATGGAATAAAATCTTCTTAGTTATTTTATTCCTTTCCTCACTATTAGCATTTTCATACTACTTAATTACTTCAAGAACATTTAGGTTTGAAAAGTACCCTGTATTCGTATGCCTTTCATTTTTATCCGTTTTTATTATCTCACTTTTTAGCATATTAATTAGCCGAGATTACTTGGTGGCTGAATATTTGAAATCTGTAATCATAGGCAGGATGTTTACATTTTTTTCTCTTATGCTGAATGTTTTTATCTTTCTTCTTTGGTTCTCGAATGCAACAGAGTCTTCCTTAAAGAAATTTATGAAATTAGCCTTGCTAAGTACGCTAGCTTTTATCGCTCTTGGTTACTGGCAAGTCATTGGTAAATTCTTGGGTATCCCATTCTTTATTGAAACACGAGACTGGATGCATGGTGTCCCTGCAGCTTTGAGAACTGTGTTTCCTTCTCGTGTGACTTCGATCGCTGAAGAGCCAAACTATTTATCACCCATCCTAATGGAGTCCCTGATTCTTATTAGCTTTTTGGTAAGACATAGCTTCTCAAGAATAGCGTTATTGTTGTTATCATTTGTTATTGTAATACTCTCTTTCTCTGGTGGGGCATATGTAAACTTTGTCCTATTACTAGGATTTGTATTCGTATTTACTTTTCTAAAAACAGTTCTAACGGGTAAAACAAGAATAAGTCACTTTTTCATACTTGTTCTTGTCATGGTATTAGTACTATTTCTAATATACGTAGGTACTATTTTAATTGAATTTATCTATTATAAGATGTCGACAGAAGCCTCTGGTGGATCTTCTCGTAGCCAATTTATGATATCTTTTGTTCAATTAATAACAGAGTCAAACTACACACAGCTTATCTTTGGACACGGACTTGGCACAATGTCTGTTCTTGATGAGTTTGGTATGAAGAGTGAAGATTACTTATTTAGGATAACTAACAACTATATCTTAGACATGTTTTGGGAAAGTGGAGCGATAGGTGTCCTTATGATATTTACGTTCTTCATGTCACTGTTCTATCCTTGCTTTAAGTATGGATTTACCTCTACAAAGTATTTTCTTGGTGGCTTGTTAACCTTTCATCTTCTAATTGCATCTACTTATCGCTCTGAGTACCTTAGTACTCACTTTGCCTGGGTCGTATTTTTAATACTATGTATTTATAAATTGGCAGAGCTCGAAAGAGCAGAAAAACTAATTAGTAAAAAATAAATAATAGAGTTGAATATGAAATTAGTGACTATTTATATTGTTACTCATAATCGAAGTCAACTGCTCAAACGAGCAATTGAATCTGCTTATAACCAAACTTACAAAAACATCGAAGTTATCGTGGTAGATGATGCGTCAACAGACGATACCCAAGGTGTAATTAAACAGATGCAAACGACTTATCCATTAAAATACTTCAGAAACGATGAAGGGAGAGGCGCTTGTTACTCTCGAAATGTTGCATTGAACGCTGCATCGGGTGAGTTGATTACAGGTATGGACGATGATGACTACTTTGGGGTATCCCGTGTAGACGATTTAGTCGATGCTTATGAGGACAAGTATTCTCTAGTTTGTGCAAACATTATTGAAGTTACCACAGACAAAGAAATTCATCGAAAATTTGGGTTCGAGCAAGGTGAGTTTGAGCTGAATAACCTAATGTATCAAAACTTGGTTGGAAACCAGATGTTAACCAGCGTTGCTAAGCTAAAGGCTATTGGCGGTTTTGACGAAGCGATGCCAGCATTTCAAGATTACGACACTTGGGTAAGGCTTGTAGACCGATTTGGTAAAGGTTACAAAATTGATAAATACAACTACTACCTAAATACCGAGCATGCGGGTGAGAGAATCTCAAGTTCGAATGATCGTAAAACGAGAGGTTTTGAACTGTTTTTCGATAAGCATCAAAACAAAATGAATGCCGCTCATAAAAAATCAATGGAAATCATGAGATACAAGGTGACAGGAGAAATGCTCCCTCTTTTGACTATGGTTCGATTGATTTCTCGTGATAACTACAAGTCTGCACTTTCACTTTTCTTGAAGCAGCGAAATTTGAGAAAGTAAAAATGGAAAAGGTTACGTTTTTAGTTGCTGCTTATGGTGATCGATTGCTCAACGTTCCTGACATCTTTCTGAAGCAGAGGGAAGAAGTGTTTTACGTTGTCGTTTCCCAGTGCACCTCAAAGTCCACTCAAGACGAATTTCTCAAGAAAATCTCACACCGTAGCGATGTGTTTTCTGTATTTTCAGATGAAACTGGTGTGGCAAAAAGTAGAAATCTAGCGATAAAGCACATTCCAAATGATGCAAGTTATGTTTTCTTCCTTGACGATGATGTTGAGTTAGAAGAACTTGCTTACGAGAGAGTTGTTCAGGCTTTTTCGAGGAATGACTACGAAGTTTTGACTTTCTCTGTGTCAGACCTAACGGGGAGTAGGTTGATCAAAAACTATGCAGACAAAGAATTTAAACATAATAATATCTCCATCTTGAAAGTTGGAACGATTGAGATTGCAGTTAAAGCCTCTGTATTAATAGACAAGTCCCATCTCACTTTTCCTGAAAATCTTGGGGCTGGCGCTAAATACCCTCTTTGTGATGAACCAGTATTCTTGAGTCGATTGAGGAAATCTGGATGTCAGTTGGGTTTTGTTCCTGAAGTGATTACTCGACATCCACTAGAGTCATCAGGTAAAGAAATAAAAAACAGCAATGAGATGATGGCTAGAGGTATCGCTTTTCGAGAAATCTTTGGTAGCTTGAGTTTAGTACTCAACTTTGCGTTTTTTTTGAAATCTTTTAAAAAGATACGTTATAGCAAGCTGTTAGCGTTGCGCGATATATATAAAGGTTATTTTTTATCATGACCAAGTTTATTAAGTAGTTTAAAAAATGAACTCAACAAAAAAAGCACTGAGAAATACAGCTTGGTTATTTAGTGAAAAAATAATAACTTTAGCGATTACTTTTTTAATAAATATCTTCCTAGCTAGATATTTAGCGCCTGAACAGTTTGGTCAATATAACTTTATTGTTTCTTTTTTAGCTCTTTTAGCTCCTTTCACCTCTCTTGGTCTTAATGCTCTTGTTACGCGAGAAATCGTAAATGGACGCAGCCAGTACGAGGTGCTGTGCTCATCATTTTTATTACGAGTGATCGGTGGGGTCGTTGGGGCAACGATCGCTGTTATTGGTATTTTGATTTGGCAGAGTTCTATAGAGCTCGTCGATCCGAAATGGTTGATTGTTGCTGCAGTTATAAATATTTCATCTGCCCTTTACGTTATTGAGTTTTACTTTCAAGCTGAAGTAGCATCCAAATATCTCGTTTTTATTCGAGTAGCAACATTGACAATTTCTAGCGTTGCTAAATTGGTTGGTATTTTGTTTAAAGCCGAGCTTAGTTTCTTTATTTGGGTATTTTTTATTGAGCTTGTTATACGCGGCGTGCTGTATGTATCTAGTTATATTTACTACAATAAACGTTTTTCTGAAGCCGTAACGCTCAAACATTTTTCTTGGAACAAACCATACGCCCTGTCTCTACTGGATCAATCTAAATGGTTGGTGTTATCTGGTTTTATGTCTGTTGTTTATCTTAAAATAGACCAGTTAATGATTGGCCAAATGATAGGAGCGACAGAACTCGGGATCTACTCTGTTGCTGCTCGTTTGTCTGAAGTTTGGTATTTCTTCCCATTGGCTTTAACGACCTCTTTCTTTCCTAAATTGCTAAAAGCTCGGGATGATAAAGAAAGATACAACTTCCAACTCGAACAACTATGCGGTGTACTGCTTTGGATGGCGATAGTGATCGCTATCGCGGTGTCACTGTTGGGCGGATGGCTTGTGCCGCTAGCTTTTGGTGAGCCTTATGCCCCAGCTGCACCTATTCTAACCATTCATATTTGGGCTGGTTGTTTTATCTTTATGCGCGCATTATTGAGCAAATGGCTCATAGCCGAAGGATTGCTAAAGTTCTCTTTGTTTACTCATGGTATCGCAGCAATTGTTAACGTTGTGCTCAACTACTTCCTTATCCCTAAGTTTGGAGGAGAGGGCGCCGCAATTGCCACACTTATCTCATATGCTAGCGCGAGTTATTTCGTTCTTTGGTTCCATCCAAAGACACAAATTATGGCGTTAATTATGACCAAATCTGTATTTATGCCTGCAACATACTGTATTAGGAAATTTAAATGAAAAGCCTGTTATTGAAGCTTCTAAGTAAAAATACAAAAAATCGTATTAAGACGTTCATTGAAAATACAAGAGCAGGCTTGATCCGTACAATGTCAAAAACCAGATTTACCTCTTCTCTTTACTACACGTTCTTCAGCACACAGTTCTACAGAGAGCACCAGTCGGTTCTGAAAGGTAGTTTGAAGTACCATGATGACAATGCCAAAGCGAGAGACAGTCGAGTTCTTTTAAGACGAAATGTACACCGTCTTGAAAAGGGCTTGATTATGCGTCCAAGAAGAGACGTATTTGCTACTCGTTACATTCAAGAAACCGTTGACGCTTTTGTTGTTGCTTGCAACAACCAACAACTTAATAAAGAAGAGTTGGATTGGTGTGTGAGCGTAATTAGTCATTTCTTTGAAATTGCGGGTAAAGACACTGATATTGATAAAGCAAAAGTTGATTACTTCGCGTGTTTAGAGAAAGTTCAATCTCTAGATGAGCTAACGATGCGTTCAATTCCCTATGCGAAAAACGCAAGTGAAGTTTCAGAAATTACAACAGAGCAGTTAGAAAAACTGTTTAAACAACGCCGCTCAACCCGTTGGTACCTTGAGCAGCCAGTTGAAATGGAGAAGATCGAGCGCGCAATGACAATTGCAAAACAAGCGCCTTCTGCATGTAACCGCCAACCATTTAAGTTTCATGTTGTAACCGACAAAGACATGGTGAATAAAGTTGCCGATAGCGCTATGGGTACTGTTGGTTTTGGGCATAACTTCCCAATGATTATTGCTATCGTTGGAGACCTTTCTGCATACCCAGCAGAGCGAGATCGTCACGTTATTTACATTGATGGTTCATTGGTGGCAATGCAATTCGCTCTAGCACTGGAAACAATGGAGCTAAGCTCTTGTATGATCAACTGGCCAGATGTAGAAGACCGTGAAAAGAGACTTGAAAAACTGCTAGGCTTAGAGTCTCACGAACGTACGGTTATGCTGATGTCAGTAGGTTATGCAGACCCAGAAGGCTTTATCCCGTTCTCTCACAAAAAAGACAACTCAGATTTAATAAAGGTAGTGAAATAATGATCGTTGAAATTAAAGGTGTTCAATTTGTTAACAAAGGCGCGGAGCTTATGTTGCACGCTGTTATTCAAAAATTGAATGAGTTTGATCCGAGTGCAGAGATTGTTTTGGCACCTAATGGTAACTCGCCATATAAAGCGCGTGCTGAGGTCAACGCTTATCAGAAACTGTCTTTGAAAAAGCGCTTTTTGGACTTAAACGAGTTGTCTTACCACCTACCGACAAAAATTAGAAAGTGGCTAAAAACCAATTGGGGTATTGTGACAGAAGCAGATGTGGATGTGGTGCTGGATGCATCTGGTTTTGCTTATGGTGATCAATGGCCGACTAAACACTTAGAAGCGGTAGCTAAAGAAGTTAAGCGACTAGCAAAACACAACAAAACATTCATTTTCATGCCTCAAGCACTAGGCCCGTTTGCTGACCCAGAAAAACAAGCAGCAGTAAAAGATGGCTTTAGTAAAGCGGCATTGATTTTTGCTCGCGAGCAGAGCAGCTTTGATGGTATTCGACCTCACCTTGAAGATACATCCAAGTTAAAAATTGCGCCTGACTTTACGAACCTAGTGAAAGGTGAGCTTGAAGAAGATTACGCGAAATACAACAACACTGTGTTTATCATCCCTAACTACAATATGGTAAACGAGCGCAATACAAATACGACTTGGAAATCACGTTACCTAGACTTCTTAGTAGAGTCTGTGGAAAACATTGTCGAGCTAGGTTACACGCCAGTACTTTTAAACCATGAAGGCAAACACGATGGCGAGCTTTGTGAAAAAGTCAAAGCGGCAACTCCTCATCCGATTGAAATTATTCAAGAGACTAATCCTTTAAAAGTGAAAGGTTTGATTGGCTCAAGCCGAGGCATTATTTGCTCTCGCTTCCATGGCTGTGTAAGTGCATTAACTCAAGGTATTCCTTGTGTAGGTACGAGCTGGAGCCATAAGTACGAGAACCTTTTTGCTGAATACAACCGTGCCGAGTTCTTAGCAAAGCCGGAATGGTCAAAAGAAGAGCTCAAGGCTGCATTAAACTCATCTATCTCGACGGTAAAAGAAGAGAGCTACAACACTAAAATTGCTGAGTACAAAGCTCAAACAAAAGCAATGTGGGATGAAATTTTTAAGAAAATTAAATGATAGCAATTATCCTCAGAAGTGTTCTGGGGATAACCTCTAGTTTAATTAACTTGTATAAGTATGGATGATTAAAAAGTCAGTATAATGCAAAAGAGCCATTCCCTTGTTTCTATAATCATGCCTTCATATAACTCTGATGGCACCATTTTAGAAAGCATTCAAAGTGTACTATCCCAAACTTATAAAAACTGGGAGCTTATAATAGTAGATGACAGATCTACCGATAATACTTGGCAAGTCATTCAAACATATGCTGATAAATACGATAACATTCGTGTATATCAGAACAAAGAAAACCTAGGTGCAGGAGCGAGCCGGAATTTTGCTATAAAAAAAGCAAGAGGGCGATTTATTGCTTTTTTGGATTCTGACGACCTTTGGACAGAAGACAAACTCGCAGAGCAAATTCCATTCATGCTGGAGAATAACTACCCACTCACATACACTCACTACAGCCGTTTTACTAGTGAAGAAGAGCTGAGTGTTGTAACTGCTCCCGAATATACAACGTATAAAAAACTTATGTACAGTAATGTTATCGGGTGCCTGACCGCCGTTTATGATGCACAGGCACTCGGTAAGCGCTATATGCCGCTTATTCGTAAACGTCAGGATATGGGATTGTGGTTAGATATACTGAAAGATACTCCTAAAGCGTACTGTCTACCTAAACCATTAGCAAAGTATCGGATGGATAGTGGTATGACAGCTAACAAATTTAGCGTTTTGTCATATCAATGGAAGTTCTACAGAGACGTAGTAGGCTTGAGCTTGCCAAGAAGCCTATTTACATTTTCTGTCTATGCCGTTAAAGGTACGATGAAACACCGAACTAAGCGCAAATCTTAGTTTCCTTAATCCTCGATAGAGCTTACAGAATATACACACAAAAAGAGCAGCGACCGTAAGGCGCTGCTCTTTTTATACCTGTGATCCGTTCGATTAACTTCGCCGTGTTTTAGCGACCCATCCCAAATAACACTGTTTTGACTGTGAGGAAAAGAATCTTCACTTCCATCATCCAGTTTTGGTGTTTGATATAATAGACATCGTATTTATGCTTCCAAATAGCGTCTTCTACCGATGCGCCGTAAGGGTATTTTACTTGAGCTAGGCCAGTGACCCCAGGTTTAACGGCGTGACGAAAGCGATAGTAAGGAATGGCTTTTTCCAACTCAGAGATGAACACTTCACGTTCTGGGCGAGGGCCAACCATCGACATCTCTCCCTTTAGTACGTTGATTAACTGAGGGAGCTCATCAATGCGAGTTTTACGAATAAAACAGCCGACTTTCGTTACGCGGGCGTCATTTTTTGTTGCCCATTGGGCTCCGTTCTTTTCTGCATCGTTCCGCATCGAGCGAAACTTAATCACTTCAAACTCTTCATTATACTGGCCGGTACGACGCTGTTTAAAGAATACCGGACCTGGCGATTCAAGCTTAATGAGTAGTGCCGTAATAAGCCCTACTGGAATAGCAACCCATGACAGCATGAAAACAAACAACAGATCGATGAAGCGTTTTTGCCAGCTGTTCTTGCGATTAGAAAGGATAGAAAAAGCTTTTTGGTGTAAGAAGTAGCCGCTGTGCAAAAGCTCAGTTTCAGTATATCCGAGTGAACGGTCAAAATAGCTCACCAATGGCTCAACCCAAGCACCTAGCTCTGTCGCCGCGACAAGAAATGCTTGCTGTTCAGGATCTAGATGCGAGCTTTTGAAGTGGCAAAGCGTTTTGCTCTTGAAGTCTCTAAGAGCATAGTTATTAACCTGAGCGTTAATCTCAGGATGCCTCTTAAGCACTTGAGCAATTTTTGCTTCGTCTTCTTTTGGACAGTAGATATAAAGGCAAGCATTTGATTCACTTGCGGATAACTCGTCCAATGCTGATGTTATGCTGATAGAATTATGCTTAGTTAATTCAGAAGCTTCTCGTTCTTGAAGCGTGTCGCTCATACTGTCTGTCATAGGAATGGAATAAGTTGTTATCGACTAGCCAATTGCTTACAAGTCGGCGATTATAATTTATTTCGTATAGAAATTATATCCCTTAATCCAGAACATGCTCATAACTTTGTTAATTTTCTTGAACCTGAGTCCTTGTCTATGACTTGTTTTTGAATCTTAACGAAGTTATATCAATGAATTCGAAAAACTATGTTTGCGATATATTATATTGCCTCGAAATTAAATGATTGTTCATTTCACTATATAACGCAGTTATATCCGAGGGTTATCAGTTGTTGATAAAGCGATCTTTTCGACGCTTGTTCACCATGAATAAGGTGAACTTCTTTCGGAGGAGTAGGAATACCAGAAACAAACTGTATTAAATCGTCCCTATCCGCATGTGCAGAGTAACCTGACATGGTATGTACTTGAGCCTCCACTCTAACGCGCCTTCCTTCAATCAATATGTTCTCTTCTCCATCCTGAATTCGCCGACCTAACGTCCCTTCTGCTTGATAGCCTGCAAATAGCACATCATTTCTTTTATCTGGCAGCAATGCTTCTAAATAATTGACGACACGTCCACCTTCACACATACCAGAGGCCGCAACCACGATAGCAGCTTCTGCCGTGCTTGCGAGTCGATTGACGAGTTTTAAATGGTCAGTGTGGCTTTCGACGGTAATACATTGATCAAACGCAAGAGGGGGTCGGTGATGCTCGATCCGCTCTTTCGCTTCAGCTCCCCAAAGCTTTTTAAATTGCCGATAGGTAGTAGTTACCTTTTTAGCCAAAGGAGAATCGAGAATAATAGGCAGAGAATCTTGCAAGGCGTGCTCATGAATAAGCTGTTCTATATCAAACAGTAACTCTTGAGTTCTCCCGACGCTAAAAGCAGGTATAACAATTACGCCACCATCCTGAAGTGCATGATCAATAATAGAAAGCAATCGCCTACTGCGAGACTCAACATCTTCGTGAACTTTATTGCCGTATGTTGACTCGATAAACAAATAGTCAGCTTTTTCAGGCGATACCGGATCAGGTAGGAGAGGCGTGTTACGAGGTCCCAAATCCCCTGAGAACACAACAACTTCATTGTTTGATAAATGAAACTCAACATATGCAGACCCTAAAATGTGTCCTGCTGGTTGAAAGCGAAGATAGGTATGTTCTTCTATCTCTATCCATTGGGAGTAAGAGCAAGGGCGAATAAGCGTTCGAATAAAATCGAGCAAGCTGTCCCTTTGATGGCGCCTCATGCCTAACTGGAGCTTTAATCCATCTTCTAACATAAGCGGTACGAGCTCAGCAGTGGCTTCCGTACAGTAGATAGGACCCTTATAACCTGCAGCCAATAGCCAAGGTAGCCGACCAACATGATCGATATGAGAATGGGTTAGAACAACCGCTTTGAGATCAGAGATAGAAAAGTCGATATTCAAACTCTCCTGCTGAGCATTATCTTGACCTTGTAGCAAACCACAGTCGATCAGCACACTTCCATTTTGTAATACGAGCTCGTGACAAGAGCCAGTAACCGTATTTTTCCCACCGTGGTGCAGTACTTTCATAACGAAACGACGCCTTTTCCTTTGTTAACCCACGCTTACGAGTATTTGCTTTTATATATAGCGACACCTCGCGACGTAAAGACGGCTCAGTCAATCGCGCAATGAACAAGGTAAGCAGAAAGTGGTGAATAAGTGAGCGTATTGTAGGCAAGGATAATGAGAGTAAGAAAACAGCAAAACCGAAAGTTTAGAGAGACTTAGATATTCGTCATAAATTTGACTGTGTAGCATTGCAACCTGTTGTGATGCAATTCATATTATTGCAACTATTTTCACTTAGACTTCTGAGATTAACGCGCTAGCTATACAAATATCAGCTATGCCGGAAGGAGTTTAATAATTAGTAAGCCAACAAAAAAAAGCGTCACGTTTATGGCGAGTTAAGTGTCAGAAAAAAGACATTTTTTTGCAAGCTTTTTACACGTTCTACTTTTAGTTGCAACGTGTTTACTATACAATTCGTCTCCTGTTTGGAAACGCAACCATTAAACACTACGTCTAAAACTTGCTTCTAGGAGCCAGACCTAGGGGCGGTAGCGTGCCCAAATCATCTGTTAGTCTCTTTCCTAACAGATGAGAGACCAAGCAAGATAATTTTTAATAATAATAAGCACCTAAGTGCATTTCTGGCAAGATTGATTTATAAAAAACGAGAACTATTACAAATTTATGTAATTCCCTTTTGTCAGAGGGACGCTCAAAGCTAACAAAGTGGCGAGCAAATGTTGGTTAGGCATAGGTTACAATTTAAATCTCCATTTCTCATACCTATCAAAACCAAATACTAGGTTTATAGAAGTACATAACTACCGGCCCAAACCGTTAGTTAGTGTATTCAGCTTTGTATTTGGCCTGCCTATAAAAGGCTGAGAACCGATGACCGTCACGAGCTAGTGTCGGTGGAACTCAGTTACTTACATATTCAATATTAGAAATTAGCGTTTGCAATGCGTTACAACCCACGTTGGCTAATGTGGGTTTGTCACGCCAAAAAATCACCTGCTCATTCTTAGAGTTCGGCGTGTCTAGATACGAGCGAAGCAAGAATCAGCAGTATCGGACCTGTGATGCAATGGAATCCGTAAAGGGAATCAGTCGGATGCGTTATAGATTTACCTCAAACTTATTTAATAACACAGTTGGCTACCATGAATAATGCATATTTATTTGTATTTATTTTGTCGTTCGTTCTACTTTTTGTTATGCGCAAAGTTGCTAAGCGCGTAGGTCTAGTAGATAAACCCAATGCAAGAAAGCTCCACCAAGGAGTAGTACCCCTTGTAGGAGGCATCTCCATTTTCTCTACTATACTGGTCGGGTTCCTTCTGTTCCTACCAATGAATGACAACCTATCACTCTACTTATCTTGTTCGGCTGTGCTTATAGTGCTCGGCGCATTAGATGACTACTACGATGTAAGTTTCAAAATTCGTCTTATTATCCAAGCAGGAATATCCCTTGCGATGATTTACATCGGAGGCCACAGCTTACACGATTTAGGCTACTTGATGGGGAGCGAAACCATTGCCCTTAATGAAGTCGCTGGCGCAGTGATCACCGTTATTGCGGTAATAGGCGCAATTAACGCATTTAATATGGTTGATGGCATAGACGGCTTGCTGGGCGGGTTAGCCTCGGTCACCTTTACAGCATTAGGTATTGTGTTTGCCTACAACGGAAACGAATATTTAGCCACGATCTGTTTAATGATCGTGACTGCGATGCTTCCTTACATCTTCCTGAACTTAGGTTTCCCACTTGGTCGTCGCTTTAAAATCTTTATGGGTGATGCTGGCAGTATGTTTATCGGCTTTACAGTGGTCTGGATGCTGATTCGCGGCACGCAAGAACCAGGAGCGGTAGCCTTCAAGCCAGTCACAGCACTGTGGCTAATAGCTTTACCGTTGATGGACATGGCAACCATTATGATCCGTCGTATTCGTAAAGGTCAGTCACCATTCCAACCAGACAGAGAACATCTACACCATATTTGTCAGCGTATTGGGCTTTCTCCAGGTGCAACGTTAATTTTCATCTGTTCGATGGCATCAATTTGTGCCGCTATCGGCTTGTGGGCTGACTTTACTGATGTCAGTGAATCTACAATGTTCCTCGCCTTTATAATTCTGTTTGCGTGTTATTTCTCCATTATTAGTCACATATGGAGAGTTTCAGCATGGATAAATCGTATGTTCAAAAAGCCGGCACTAATGGGGACTGAAATGAAGTAAATCATAGCGTTAGTTCTTCATTTTTAATGTGTAAAGTAGGAAGTATTATGCTTCTTATTATAAATGGCTTTAAATGCAGTTGGTTTATCATCGGTAAGTGAATGTTAAAAAAAAATAAAAAAGAACTTCTATCAAATGTTCTTAGCCTAGGAGCGATTGACTTTCTGGGCATGTTGATACCTATTATAACCATGCCAATTATCACAAGAGCTATTGGTTTAGAGTTGTATGGACAATACCTTTTATTTGTAACAATGCTTACATTTGGTCATACAATCATTGATTATGGTGTCCAATATTCAGGCGTTAGAGCGGCTGCAAAAAATAGAGCAAATAAATTAGCTTTAGAAACAGCTTATGCTGATTATCAAGGGTTGCGGTTTGTTTTATCTGGTGTGTTCTTTTTATTTTCCTCGTTATATGTTGTAAATGTATTTAACTCTATATGGTATTTGATCCCTCTTTTTCTTTATATTTTGGGATATCTTCTGACTTCCGCTTGGTTTTTCCAAGGAGCAGCACTAACCAAATATCTATCGATTGCATCGATTTCTAATAAGATCCTACTTCTTATAGCAATTGTTGTTTTTATAAAAAGTAAAGATGATTTCTTCCTTCTTGTACTTTTCACAACTATTCCCATCTTTATTACCTCTATATTATTGCTGTTTTTTCTGAGAAGTCGCTATCAGATTAAATTGTTTTCTTTAAATAATATCAAAAGAACAGTTAATGACGGATTAAGCGTATTCATTGGTTTATTAGCCCCCAATTTATATAATGCTATTCCACTAATGTTATTAGGTAATTATGCGGACAAGTTAGAATTTGCGAACTTTGCAATATCATTGAAAGTATGTGGTGTGATATTTATGTTGCAAAATGTTGTCGCAAAATCAATATATCCAATTACCTCAAGAAACAAAAATGGATTTAAACCTACTCTTTTTTTGAATTTATTAATCGTCATTCCTTGTGTGTTAATATTGTTTTTCTTTGGTTCCGACCTGATCAAAGTTATTCTAGGTGTGAGCTTAGAGAGTGATATATATATAAAAGTAATTTCAACTAGCTTGATCTTTGTTGCAATCTCGAACTCCTTTAGTGTTGGTTATTTTTTGCCTAATAACCTAGATGTTGAATATCGAAATATAGCGATTAAAACATCGATACTGTCAGCTGTAATCGTATTTTTTCTCATCTATAAATTTTCGGTTATAGGTTGTGCTTTAGGATTGCTTACTGCTAGAGCAATTTTGTTTTTTAATTATACATTGAGCTATAAAAGAATTTATAATGAAAAGTTATCTTAGAAGATTTAAAACATATAGAAGTCTAGCTTTTGCTAAAAGGTTTATTCTTGCTAACAATTATATCCCAAAAATTTCTAGACCTAAAACTTATAACGAGAAAGTTCTTCATAGAAAAAAATACTCAAATGCATCTAAGTTCTCGCAGTATGCGGATAAAATTCTTGTAAAAGATCACGTTGAAAAGTTAGTTAGCTCTAAAATTGTTATCCCAACATTATATACGGGAGAAAGCATCAGTGTTGATTTGACTAATGATCTTTTAAAAAAGCATAAAGGTTTAGTCCTTAAAGCAAACCATAACTCAGGGCCTGTTTATGTCATTGATGATAAAATAAGTCAAAATAAGCTTGCTTCAATAGTTGAAGATCTAAATAGTCAATTAAAAGTAGATTATGGAGCGACTAAAGGAGAAACGTGGTATAGCCAAATTGAACCTAAGATCTTAATCGAAGAGCGTCTCTATGATGAAAATGGAGCGAATGATTTAAAAGACTTTAAGTTTCATGTCTTTAAACAAAAGTCTGGAGAGGCAAAAGTTGTATTGCATGTGGATTTTGATAGAAATACCAATCATACACGCTCATTTTTTGACGAAAACTTGAATTGGCTGCCATTTTCTCTAGAGAAACCTTGCATTCATACTGACCTTAAAAAGCCTAATAATTTTGAAGAGATGGTAGTAATTGCTAGGAAGCTAGCAGAACCTTTCTCATATGCTCGAGTTGACCTATATAATGTTAGTGGAAAAATATACTTTGGGGAAATGACATTTGCTCATGGTTCTGGATGTGAAAAATTCTCTTCAATACATTATGACAAGTGGTTAGGCAGTTTATGGGTATTTGACGATGAAAATAATCCTTATCAAAAAAAAACTAATCTTTAGTTTATTATTTTTGACCAAAATTAATATATAAGATTTCTGATGATCCTTAATGAAGATACTTTAAAAAAAGCCACTCTAGCTTTATCAATATTTTTTCTTTCTCTAGAGAATCACGACAACACACGTCTTATAATTATATTTGCTATACTTTTTATATATTTCATCATTCATCCCAAGTCTTACTTAAATAAGAATATACTTAAGGTTTTCTTTTCTATTTCTTTTTTAATAATGACTGTTTCCATTTTTTCTCATTATGAATGGTTATCATATGTAAATAATATGACCAATTATGGTTCCATTGATTTTTTCGGAACTATGGTTTTTAAATTAATATTGATAGCTATATGCTTTTATATTAGTGGTCTTGAAAGTAAAGTATTGGCAGATAGTTTAAAGATTGTAATTGCTATTCATGTGTCGGTCTTCTTTTTTCAATTAATAGTGGTTTATTCGACTGGTTATTACATTGATCTTCTACAGCCATTCACCGGCGAAGCATCTCGTTATACTTGGGGAGTTCGCTTACCTATCATTGGTAATACATACAGACCTACTGGATTTTATAATGAGCCATCAACATATAGCGCTTTTGTTATCTGCTTGTTTATATTGCGATATCATATAACAAATAAAATAGATAAATTGGATAAGGCATTATTAGCCTCATTGTTCTTGTCTCTTTCTTTTGCTTCTATTTTTTGTGCATTCTTTCTTATGTATTTTATCAAAAACAACAAAGAGAACTATAAGCTGAAGTTTTTATTAGCAACTACAGTGGTTGTTACCCTTATTCCATTTGTTATTGATTTGCTAGTTTTGAGAACGTCAGGAAATTATGATGCTATTGGTATGCGATTAGGACTTTTTGATGTGATATTTAATCAGTCTATGCTTGATATATTTTTTGGTAGTGGGCCCGTAGGAGTTCCTCGTGAAATTGAGTATCTAGTTAATAATCCAGGAGCATCTTGGGCAAGACAAGGATTACCTGCATTAAATGATAATGGTTTGGGTACTTTTATTCTCATGAAATTTGGTGTCATCGGTCTGATACTATTACTTGGAATTCTAAAGTTTAACTTGAAGAGTAATCGTCATTTCTTATGTAGTCTTGTGATATTAATTACGAAATTAAAATATACTAGTTTCATATTTTTAATATATATTTTCTATGTTTTTATTAGGAAAAACATGAAACATAGCCATTCAGTCTAAGTAAAATCTATGAATTATTATATTATTATAAATTCTCTTATCGGTGGTGGCACAGAAAAGGTATGCTGCCAAATATCTTCAAGGCTATCTCAAGATAAAAATGATGTTACTATTTTTGTTTTAGATGATGAAGGATCTTCTTATGAGGTGTCTGATAAAGTAAAAATTGTTTATCTAGGCAAAACGAGTACATTAAAAAGCTTTTGGAAGTTGAAAAAAGTTTTAAAAGACATCAATGGACATTCTGCTTTAATATTTAATCATGAGCTCAGTTTAGTAGCTCTCCTAATAAAGAAATTATTTAAATATAATGTAAAAATCATTAGCAGAATAAATAATACACTTAGCGTAACAATCAAACATAAAAGCAAAAAGTATCAATACGTAGTCAGTCCGTTGATGAAGGCCTTTTATCGATATATCGACGGCTATATATTCCAGTCTACTGGTATACAAAAGGACATGGATGATAACTATTCTGTTAATGAAAGATATGTTGTCATTAATAATCCAATAGATCGTTTTAAAAGTGGCGTCGACAAAGAAGTTAAAAAAGAAAATTATATTTTGTATGTGGGAAGATTAGTAAAGCAGAAGAACGTTAAAGATACGATAAAAGCATTTTCCCTGTTCTTAAATACATTCCCTGATTATAAATTGGTTATAGTAGGCGATGGACCAGAAAAAGAAAGTTTAATGCAACTTTCGAGAAAACTTGGGATAGAGAGTAATGTTTCATTTGCTGGTCATCAAAAAAATACTAAACCTTATTATGAAAATGCAAAATTAACAGTTTTATCTTCATTCAATGAAGGATTCCCTAATGTATTGTTAGAATCTATATTATATAGGACGCCTATAGTTTCTTATGATTGTCCAAGCGGTCCGAGAGACATAATTAATGATCATAATGGTATATTAGTTGAATATCTATCAGTAGAAAAGTTAGCAGAAGCGATGTCTTTTTGTATCAATAAGTCTTGGAACTATAACGATATATATCATACGACCGAGAAATACTCATTAGAGAAAATTACGAGTCAATATGAAAAATTCATAAAGAGTATTTAATTTAATGAAAAAAATTATTTTTATAGAAAGTTATTATAAGGGACTTTACGGAGCTCCAAAAAGTATGTTGGAGCTAGCTTCTGGATTAAATAGTAAAGAATATTTGGATGTTAGTTTAATTACATCTAAAAACGGCCCGTTAGCTCAGAAGTCCAATGATTTAGGAATAAATTCATTTGTTCTTCCTGTTCCTGAACTGTTGTTAAAGCCGAGAAGTAAATTTAAACTTTACCAAAAGGTTGTATATCCTTTTCTGCTAATATATTTATGGATTAAGCAACTTTTTAATATTAACTTGATTGGAAAGTCTGATTATATATGTGTGAATGACATTCGCAGCTTTCTATTCTACCTTCCTATTATTTTTATTTTAAGGGATAGAGTTTCTTGGTATGTAAGGATCAATGACCGAGTTAAGTTTATATCCTCAATCGCCGCAGCCCTTTCAAATAAGATAATTCTTATATCTAGTGACTGTAGTGATGTTCTGTCAGAAAATGAAAAGCAGCGATATCAAAAAAAGCTAACTATTTTGAATACAGGATTTAATTTTAAAATCTTGGACTATAGCGCAGTCGAAGAAATAAAAGGAACAATAGAAAAATATAATAAAGTTTATATTACAGTTGGAAGTATTTGTATAAGGAAAAATCAGCTAGATATTGTAAGAGCTTTTGGTAAAGTCTACAAAGATGGTGATGTATTACTTATGATCGGAAGCCCACCTACTGAAATTGACATTAAGTATCAGGACGAGGTGTTAAATTTAATAAACGATTCTGGGCTAAAAGATAATGTAATAATAGTCCCATATACTCCTTTTGTTAATGAATACTTGTCTTTATCTGACGTTTTTTTATTCGCTAGTCACAAAGAAGGACTACCTAGAGTCGTTATAGAGGCACTTAATGCAGGGTGCTTTGTTTGCTCTTCTCTAGTTGATGGAATTAATGATGTATTAGTTAACGAGAGTATTGGCTTAATTACGAAAACAAAAGCCAGTGATGACACCTTTGTTGATGAGTTTACTTCAAATATTCTATCGATTGATGATGATGTGTTGTCTTGTCGTAATCAAAGAACTCAATATGTGAAAGATAAATTTGATTACGATGGTTTCGTAAATGGCTTTGAAAGTATAATGAAGAATATGGATGATTTGAGTAATGAATCTGAAAAAAGAATTAAAGAATATAACTAGAGATGTTCTTAGATTGGTTATTACTCCCAATGTTTATAATAAAATTAGATTTGTTATAACTCATAAGTATTATCCAGACTTTATATCTCCTAGTACATTTTCAGAAAAAGTATTTGCTCGAAAGTTAGATTCACAATCATTAAGCTTCTCTCGTTATGTTGATAAGTATACTGTGAGAAAATACGTCGAAGATACTATTGGTAAAGAACATTTAATTCCTTTAATTGCTAAAACAACTCATGTAACGCCTGATTTCTTTCACAAAGCTCCTGATAAGTTTGTTATCAAAACGAGTAATGGAGGTGGTGGTGAGAATGTTAAAGTAGTACTTGATAAGTCAAAATTAACAGATTTAAATGCATTATCAGCACAATTCAATCGTTACCTAAAAGTAAAAATAGGACAAAAGATTGATGAAAATTTCTATGATCTTGAAACGCCTCAAGTACTCATGGAGGAGTTATTAATGCATAAAGATGGTTCTCTGCCATCCGATTACAAATTGCATATTTTTCAAGGGGACGATAGTAACCAGGAAAAAGTAATAATTCAGGTTGATAGTGACCGGTTTAGTAATCATAAAAGATCACTGTATTCCGAGAATTTAGAAAAGTTAGATTTTGCTATACAACCCAAGTATGAATCAGTTGATGATTCCTACGAGTTTCCAATTAATATGCCTGACGTGGTTTCACTAGCAAAAAAATTAGCGAAACCTTTTAAGTACGTTCGAGTTGATATGTATAACGTCGATGGAAAGGTTTATTTTGGAGAACTAACGTTTTGTCATGGTAGTGGTTGGGAACCACTTTCAAGTAAAGATGCAGATGTCTTATTAGGTAGTTATTGGAAGGAATTTGATAAATGAAATATTTAGTAACTGGCGCAGCGGGTTTTATTGGCGCTAAAACCATTGAAGTGCTTTTGAGTAAAGGTGCGAGTGTTGTTGGTGTAGATAATATTAATGACTACTATGATGTTAATCTTAAAGAAGCTCGACTACTGACGATCAATAATAGTGAGCGATTCGAATTTGTAAAGATGGATCTCTCGGATAGACAAGCTGTAGCTGATTTCTTCGCTAACAACCAGTTTGATTGTGTTATCCACTTAGCAGCTCAAGCTGGTGTGAGATACTCTATAGAAAACCCGATGGCCTATGCGGATTCTAACTTAGTTGGTCACCTAAACATCCTAGAGGGTTGCCGACATTCAAAAGTTAAGCATCTAGTTTACGCATCGTCATCTTCTGTTTATGGCTTGAATCAAAAAACACCTTTTGAAACAAGTGATACGGTTGATCATCCAGTTTCTTTGTATGCGGCGACGAAGAAATCAAATGAGTTAATGGCACACTCATATTCTCACTTGTATGACTTACCGACCACTGGATTGCGGTTCTTCACCGTTTACGGTCCATGGGGTCGTCCTGACATGGCACCTTTTATTTTCACTAAGAAGATATTAGAGGGCGATACAATTGATATAAACAATAATGGCGATATGTGGCGAGACTTCACTTACATTGACGACATTGTTGAAGGTATTGTACGTATTTCTGAGGTTATCCCTCAAAGAAATGACGACTGGACCGTTGAATCCGGTACGCCTGCTTCTAGTTCTGCTCCATATTCTGTTTACAATATCGGTCACGGTAGTCCAGTTAACCTTATGGACTTCATCACGGAAATCGAATCTGCGCTTGGTATTGAAGCGAAAAAGAACTTCCGCGAGATGCAGCCTGGTGATGTGTATAAGACTTATGCTGATACCTCTGATTTATTCGAAGCGACTGGCTATAAACCTCAAGTTGGTCTTAAACAAGGCGTTCAAGCCTTAGTTGATTGGTATCGCGAGTTTTATAAGGTTTAGGTAGTTAGATGAAAACGGTTGCGATTTCAGCAAATACAAGTTGGTATTTATATAATTTCAGAAGAAACACCATTACGGCGTTGTTGGACGCTGGTTATCAGGTTGTAGCTATAGCCCCTAAAGATGATTATTCACCGAAGCTTGAATCACTTGGAGCAAGCTTTTGTCATATCAACATTGACCAAGGGGGTACAAATCCTGTTAAAGATATTGGTACGTTTTTCTCATTTATCAAAATCTTTAAGAGCGTCAAACCCGATGTGGTACTGAACTTTACTCCAAAGAATAATATCTACGGTACGTTAGCTGGGCATTTTGTTGGCTCTAAGTCGGTCAATAATATTGCCGGCTTAGGTATGGTCTTTATTAATGAAGGCCTTACGTCTAAGATTGCCAGATTGCTGTATAAAATGAGCCAATCTAAAGCAAGTAAGATCTTCTTTCAAAATGAAGACGATAAAACGTTGTTTTTGGAGAACCGGTTAGCGCCATCGTATCTTGTTGATCGTTTACCTGGTTCGGGAGCTGATCTCAACCGTTTTCAAGTTAGCCCTGCAAATGATGACGGTGTAATTCGCTTTTTATTGATTGCCAGAATGTTGTACGACAAAGGCATTGGTCACTACGTTGAAGCGGCTCGTGCATTGAAGTCTAAACATGGTGATAAGGTTGAATTTCGATTACTAGGTTTTCTTGATGTTAATAACCCTTCAGCTGTCTCTAGTAGTGATATGCAAAAGTGGGTTGATGAAGGCATTGTAAGTTATCTTGGCACTTCTGATTGTGTAGAAGAGGAGATTGCGAAGGTAGATTGCATGGTGCTTCCTTCATTCTATCGAGAGGGAGTACCTAAATCGTTACTTGAAGCGGCGGCAATGGGGAAACCCATAGTAACAACTGACAATGTTGGTTGTCGTGAAACGGTTGACGATGGAGTCAATGGTTATTTATGTGCTCCTCGTTCGACAGAGAGTTTAATTGAAAAACTGGATTTGGTGATCAACCTCACTCATCAAGAAAGGTTAACAATGGGACAATTCAGTCGTCAAAAAGTTGAACGAGAGTTTGATGAGCAGTTAGTCATACAAAAATACTTGGACGCAGTGGAAGATTGCTTTCAAAAAGAAAAAACTCAAGCAGAAGGCCTCAGTGCCAGCTAGCAAAACTAAATAAAATAAAGAGTTATGATCAAAAAGATTTCAGTGGATGAAGTAACGATAATTACCCTATCGTTGGCTTGTAGTTGTGGCGTCGCGGCAAACGAATTGCAGACGCTAAATTCTAACCAAAGCTTTAGTGGACTGGTTTTTAACCCTAATGCTCAAGTTAAAGAGTATGGCGACTTTGGTGTATCTTTTGCCCAAGGGCGCCCTTGGCTTGACGAGGTGCAAGGTTTAGATTCTATAAAAGTATCTTTCGGCCTCATTGAAGGGTTAGAGGCTCATGGTAGTATCGTTACTTATGATTATAACTCGAACTGTTTTAAAACAGGCTGTGGCGGTATTCGAGATTTATCATTATCACTGAAGTATCAGGTTCCCAATTTTTGGGGGAATGAGAACTTAGATTTTGCTTTGGGTATGCAAGATGTCGGTGGGGCTGCAAATAAGCTCATGACTAATTTTGCCGTCGCTGATTATACGTTTAATGCACTTCCCTTAAGGGTTTCTGCTGGTTTCGGTCAGTCAGAAGAGCGTTTGATGGGTGTTCTAGATGGCCCTTTTGGTGGCTTTGAATACCAACCTTTTGACTTTGTTCAACTAGTAGGAGAGTACGATTCAGTAGAATTTAACTCTTCTATAAAAGTGTTTACTCCCGATAATTTACTGCCTAATGATATAACCGCCTCATTAAGTTACCAGATTTATTCTGGTCATGAATCGGATGGTTCAAGCGTTTGGAGTGCTGCACTCTCGATGCCATTGATAACGGAATACTCTCGCTCTCGCGACTACGCGAAGAATAATATGACGTTAATGGATCGTTTAGTCGTTGAGCAAAACAAAGCGCAACAAGCGTCAATTTCCTCTTTGGTTAGTGCGTTAAAAAATGAAGGCTTCGTTAATGTTCAAGTGGGCGTATCAAATGGCAAAGTTGTGGTGGCTGTAGAAAACCGCCGCTACAACCATAACCAAGTTGACGGACTAGGTGTCGCTCTGGGTATTGTGTCTAGTCATTTAGGTCAAAATGCGGCGCAAGATATAGGCGCTGCATCGGATCAATTTGAACTTGTGATGCTTGCCAACCAAAAACCAGTGGTCAGCGTTTTGTCTGACGCTAACTGTTACCAAAGTTTTGTCAATGGTAGCGCAGCTTGTGATGACATTCAGTTTATCACGCGCGATTTACCGGAAAGATTAGACATGGTTGATTGGAAAACGGAGCGAGTTAATTCAGGCACTTTAGATTCGCAGATCGTGCTTTCTCCTATGGTAAGGCATGGTTTTGCAACCGAGTACGGTGTGTATGATTACTCTTTTGCTATGTCTAGCAACTTATACACCTACCTATGGTCTGGCGCGGCAATTGATGTTCGTCATATTTTACCTTTAGCAGAAAGTGACGATTTTGAAGAAGGTGGGTATTTCGAAGACAGCGCGTACGAGAACGAGATTGATCGTGCAATGGTGCATCAGTTCTTCCGTTTACCATATGTCGATATTGCTAACCAGGTCTCTCTAGGCTTGGTTAAGTCGGATTATATCGGTGCACGCAGCGAATCAGCTTGGTTCTCTCAATCGGGCAACCATGAGTTGGGACTAGAGATGAGCTACTTCCAACATCAAGACGAAAAAGACAAAAATGGTTATGCGAATCCAGACCGCCAAACCTTTTTAACTCGTTACACATTCTCTATGCCAGAGTGGGATTGGCAGTTTAACGCAACTGCTGGCGAGTTTTGGAAAGGGGATGTTGGCGCAAAATTCACGACATCACATTGGTTTGAAGACATAGAAGTATCAGCAAGTTATCAGGTGACAAAGTTTAATGATACAGACGAAGAGCAGTTTGTCACTGTGTCAGTAAAACTGCCATTAACGCCATGGCGCGATATGTCGCCGGGAGTGATACAAGTTCGTGGTAACGAGGCTTATGATTTCAACGTTACGACTCGAGTTGGCAACGATACAAACTATTTGGCAGCAGGCCAGGGTGATGAACTCGTGATGGATAATAGTATGCTTCGCCGCTACTTTAACCGAGGCCGTTATGGTCAAGAGTACTTTGAGCAGAACAAGCTTCGCATTCGCAATGCTTATTTGCGTTACTTGGGTACTCAATTGAATTAAGTTGTGTTGCTAGTTAGGCTTTTAGTTAATCGCCGCACTCTACCGAGAGTGTCGGTGTTTTGATATGCTAGCGTCAGTTAAATAATAGGAAATAAAAATGAAAATTGCTGTAGCAGGCACGGGCTACGTCGGTTTGTCCAATGCCATGTTATTGTCACAAAACCATGAGGTTGTGGCGGTTGATATTATCCAAGAAAAAGTGGACTTGTTGAATGACAAGAAATCTCCAATTGTTGATGCGGAAATCGAACATTTCCTTGCAAACAAAGAACTCAACTTTATCGCGACGCTAGATAAAGAGCTGGCTTACAAAGACGCGGAGTTTGTTGTTATTGCTACACCAACGGATTATGACCCTCAAACGAACTACTTTAATACTTCTTCAGTTGAAGCAGTGATTAAAGATGTGATGGCAATTAATCCAGATGCAGTTATGGTGATTAAGTCGACTGTACCTGTGGGTTATACTGCGCGCATTAAAGAGGAGCTCGGTTGTCAGAATGTTATGTTCTCTCCAGAGTTTCTTCGTGAAGGTAAAGCTCTTTACGATAACCTACACCCGTCTCGCATTATCGTTGGTGAGCGTAGCGAACGTGCAGAGAAGTTCGCTAATCTTTTAGTTGAAGGTGCGGTAAAAGAAGACATCTCGGTTTTGTTTACTGACTCTACAGAAGCCGAAGCGGTTAAGTTGTTCTCAAACACATACCTAGCGATGCGCGTAGCTTATTTCAATGAGTTAGATTCGTATGCTGAAGCACACAACCTTGATGCTCGCCAAATTATAGAAGGTGTTGGCTTAGACCCTCGTATTGGCAATCACTACAACAACCCGTCATTCGGTTATGGTGGTTACTGCTTACCAAAAGATACAAAGCAATTGTTAGCAAACTACCAAGAAGTTCCTAATAACATCATTGGTGCAATTGTTGATGCAAACCGCACTCGTAAAGATTTTATTGCAGACTCCATTATCAAACGTCAGCCAAAAGTAGTGGGCATTTACCGCTTAATTATGAAAGCTGGTTCAGATAACTTCCGCGCTTCGTCTATTCAAGGCATTATGAAGCGTATTAAAGCGAAAGGTATTGAAGTAGTGGTTTACGAGCCGGTACTGCAGGAAGATGAGTTCTTCCATTCTGCCGTTATCCGCGATATTGAAGAGTTCAAACAAATGTCTGATGTTATTGTTTCTAACCGCATGGTTGAGGAACTAGCTGATGTGGCTGATAAAGTTTACACCCGTGACCTGTTTGGTAGCGATTAATTAGTCTTTATATTCAAAATAATATAACAGGCTCCCTCAGAGGAGCCTTTTTTTAGTTGGTAATGGTTATGATTAAAAAATGTTTATTCCCTGCAGCGGGTTACGGTACACGTTTCCTTCCTGCAACTAAGTCGATGCCGAAAGAAATGATGCCAGTGGTGAACAAGCCATTGATTGAATACGGTGTTGAAGAAGCGATTGAAGCTGGCATGGACGGTATGTGCATCGTCACGGGTCGTGGTAAGCACTCGTTAATGGATCACTTTGATAAAAACTATGAGTTAGAGCATCAAATTAGCGGTACAAGTAAAGAAGCGCTGCTTGATGATATTCGTTCTTTGATTGATTCTGCGAGTTACACTTATATTCGTCAGCGTGAAATGAAAGGCTTAGGTCACGCTATTCTTACGGGACGTGAACTGGTCGGTGATGAACCGTTTGCTGTTGTGCTCGCGGATGACCTTTGTGTGAATGAGGACCAAGGCGTTCTAGCTCAAATGGTTGAGCTGTACAAACAGTTCCGCTGTTCAATCGTTGCGGTACAAGAAGTGCCGGAATCAGAAACGCATAAGTACGGTGTGATTGCTGGCGAGATGATCAAAGATGATATCTTCCGCATTGATAACATGGTTGAAAAGCCAGAGCCAGGCACTGCACCTAGCAATCTAGCGATTATTGGTCGCTACATTCTGACACCTGATATCTTTGAACTGATTGAAAATACAGAGCCAGGTAAAGGTGGTGAGATTCAAATCACCGATGCGCTGATGCAACAAGCTCAATCTGGTTGTGTTTTGGCATACAAATTTAAAGGTCAGCGCTTTGATTGCGGTAGTGTAGAAGGCTACATTGAAGCCACAAATTACTGCTACGAGAACCTTTATAAGAAAGATTCCAGTGCGGAGCTCGCGAAAAAGCCAACCGTGAAAATTGCTGAGCCAGCGTAAGTCGGAACTTCCTATTAGGTACTCCGACGGTACAACACAAACAAAAGGGATGCATGATGCATCCCTTTGTTATTTCAACTCTCAGTAAAAACGAGATTAAGCTTTTGCTTTAGCCGCTGCTTTAGCGATTGCTGCGAAGCTTTTCGCGTCTAGAGAAGCACCGCCAACTAGAGCGCCGTCGATGTCTGGTTGTGAGAAGTAAGCTTCAGCGTTTTCTGGCTTAACAGAACCGCCGTATTGGATGATTACTTGTGCTGCAACTGCTTCGTCTTTCGCTGCGATTAGTGCGCGGATAGAAGCGTGGATGCGTTGTGCATCTTCAGCTGTTGCTGCTTTACCAGTACCGATCGCCCAGATTGGTTCGTAAGCGATGATTGCGCCGTTTAGAGCTTCAACACCGTAAGTGTCGATAACTGCGTTGATTTGACGTGCGCATACTGCTTCAGTTTCGCCAGCTTCGTTTTGAGCTTCAGATTCACCGATACAGAAAACAGGCGTTAGACCGTTTTCTTTTAGGAAGTTGAATTTCTTAGCGATGAACTCGTCAGATTCGTTGTGGTATTCACGACGCTCTGAGTGACCGATGATGATGTGAGAAGCACCGAAGTCTTTCAGCATTTCTGGAGACATGTCGCCAGTGAAAGCACCGCTGTTGTTTAGGTCAGTGTTTTGTGCACCTAGGATGATCTTGTTACCGCCTTCAGCGATTACGCGCTCTGCTAGGTCGATGTAAAGTGCTGGTGGAGCGACTGCTACGTCAACACCTTCAACGCCTTCAAGTTCAGCGTTAAGACCAGTTAGCAGCTCAGTTACCATTGCTTTGCTGCCGTTTAGTTTCCAGTTACCCATCACTACAGGACGACGCATAGGAATATCTCCCTTATCTTTAATGTAAATAGTCAATTAATGTAAAAAATCTACGTAGGAATATAACAGAATAATGTGAACAGATCATGATTGGCGTCATGTCTTGTCCGGCTTTCTTTGTTGATTCGACCAAGCATCGATCCTGTTATTTTTGTCAAAAGCAACCGATTGGTGATCGCGTAGACAGAATGGTAGTTCATTCCTCGGAAATTGCTGCTGAGATTGGTATTACTACGCGCTGGAATTAATTGTTGTAGAAAGGAATCAAAATGCCAAATCTCGTTTTAGAGTATTCAAACTCGGTGGAAGAACGCGTCAATGTTCAGGGGTTGCTGGAGGATTTACATAAAACGGCGTTAGAAAGTGGCCTTTTTGAACTCGCGTCAGTGAAATCTAGAACGCTCCGGTGCCACAATTGGTTAATAGGAGAGGAGGGAGATAGCCTCGACTTTATCCATATCAACTTTGATTTGTTATCTGGTCGCTCCCAAGAACAAAAGCGAGAACTGTCACGAGCCTTGATGGCGACACTTCAAGAGCAAGCCAGTCACGTGCACAGTTTAACGGTCAATATCCGAGACATGGATATCGATAGCTTCCAAAAGGTAGTGAACTAGGTTGCGCTGAATTACCTGAGAATAGCGAGGGGTTATTGTTACGAATTCTCAGCCTTGCTCTGCTTGTTATATGGGCCTTGTGGGCACCCAAGCTATCGGTGTCCTTTCCAAACTATATCGACTCGGCTAATCTATAACCTTTCTACTTTGGGGTAAAATTTGATGTCGACTAAAGAGTTACTGTTTTCTTTTCAAGGACGTATAAACCGTAAAACCTACTGGATTTGGAACGTCATTTACTATGTGTCCATTCTAGGCTTTGGTGCCGGTATCAGCCAACTGCTTCCTACTCTCTCCTATGTGCTTCTTCCTATTTTCTTGGTGGTTCTGTTGATCCCTGATTTGGCGATCACCACCAAGCGTTGGCACGACCGCAACAAATCGATCTATTGGCTAGCACTGAATATTCCGTTGATTATCGGACGAATTGCCACGCCAATGACCAGCCCTGCCGCGCAAGAGCCGTCGACCCCACAGATGTTCGTTGCTTCCATTTCTCTGATTTGTGGTTTATGGATTCTAATTGAATGTGGTTTCTTAAAGGGAACATCAGGACCAAACCAATATGGCCCTGAGCCGGAGTAATTGCTTCAAGTATCGTGCGTGCTGAAAGTAGATTCTTAGTCTCGCTAAGGCTCGCTAGAATGACGATCTCTTTTTATTTAGAGGCTCTTAAAGTCATCGTCATTCTGAACAACGAGGAATGAGCGTGGTCCAGAATCTATCGTCCGGTTGAGCAGTGGTTAAGCTGAGCGGGAAAGAATAGGAGCTTGCTGTTACCAGATTCTTAGTCTCGCTGAGGCTCGCTAGAATGACGAACTCTTTTGATTTAGAGGCTCTTAAAGTCATCGTCATTCTGAACAACGAGGAACGAGTGTGATTCAGAATCTATCATCCGATTGTACGGTGGTTTAGGTGAACGGGAAAGAATAGGAGCTTGTTGATACCAGATTCTTAGTTTCGCTACAGCTCGATTGAGTGACGAACTCTTTTGATATAGAGGCTGTTAAAGCCATCATCATTCTGAGCAGCGAGGAATGAGCGTGATCCAGAATCTATCGTCCGGTTGAGCAGTGGTGAAGCTGAGCGGGAAAGAATAGGAGTTTGCTGTTATGAGACTCTTAGTCTCGCTAAGGCTCGCTAGAATGACGATCCTTTTTGGTTTAGAGGCTGATAAAGTCATCGTTATTCTGAACAGAGAGGTGCGAGTGTGGTTCAGAATCTATCATCCGATTGTACGGTGGTTTAGGTGAACGGGAAAGAATAGGAGCTTGCTGTTACGAGATTTTTAGTCTCGCTAAGGCTCGCTAGAATGACGGACTCTTTTGATTTAGAGGCTGTTAAAGCCACTGTCATTCTGAACTGCGAGGGACGAGCGTGATTCAGAATCTATCGTCCGGTTGAGCAGTGGTTAAGCTGAGCGGGAAAGAATAGGAGCTTGCTGTTACGAGATTTTTAGTCTCGCTAAGGCTCGCTAGAATGACGGACTCTTTTGATT